>JAIBFA010000020.1 GCA_019459325.1 Thiobacillus sp.
TCCGCCCAGCAGGCTGGGCTTCATCTTGAAACCGGCGGCATAGGCGGTGCGGTCGATCCGGTATTCGGTCGTGCTGGTGTTGCGGGTGAACGGAAGGTTGCCTCCCGGGGAAATGGTTCCTGCCCCGCCGGGGAACGGCGCGATTCCGGCACCTGGCACCACAGCCGGGCTGAACAGATAGTCGAGGCCGCCGGTGGCCGAACGGTAGTGGGAATACGAGCCCGAAAAGGTGATTTCGTCGTCGTCGAGTCTGACCATGCCGCGATGGGTGTTTTGACCGAAGCCTTGACGCTCGATCACGAACACATCGCGGTCGCCGTCGTTCATGATGAGGCTGAGGTCGATGTCGGCATCCACACCGGAACGATTGTCGCCGGTCAGGCCGTCGCGGTAATCGTAGCGCTCCAGGTAATGGGGCAGGTTGTCGCCCCCGCCTTCGAAATAATCGTAAGCAAAGAGGCGCGGAGTGATTACGGCGCTGACGGACATGCCGTTTTCGGCGGGGCTGGCAGCGGAATCGTTATCGGCAGGGGCGGCAGCCTGGGCGGGTTGCTCTTCTGCGGCCTCGGTCGTCGCGCCTGCTGCAGGGGCGCCGGCCACGGCGGCGGTCCGGGCGGGAGGCGCCACAGCCGGGGCCGGCGCGTATTTCACCGGGTTCTCATCGGCTGCCTGCAGGGTGGCGGTCAATTCGCTGAGGGAGGAACCCGTCACTGCCGCCGCACCGCGCTGGCGGTGGTTGAAGTCCTCCCACGCTGGTCTCAGGTCGGCTGCCTGCAGGGCGGCGACCCACAACGTAAGGGGGGGCAGCATCAACAGGGCGGACGTCTTCACTTTTTTTGCTTTCATGACTCGCCTCCGCCCATCAATGTTTGAGTTTTGGATCAATGTGGCTGCCGTGGATCGCGCCATGGCAACTGGTGCAGTTTCTCAGGGCGACTCCGGATTGCTTGCCCGCCACCAGAGGATGGGTGGTGAGCGCCATGGAATGGCACTGCAGGCATTGCATGGGCTGTGAAAGGTTGAGCAGGCGCCGGTTGGGCGTGCCATGCGGGTTGTGGCAGATGGTGCAGTCCTCGACCACCGGCGCATGCTCGAACACCTTGGGGCCGCGGATGGCCTGGTGGCAGGTGTAGCACTGGTCGTTCTTGCTCACCAGGTTGGTCTGCTTGCCGCTATGCGGGTCGTGGCAGCTGACGCAGGACAGCCCGCCTTCCTTGACCGGGTGATGCGAGGGCATGTTCATGCGGGCAGCCACATCCTGGTGGCAGTCCATGCAGAGGGCGGATTGCTTGTCGGTTTTCCACAGGGCCAGGTTGGATTTCTTGGGCTGCTTGGGCGAGTGCAGGCCATGGCAGTCGCGGCATTCGACCTGTCCTTTCTTATGCTCCGAGAAGGCCCAGTTCATGCGCTTGTGGTCGTTGGTCTGGTGGCAGGACAGGCACTTGTCCGCAGTCGGGAATTTGACCGTCCCTTTGCCGCCTTCGGTCAGGTGCTGGGATTCCGGCGTGTGGCAGGCCAGGCAATCGCTGTGATAGACGTTGACCTTGTGGGCCTCGTAGGGGACATGGCAGGTTTTACAGGCTTCGTTGCCGATGGGAACCGGCGCTTGCGCCAGGACCGTTGCGGGGGCCAGACACAGGGCCGCCCATGCGGCCAGGAGGGTGAGAAGTTCGCGCATCGTTATTTTCGCAATCTGTCTGCCTCGCCGGAATCAGCGGAAGCTTGTTGTCGGAATCGCCTTCCTTCTCCCTGTCCCGAGGAAGGTTTTGTCGCAGTGTACGCGGTTTCGCTGATTTAAAGGACACTCAACCCTCACTCCGCCTCGCAACGGTTCTCCCGTGGGCGCTCGTGCCCGTTCGGCTGTTTCCGCAGGCATTTGAGCTGGACGACAACCGTATCGCTTCGGACGTTTGGGCCCACAGAAGCTTGGCAAAAATGCCGCGACTTTGAATGTCCGGTAATTAAAAAAGATGCCATTGTCTTATTAGAATGCCTGCTTATACTTCGAAAGGGAGTTTGTTTGACGCTCGATCGGACAAAGGGGAGGCTTTTGATGGCGCATCAATACCAGGGTGCATGGTTTGTCCGCTGCCGCGGGTCAGCAGGCGGTTTTTTTAATCTGCTCTTGGGGATGGCTTGGCTCTTTCATGCCGCAGCTGCAGGTGCGGCGAGTACGGCCGACCACAGCAAGTTCCAGCAACTGCAGCAGGAATTCAAATCGGGACAGGAACTCACCCGTGCCTGTCTCGCCTGCCATACCGAAGCGTCCAAGCAGGTGATGAAGACCAAGCACTGGACGTGGGAAGCACTCAATCCGGATACCAACCAGAAGCTGGGCAAGAAAACCCTGGTCAACAACTTCTGCATCGGCATTCCCTCCAATCAGCCTTATTGCACCTCCTGTCACGTGGGGTATGGCTGGAAAGACAACAGCTTCGATTTCACGGCCGAAGAGAATGTCGACTGCCTGGCCTGTCACGACACCACGGGAACCTATCGCAAACCGTCTGGATTGGCGGGCCATCCCGTTTACAAGGAGATGGAATTTCCGCCCGGATCGGGCGAGATTGTGCGCCCGGTCAACCTGCAGAAAGTGGCACAGAAAGTCGGCAAGACCAGTCGCTATAACTGCGTCGCCTGCCATTCCTACGGTGGGGGTGGAGATGGCGTGAAGCACGGCGACCTCGATTCCTCGCTCGAGGCGCCGGACATGGACGTCGACGTCCACATGGACGCGACCGGGCTCGACTTCAACTGCGCCACCTGCCACGCCACCACGGGCCACGAGGTCCCAGGCAGCCGCTACGCGCCGGTGGCGAAGGATCGTTCCAGCCCACTCTTGCGCGGGATGCTGGGCAAACGCAACCCGGCCACCTGCGAGTCCTGCCACGGCGGACAGCCGCACAAGGCTGACACGATGGCCAGGATCAAGCCCCTTCCCGGACATACCGCCGTCTCGATGGCGGCCATGGTGAACCGGCATGGCGAAAAGCTGGCGTGCCAGACCTGCCATATTCCTGCGATGTCGCGCGGCGGCGTGCCGACCAAGATGGTGTGGGACTGGTCAGCCGCAGGAAAAAGGGGGCCGGACGGCAAGCCCGTCGTGGAAAAGGATGCCAAGGGACACACCGTATACGACTCGAAGAAGGGCGCGTTTGTGCTGGGCGAAAACGTCATCCCCGAATACGTCTGGTTCAACGGCGAGGTGAAGTACACCCTGCTGGGCGACAAGATCAGGAAGGGCTCCGGCTACGTGCCGATCAACCGCTTCGGGGGCAGCCCGAACGACGGTAAATCGCGGATCTGGCCGGTGAAAGTGTTCCGCGGCGTGCAGCCGTACGACCCGGTCAACGAGACGCTGGTCGTCCCGCATATCTACGGAACCGACCCGGCGGCCTATGGCGTGAGTTTCAACTGGGAAAAGGCGGTCGTGGCGGGCATGGCCGACGCGGGCGCGCCCTTCTCCGGCAAGGTCGATTTCATCAAAACCGAAATGCTGTGGCCGCTCACCCACATGGTTGCGCCGCGCGCCGGGACGGTCGCCTGCAACGAATGCCACAGCAAGAGCGGCGGTTTTTCGGAAGGGCGGATGAAAAACGTACCGGGCTTGAAGAAGGGGCCGTTGTTCAAGCCGACCCCGTGATGCGATGTCATGTCGGACCCACTGAAGAAAGGAATGCAACATGAAACTGCAGGAATCTATCCTGATCGGCCTTGCGGCCTGCCTGCTCGGCGCCCCCCTGATGGCACGCGCCTACGAGGGCGACTGGAAGCGTGGCAATGTCTATTACCGCATGGTCTGCACCGAGTGCCACACGAGCCAGGCGGGCGGGGCGATCGGCCCGAATACCCGCACGCGCGCGGAATGGACGGCGTATCTGCAGGCGGACAAGCACGCCAAGGGCAAGGACAGTCTCAGGTCCTACGTCGGCAAGCCCTACCGCGCCAGCATCGCCTCGACCAACAAGGCGGCTGCCAAGTTTGCGGACGTGCCCGACGAGGAACTCTACGAGGACCTGAAGGCCTTCGTTGCGCGCAGCGCCAAGGATGGCGACGCGCCGACAGGCTGCCGCTGAGTGTTGATGGGGGGCGCGGGTCCGTCCGCTTCCCCGATAGGATGGAAGCTTGAGCGATGAAGCCTTCGCTGTTCGAATCGAGTGGCCTCAAGGCCGATTACGAAGCCGTCCTGGTCGAGCCCTGGTCGCCCTATCTTGGCGTCACCCTGCTGCTGCTGGCGGTGTTCGCCCTGATGCTCTCGGGAGAATTCTGGGGCGTGTTCGGCGGCATCAAGCTGTGGGGTGACTGGTTGAATCACCTGGTCGGCCTTGGCGGCGTCCTGGGTCTGGACGAGCCGGATTCGCCCCTGCTGCACCGGCTTTCCCTGATGAACATCTGCCTGGTGCTGGGCGCGTTCGCCGCTGCCCTGCTGTCGCACCAGTTCCGCTTCAACCGCCCGCCGCCGCTGGAATTCGTCTGGGGCGCGCTGGGCGGCAGCCTGATGGGCGTCGGTGCGGTGCTCGCCGGAGGCTGCACCGTCGGCGCGTTCTTCGTGCCGGTCCTGCACGCCTCGCCTTCCGGTTTTGTGATGCTGGCAGGCTTGATGATCGGTGCGGTGATCGGCCTGAAGTTCCTGATGTGGACGCTGGAGCACATTACCTGGGGCATGCAGGCACCGATGCCGAAGCCGCTGTCGTCGCGCGCGCTGGCACTGTATCCCTGGCTCGGCTTTGCCGTTGTCGTCGGCATCCTCGGGTGGGCGACGAACTGGTACGGCTCGGCGGACGACAAGATCGCTTCGCGCGGCATCATCGTGCTGGCCGGCTTCGCCATCGGTTTCATCATGCATCGCTCGCGCCTGTGCGTGGCCCGCGCCGTGCGCGAACCCTTCATGACGGCGGAAGGCGACATGACCAAGGCGGTGATCCTGGCGCTGGCGGCCGGCATCCCGGTCGCCTCGCTGATCTTCCAGGCGGAGGTGCTCGATCCCTATCTCGCCATTCCGCCCCGCTTCTGGCTCGGCTCGCTGCTCGGCGGCGTGGTGTTCGGCCTCGGCATGGTGCTCGCCGGCGGCTGCGGGTCGGGCTCGCTGTGGCGAGTCGGCGAGGGCCACCTCAAGCTGTGGGTGGCGGTGTTTTTCTTCGCCTGGATTGGATCGATCGCCAGCGCCTTGTTCAATAAGACTGGCTGGACGGTTTCGGAGATGAATCTCGACATGCTGGAAGAAAGCCGCCTCGGCGTCCAGGCCTTCTTTCCTGCCATGCTCGATGGCTGGGGCGGGACCTATCTGGCTTGCGGCGCCTTTCTGTTGCTGTGGTATCTGCTGGTTCGTTATAACGAATCGACAGAAAAATTTACCGTCGTTTGAAAAAGGAGACATCGAAATGAACACGAAACTGCATGGTCTGGCATGGGCCCTCGCATTGTCCCTGCCTGTCGCCCTCCCGGCTGTCGTCTGGTTGGCACCGGCGCACGCGGAGCAGGTTGTTAAGGCGAAGGAAGGTTGGTACGGCAAGCTAGTGGATGTCGAGTTCGTCAAACAGCAGGTCGACATCCCGCCCAAGAAGGGCGTCATGCTGATCGACTCCCGCCCGGTGGCGCGCCAATACGATCCCGGCCACATCCCGGGGGCGATCAGCCTCCCCGACAGCAAGTTCGACGAGATGGCGGGCAGCCTGCCGCAGGACAAGAACACGCTGCTGATTTTCTACTGCGGGGGGCCGGAGTGCATGCTGAGCCACAACTCCGCGTTCAAGGCGGAAAAGCTCGGCTATACCAATATCCGCGTCTATGCCGATGGCTCTCCGGACTGGGCGGCCAGGGGAACCGGGCAGTCTGTCTCGGGGGCCTACATCAAGAAACAGCTGGATGAAAAAGCCAACTTCATGCTGATCGACGCCCGGCCCAAGCGCATGTTCGACAAGGGGGCCATTCCGGGCGCGGTGAATATTTCAGACAGCGAATTCGACAGGCACGTGGACAAGCTTCCGGCTGACAAGGCCACGCCGCTGATCTACTACTGCGGCGGCCTGGAGTGTGTGCTGAGCAACAAATCCGCCGACAAGGCCCGCAAGCTGGGGTATACCAACGTCAAAACCTATGTCGAAGGCTATCCGGAATGGGTCAGGCTGTATGGCGAAGCCGCGCCGGCCGCCGCCGGCAGTGCGGCCCCGGCAGCCAAGGCCGCGCCCGGCATCGAGGCCGGCAAGGAGAAAGGCAGCATCTCGGTCGCGTCCTTCGAGCGCATCATGAAGGAGAACCCGGATTCCCTGCTGCTGGTGGATGTGCGCGACGCCAAGGAATTCAACACCGGTGCCGTCAAGGGGGCCATCAACATGCCCATCGGCGAGGTCGGGAAAAAAGTCGACACGCTGCCCAGGGACAAGCCGATCGTGTTTTTGTGCGGTACGGGTGCGCGCGCCGGTGAAGCCTATGACACGGTGAAACTGCTGCGCAGCGAACTGCAGGCCTATTTCATCGATGCGGAGATGAAATTCAACGCGGATGGGACATACAGCATCAAGGAACACGGCATATGAATACGTCCCCCGTCAAACTCAAGTCGAGCGATTGTCCCCTCCGCCTGGCTTGTTGCGGGCCGATGCTCGGGGGCTGCCGTCATTGGGATCTGACTGCTGATCAGCGCAGACCATAACGCTTGAGCTTGCGATAAAGCGTGCGCTCGGTGATGCCGAGCGCGGTCGCCACCCGGCTGCGATGGCCGGCATGCGCGACGAGCAGGCCGTGGATGTGGGCGCGCTCGACCTCGGCCAGCGGCTGGGTGCCAGTCTGCGCCGGCACGGTCGCAGTGGGCAGATGCAGATCGACCGTGCGGATCAGGCCGTCGCGACAGGTCAGCACCGCGCGTTGCAGCAGGTTGCGCAGTTCGCGCACATTGCCCGGGAATTCGTACGCCTGCAGCGCGGCCAGCGCAGCCGCATCCAGGCTGCAGGCGCACCGGCCGCCGGCCAGGCGCTTGAGCAGAAACGTCGCCAGCGCCGGGATGTCGTCGCGGCGCTCGCGCAGCGGCGGCAGGTCAACGTCGATTCCCGCCAGCCGGTAATAGAGGTCGAGCCGAAACCGTTTCTCATCCACTTCGTCCAGCAGGCGGCGATTGGTGGCCGATACCAGCCGCACGTCGGCTTTCAGCGTGTGGGTGCCGCCGACGCGCCGGAATTCGCCGGTTTCCAGCACGCGCAGCAGCTTGGCCTGCAAGCCCAGCGGGATCTCGGCGACCTCGTCCAGAAACAGCGTGCCGCCGTCCGCCAGTTCGAACAATCCCTTCTTCAAGCCGCTGCTGCCGGAGAACGCGCCGCGTTCGTGGCCGAACAACTCGCTCTCGAACAGGGTTTCCGGAACGGCGGCGCAGTTGATCACGATGAAGGCGCCAGCGGCGCGTGTCGAGCGGGCATGGATGAAGCGTGCGGCGAGCTCCTTGCCCACGCCGCTTTCGCCAAACAGCAGGATGGACGCCTCGCAGTCGGCCACGCGCGCGAGATTGTCCACGCAGGCCAGAAAGGCGGAGGACTGGCCCACCATCTGCAGGGCGTCGCACTCCATTCCGGCCTCGGCCTCCAGCGGGTAGAGCTGTTCGCCCAGGTAGCGCTCGCCATTCACGCCGCGCAGCGCATGGCCGCGGATGCGGGTGCGTTCGGGCTGGTTGTCGGCATGGAAATGCGTGTGCAGCACCTCGACCGCCTCGCCCCGCTCGAACAAGGCCTGATGCGGACATTGCTCGCCGTTTTCGTGGCAGGGGCGCGTCGAGTGGTGCGAGACGGCATAGCAGTGCTGGCCGACGACGGCGTCGGGCGTGGTGCCATAGGTTGCGCCATAGCGCTGATTGGCCGCCACGATCCGGTATTCGCGGTCGATCACCACAAAAGGCTGGTCGTTGGTGTCGATGAGGTCCTGCAGATCAATGGTTGGCACGGCGCCCTCCTTTCCTGTCATGACACATGGTAATAGTGCCATGACAAGAACGCCATGTCGGCGCGGGGGCGATTCTGCCGGATGGCTTGGAACCCAATGATTACCAGGGCTTGCCCGGTTGGCACGCCTGTTGCATTCAGTGACGGCGCATTCCCCCATAACGTGATGGAGAGAACCATGTCTGAAAACAAGAACTGGAAGCTGCAACCCGGCGTGAATATCGCCCCGGAGGTGGTCGACGAGGTGGCCAAAATCGCCTGTGCCCTGAAGAGCCTGTCCGCCTATACCACCTTCGCCATGGAGCGCGAGGACTGCCCGGAGGACCTGCGGCAGATCGTGGACGATGGCCTGGAGGCCATGGCCCGCATCTTCCAGTGGTGACCCCCACGCCCACCCGACACAACACAAGGAGCGACAACAAATGGCACACATCGTGATTCTGGGCGCCGGCATCGGCGGAATGACCATGGCGTATGAAATGCGCGAGCAGGCGCGGACCGAGGACAAGGTCACCGTGATTTCCAACCTGCCGTATTTCCAGTTCACCCCATCCAACCCCTGGGTGGGGGTCAACTGGCGCACCCGCGACGACATCACTATTCCGGCCGCACCGTACCTGAACAAGAAAAACATCGACTTCATCGCGGTCGGCGCGGCGCGTGTCCATCCCGAGCGCAATCAGGTCGAACTCACCGACGGTCAGGTCGTGGACTACGACTTTCTCATCATCGCAACCGGGCCCAAGCTGGCGTTCGACGAAGTGCCGGGGCTGGGGCCGGAAGGCCATACTCAGTCGGTCTGCCAAGTCGAGCATGCGGTGAACTCGGGGCGCGCGTGGGACGATTTCGTGAAGAGGCCGGGGCCCATTGTGGTGGGCGCGGTGCAGGGCGCGTCCTGTTACGGTCCGGCCTATGAGTTCGCCATGATCATGGATACCGACCTGAAGCGGCGCAAAATCCGCGACCGGGTGCCGATGACCTTCGTCACCGCCGAGCCCTACATCGGCCATCTGGGCCTGGGCGGCGTCGGCGATTCCAAGGGGCTGCTCGAATCCGCCATGCGCGACCGCCACATCAAGTGGATCTGCAACGCCAAAGTCACCAAGGTCGAGGCCGGCAAGATGTTCGTCGCCGAACACGACGACAAGGGCGAGGTCATCAAGGAACACGAACTGCCGTTTGCCTACTCGATGATGCTGCCCGCGTTCAAGGGCATCGACGCCGTGTTCGGCGTCGAAGGGCTCACCAACCCGCGCGGTTTCATCACCATCGACGCCTTCCAGCGCAACCCGAAATACCCCAATGTCTACGCGGTGGGCGTCTGCGTCGCCATTCCGCCGGTCGAGGTCACGCCCGTGCCGACCGGCACGCCCAAGACCGGCTACATGATCGAATCCATGGTCACCGCCACCTCGCACAATATCCGCGCCGTGCTCGACGGCCGCGAACCGACCGAGAAGGCGACCTGGAACGCCATCTGCCTGGCCGATTTCGGCGATACCGGCGCGGCCTTCGTGGCGCTGCCGCAGATTCCGCCGCGCAACGTCAACTGGTTCAAGGAAGGCAAATGGGTGCACTTGGCCAAGGTGGCATTCGAAAAATATTTCATGCGCAAGATGAAAAAAGGTTCGACCGAGCCGCTGTACGAAAAATACGTACTCGGCCTGATGGGCCTCAAGAAGCTCAAATGATCTCCTCGTGGCTCCGACCCTTCAAAGCGCCTGCGGGCGCTTTTTTTGTTCTGGAGAGGCGGCCGGCACGGCTATAATCGCCTGTTCCTGGCGCAGGCTATCGCTTCGCCACGATGCCGTGACGCCGAAGGACTCCCCATGCTTTTGATGATCGACAACTACGACAGCTTCACCTACAACCTCGTGCAGTATTTCGGCGAGTTGGGGGAGGACGTCAAAGTGATTCGCAACGACGAGATCGACCTCGCCGGGATTGCCGCATTAAAGCCCGACCACATCGTCGTCTCGCCCGGTCCCTGCACGCCCAACGAAGCCGGCGTATCGGTGCCGCTGATCCGGGAGTTCGCCGGCAAGATTCCCATCCTCGGCGTCTGCCTCGGCCACCAGAGCATCGGCCAGGCCTTCGGCGGCAAGATCGTGCGCGCGAAGGAACTGATGCACGGCAAGACCTCGATGATCCATCACCTGGATACGGGCGTGTTCAAGGGCCTGCCCAATCCTTTCCGCGCCACCCGCTACCACTCGCTGGTGATCGAGCGCGCAAGCTTGCCGGACTGCCTGGAAATCACCGCGTGGACCGAGGATGGCGAGATCATGGGGGTGCGCCACAAGACGCTGATGGTCGAGGGCGTGCAGTTCCACCCCGAATCCATCCTCACCGAACACGGCCATGCCATGCTGGCAAACTTTCTGAAGGAGCGGGTGTGATGCAGACCAAGGATTTGTTGACGCTGCTGATCGAGCGCCACGACCTGCCGCACGACACCATGCTCACCGCGATGCGCGGGTTGATGGGCGGGGAATGGACGCCGGCGCAGATCGCCGGCTTCCTGATTGCGCTGCGCATGAAGGGCGAGACGGTGACCGAGATCGCCGCAGCCGCCGACGTCATGCGCGAGCTGTCGGTCAAGGTGCCGCTTGGCGGCGTCGACCATCTGGTCGACACCTGCGGCACCGGCGGCGACGGCGCCCACACCTTCAACATTTCCACCGCGGCGGCCTTCGTCGCGGCGGCCTGCGGCGCGCGCGTGGCCAAGCACGGCGGACGATCAGTGTCGTCCACCTCGGGCAGCGCCGATGTGCTGGAAGCGCTGGGGGTGAACGTCAACTTGGCGCCCGAAAAAGTGGCCGAGGCGGTGAAGAAAATCGGCGTCGGCTTCATGTTCGCCCCCAACCACCACAGCGCGATGAAACATGCCGCCCCGGTGCGGCGCGAGCTCGGCGTGCGCACCCTGTTCAACCTGCTGGGTCCGATGACCAATCCGGCCGGCGCGCCGAACCAGGTGATGGGCGTGTTCAATCCCGAACTGACCGGCAAGCTGGCCAGGGTCCTGCAGGCGCTGGGCAGCCGCCACGTGCTGGTGGTGCATGCAGAGGAAGGCCTGGACGAGATCAGCCTCGCCTCGCCCACCTTCGTGGCCGAACTGAAGGACGGCCATGTGACCGAATACGAGCTCGAACCCGGCCTGTTCGGCCTGCCGCAGGTGGCGGCGAGCGAGATGGTGGTCAAGGGCAAGGATGAAGCGGTCGAGATGCTGCTCGCCGCGCTGGAAGGACGCCATGCAGGCGCGTCTGCCATCGCCGCGCTCAACGCCGGTGCGGCGATCTACGTCGCCGGCCGCGCCGCCAGTCTGGTCGACGGCGTGGCGCAGGCGCAGCGCGCCATTTCAAGTTGCGCGGCACGCGACGTGCTCGAACACTACCGCCGTTTCAGTCAAGCGTAAGCGGCCGGCCTTCATGAGCGACATCCTCGAAAAAATCCTCGCCACCAAGCGCAGCGAAATCGACGAAGGCCAGGAGGCCGTGCCGCTGGCCGAGATGCGGGCGCGTGCCAGGGCCGCCACGCCGCCGCGCGATTTCGTCGGCAGCCTGCGCGCCAAGCTCGCCGCCGGCGTGCCCGCGGTGATTGCCGAAATCAAGAAGGCCAGCCCTTCGAAAGGCGTGATCCGCCCCGACTTCAGGCCTGCCGAGATCGCCGCCAGCTACGAAGCCGGCGGCGCGGCGTGCCTGTCGGTGCTCACCGACCGCGATTTTTTCCAGGGCAGCGCCAAGTACCTGATGCAGGCGCGTGCTGCGTGCTCATTGCCGGTGCTGCGCAAGGATTTCATCATCGATCCTTACCAGGTCTACGAAGCGCGCGCGATGGGGGCGGATTGCATCCTGCTGATTGTCGCCGCGCTGGAACTGCCGGCAATGCAGGCGCTGGAAGCGCTGGCGCACGAGCTGGGCATGGCGGTGCTGGTGGAGTCGCACGACGCCGCGGAACTCGACGCCGCGATGCAGCTGATGACGCCGCTGCAGGGCATCAACAACCGCAACCTGCGCACCTTCGAGGTTAGTCTCGATACCACGCTCGCACTGCTGCCAAAAATTGGCGGCGAGCGCATCGTCATCACCGAATCCGGCATCCTTGGGCCGTCCGACGTCGCGAAGATGCGCAGTCACCAGGTCAATGCCTTCCTGGTGGGCGAGGCCTTCATGCGCGCCGACGATCCCGGCGCCGAACTCGCGCGGCTTTTCGCCTGACCCGACGTACGCCGCCGTTCTGACGAGGCGTACGTCGGGTCAGCGCTTGCCGCCGAAAATGCTGCCCAGCACGCCGCGCATGATGGCGCGGCCGACCTGGCTGCCCATGGAACGCGCTGCGGATTTCGCCATCGCCTCCACCGCTCCTTCGCGACGCCCGCCGCGCCCGCCCAGAATGTCCCCCAGCACGCCACCGAGTCCGCCGCCGCTTGCCGCGGGCTGGCTGGCGGCTTTGGCCTGCTGTTCGGCCTGCGCCTGCGCAGCCGCGGCCTGGCTTGCCTGCTCGGCGCGCGCCTTGAGAATTTCGTGGGCGGATTCGCGGTCGACGGTTTTATCGTAGGCGCCGGCCACCAGCGAGGTTTGCATCAGCTGCCGACGCTGCGCATCGGTGATGGGGCCGATCTGACCCTGTGGCGGCACGATGTAGGCGCGCTCGACCATTCCCGGGCGGCCCTTGGCGTCGAGGAAGGACACCAGGGCCTCGCCGACGCCGAGTTCGGTGATGACGGTCGCTTCGTCCAGGTCCGGATTGTCGCGCATGGTTTCGGCGGCGGCCTTGACGGCTTTCTGGTCGCGCGCCGAGAACGCGCGCAGCGCATGCTGCACCCGGTTGCCGAGTTGCGTCAGCACTTTGTCGGGCACGTCGGCCGGATTCTGGGTGACGAAATACACGCCGACCCCTTTTGAGCGGATCAGCCGCACCACCTGCTCGATCTTCTCCACCAGCGCATCGGGCGCGTCGCTGAACAGCAGGTGGGCCTCGTCAAAGAAGAAGACGAGTTTGGGCTTGTCGAGATCGCCTGCCTCGGGCAGGTTCTCGAACAGTTCGGCCAGCAGCCACAGCAGCAGCGTCGCGTACATCTTGGGCGACTGCATCAATTTGTCGGCCGACAGAATGTTGATGACACCGCGGCCGCGGTCGGTCTGGATCAGGTCGGCGATGTTGAGCATCGGCTCGCCGAATATCTGCTCGCTGCCCTGTGATTCCAGGGCCAGCAGGCCGCGCTGGATGGCGCCGATCGAGGCGGAGGACACGTTGCCATACTCGGTGGTGAACTGCTTGGCGTTCTCGCCGACGAAGGCGAGCATGGTGCGCAGGTCTTTCAGGTCGAGCAGCAGCAGACCGCTGTCGTCGGCCACCTTGAACACGAGGTTCAACACGCCGCTCTGGGTCTCGTTGAGGTCCAGCATCCGGCTCAGCAGCAAAGGTCCCATGTCGGAGACGGTGGCGCGCACCGGATGGCCCGCTTCGCCGAACGGGTCCCACAAGGTGACCGGGTAGCCCTGGTGTTCGAAGCCTTCGAGTTTGAGCATCTCGACGCGCTCGGCCACCTTGGCATTGCCGCCTCCCGGCTGCGAAATGCCCGACAAGTCCCCCTTCACGTCCGACATGAAGCAGGGCACGCCGATGCGGGAAAAATGCTCGGCCAGCGTCTGCAGGGTGACGGTCTTGCCGGTGCCGGTGGCGCCGGTGATGAGGCCGTGGCGGTTGGCCATCTGGGGCAACAGCGTGAGATCGGCGGTGGCGTTCTTGGCGATGAGCAGGGGTTCGGTCATGACGTTTCCTGGGGGGGGGCTATGTACGGAATTTTAGCGAGTTCGGCTGCAGGCGGTATCAAGCCGGGTATAGAAGCAACCGCTAATGTTGCGGGTATCATCGCGGTATTACTAAAACAGGGGGAAAGGCGTGACCAGGGAACAGCAGGTGCATGAAATCGTCATCGTCGGCGGCGGCGCAGGCGGGCTGGAGCTGGCCACCCGGGTGGGCGACAAACTGGGCAGGAAGAAGCGCGCGCATATCACGCTGATCGACGCCTCGCCCTCGCATATCTGGAAACCGCTGCTGTACGAAGTTGCGGCGGGCAGTCTCGATTCCTACGCCGAACGGCTGGAATACCTGGCGCAGGGACACTGGCACCATTTCACCTTCCGGCTCGGCCGCATGGACGGCCTCGACCGCGCGCGCCAGGAAATCAGCGTCGCGCCGACGCTGGATGAAGCGGGCGTCGAAATCATCCCGCGCCGCACGTTTCACTACGACACGCTGATCATTGCGGTGGGGTCGGTCGGCAACGACTTCGGCGTACCGGGCGTGAAGGAACACTGCATCATGCTCGACACGCCCGAGCAGGCGCGCGAATTCCATCGCCGCCACATCAACGCCTGCCTGCGCGCCAACACCCAGACCGCGGCGGTCGCACCCGGCCAGCTCACCGTCGGCATCGTTGGCGCCGGCGCCACCGGGGTCGAGCTCGCCGCCGAACTGCACGACACCACGCGCGAACTGTCGGCTTACGGCATGGACAACATCGAGCCCGACAAGAGCCTGAAACTCTTGATCGTCGAAGCGTCCGACCGCATCCTGCCGGGTCTGCCGCCGCGCCTCTCGGCCGCCGCCGCCGAGCGCCTGGCCGAGCTGGGGGTGGAAATGCATACCAACGAGCGGATCGTCGAAGTGCGCGCCGACGGCATGCTGACCGCCGACGGCAAGCTCATTCCCGCCAGCATGATGGTGTGGTCGGCCGGCATCAAGGCGCCCGATTTCCTGAAAGACATCAGCGGGCTGGAAACCAACCGCATCAACCAATTGGTGGTGCGCCCCACACTGCAGACCACGCGCGACGACAACATTTTCGCCTTCGGCGATTGCGCGGCCTGCGCGATGCCGGATGGCAAGGGTTTCGTGCCGCCGCGCGCGCAGGCCGCGCACCAGCAGGCCAGCATGCTGGTGAAATCGATCTGCCGCCGCTTCCGCGGTAAATCCCTGCCCGAGTATGTCTATCGTGATTACGGCTCGCTGGTCGCCCTCGGCCGTTTCTCCACCGTCGGCAACCTGATGGGCGGATTGTCCGGCGGCAGCATCATGATCGAAGGCGCGATGGCGCGGCTGGTGTACTGGTCGCTGCACAAGATGCACGAGATCGCGCTGCACGGCTGGTTCAAGACCTCGCTCACGACCTACGCCCACTTCATCAGCACGCCGACGCGGGCGCGCATCAAATTGCATTGAGTCTGGCTGCGCCAGCCGTCAGTTAGTCATTCCACAGCCGCGCCGCGCCGCGCACGCCGCTGGAGTCGCCGTATTTGGGCGGCACCAGACGGGTGTCGACGCGGTCGGAAAACACGTAGCGCGGCCACAGCCGCGGCACGGTGTCATACAGCCGCGCGATGTTGGATAGCCCGCCGCCCAGTACGATGACGTCGGGGTCGATGAGGTTGATGACGCCGGCGAGCGCGCGCGCCAGCCGTTCTTCGTAACGCGCGAGCGTCGCGCTGCAGGGACCGTAGCCGGCGTTCGCCAGCTGCACGATTTCGTGAGCGGGCAGGTCCTCGCCGCCGTAGCGCACGTGGTCGGCGGCCAGCGCCGGGCCGGACAGCCAGGTTTCGATGCAGCCCTTCTTGCCGCAGTAGCAGGCCGGCGCGGCGTCGAGCTCGCGCGGACTCGGCCACGGGTGCAGGATCGCTTCGCCGGTGGCGGGATGCTGGCCGGTGCTTTCGCGGTCGGCCTGCGTGTGGGCGAACTGGAAGTAGGGCAGGGGCGAGTGCCCCCATTCGCCGGCGATCGCGTTCGCGCCTCTGAGCAGGCGGCCGCGCACCACCACGCCGCCGCCGACGCCGGTGCCGAGGATGACGCCGAACACGCTGTCGGCGCCGACGGCCGAGCCATCGACGGCTTCAGACAGCGCGAAGCAGTCGGCATCGTTGGCGAGCCGCACTTCGCGGTTGAGCGCACGTTCAAGGTCTTCCTGCAGCGGCCGGCCGTTGAGGCAGATCGAGTTGCAGTTCTTCATCAGGCCGCTGGCAGGCGAGACGGCGCCGGGGGTGCCGATACCGATGCTGCCGGACTGCCCGAGTTCGACCTCGGCCTGGTGCACCAGCGCGGCGACCGCAGCCACGGTGGCGAGGTAGTCGTCCTGCGGGGTCGGTACGCGGCGGCGCAGGATTTCCCGCCCGCTGGCGTCGAGCGCGATGAGTTCGATTTTGGTGCCGCCGAGGTCGATGCCGAAACGTAGAGTGGGTGCCACGGTGTAAAATCTCCGGCTATTCAATTTGCGTTGGAATCAACATGGCAGGACATTCGAAATGGGCCAACATCCAGCACCGCAAGGGGCGCCAGGATGCCAAGCGCGGCAAGATCTTCACCAAGCTTATCAAGGAAATCACCGTGGCTGCCAAAATGGGCGGTGGCGATCCCGCGATGAACCCACGCCTGCGCCTGGCGATCGAGAAGGGCAAGGCCGAGTCGATGCCGAAGGACAACATCGAGAACGCGATCAAGCGCGGCACCGGCCAGCTCGAAGGCGTCAACTACGAGGAAGTCCGCTACGAGGGCTACGGCATCGGCGGCGTCGCGGTGATGGTCGACTGCCTCACCGACAACAAGACGCGTACCGTCGCCGACGTCCGCCACGCCTTCGTCAAGCACGGCGGCAACATGGGCACCGACGGCTGCGTCGCGTTCCAGTTCAAGCACTGCGGCCAGATCATCCTGGAGCCGGGCGCGAGCGAGGATGCGGTGATGGAAGCCGCGCTCGATGCCGGTGCCGAAGACATCATCCCCAACGAGGATGGCTCGATCGAGGTGCTGACCTCGCCCGACCCCAAGGCCTTCGAGGCGGTGAAGGAGGCGCTGGAAAAGGCCGGCTTCAAGCCGGCGGTCGCCGAAATCACCATGCGGCCGGAAGTGGAAACGGAACTGACCGGCGATGATGCGGTGAGGATGCAGAAGATCCTCGACGCGCTCGATTCGCTCGACGACGTGCAGGATGTCTACACCAACGCCGTGCTGCCCGAGTAATCCACCCTTTGCGCATCCTCGGCATTGACCCCGGTCTGCGCCTTACCGGCTTCGGCGTGATCGAACAGACCGGCCAGAAGCTGGCCTACGTCGCCAGCGGCGTGATCAAGAGCGGCGAGGGCAGCCTGCCGCAGCGGCTCGGCGTGCTGTTTGCCGGGCTGAATGAGGTGATCGCCACTTATCAGCCCGATACCTGCGCGGTGGAAATCGTCTTCGTCAACGTCAACCCGCAGTCGACGCTGCTGCTCGGTCAGGCGCGCGGCGCCGCGATTTGCGCTGCCGTGTCGCGCGAGTTGATGGTCGCGGAATACACGGCGCTGCAGATCAAGCAGGCGGTGGTCGGCCACGGCAAGGCCGCCAAGGAGCAGGTGCAGGAAATGGTCAAGCGCCTGCTGAGCCTGCCTGTGGCGCCCACCGCCGACGCTGCCGACGCACTCGCCTGCGCCATCACCCACGCCCACGGCAGCCGCCTGGGCGCACACTCCACGGCGGGCTATCGCGTCAAGGGCGGACGCCTGGTATGAGCCCCGGCCCATCGCCGCGTGAGCCTTCGCGCGAGCGCCTGGGAAACCCATTTTTGCGCTATCTGCTGGCGACCCGTCCTGCCTTCCTCAGCATTACCCTGGCCGGCTGTCTGCTGGGGTTTGCCACGGCGCTTGCGGACGGTGTGCCGTTCGACCGGGTGCGTGCGGCGGTCACGCTGCTGCTGGCCGTGCTGGCGCACGCGGGCATCAATGTGCTCAACGACTATTGCGATCACCTGAACGGCAGCGACGCGCGCAACACGCAACGCATCTATCCCTACACCGGCGGCAGCCGCTTCATCCAGAACGGCGTGCTGACGCCGCGCCAGACGCTGGGCTTTGCCGTGGCGTTGTTTGCCGCCACCCTCGCCGGCGGGCTGTCGCTGCTCGGTGCCGCAGGCGTCGGACTGTTCTGGATCGGCCTGGCCGGACTCGCCATCGGCTGGGCCTATTCGGCGTCGCCGCTGCGGCTGAACAGCCGCGGCGCGGGTGAGGTGAGTGTGGCGGCCGGTTTTCTGCTCGTCGTTGCCGGCGCCGACTTCGTGCAACGCGGTGCGTTTGCGCCGCTGCCCTGGGTGGCGGGGGTGTCATATGCGCTGCTGGTCGCCAGCCTGCTCTACATCAACCAGTTCCCCGACCGCGCGGCCGACCGCGCCAGCGGAAAACTGCACTGGGTCGCGCGGCTGCAGCCTGATGTAGCAGCCTGGGGCTATGGCCTGATGCTGTTGCTGGCAGCCCTGACGCTGCTGGGGGGCGTATTGGGCGGCATGCTGCCGCTTGCTGCGCTGATTGCGCTGGCGGCGCTGCTTCCTGCCATGGCCGCGTGGCGCCAGTTGCGGCGCTTTGCCGCCATGCCCGAACACCTTGCGCCCGCCATCCGGCGAACCGTGCTCGCCGCGCATGCGCAGCCTTTGCTGCTTGCGGCTATCCTCCTGCTATCTGCAGATAACTCATGATCGGTTGCAAAAAATGATTGGACGTATTTGCGGCACGCTCGCCGCCAAGCAGCCGCCGCAGGTTCTGGTGGACGTGAACGGCGTCGGCTACGAAATCGACGTGCCGATGAGCACGTTCTACAACCTGCCCGCAATCGGCGAAAAGATCAGCCTGCTCACTCACTTGGCGATCCGTGAGGATGCGCACCTGCTGTATGGCTTTGGCAGCGAGATCGAGCGCGCGGCGTTTCGCGAACTGCTGAAAGTCTCCGGCATCGGCGCCAAGACCGCGCTGTCGGTACTGTCAGGCCTGTCGGTCAACGACCTGTCGGCGGCGATCGCCGCGCAGGAGATCGGTCGCATCGTCAAGGTGCCCGGCATCGGCAAGAAAACCGCCGAACGCCTGCTGCTCGAACTGAAGGGCAAACCAGTATTCGCCGGTGCGATTGCCAGCACCGAATCCGCCGGCGTGTCGGACGACGTGCGCCAGGCGCTGCTGGCGCTGGGTTACAACGAGCGCGAGACGGCCGAAGCCGTGCGTCAGTTGCCGCCCGATCTCTCCGTGGGTGAGGCCATCCGACAGGCCTTGCGGGCTTTGTCGAGGAGTTGAGACTTGACTGAATCCGCGCCGCCGTCACAGGCTCCGGCTTCATTGCAGCGCCATATCGGGTGGCTGCTGCTGGGGGTGGTGGTCATGTTCGCCTCCGGCATTGCGCTCAGCATCTGGTTCAGCCTGCGGGCCGGAAGCCACGAACAGCAAAACCTGCTGCACCTCGAAGCCACCCAAACCCGGATCAGCGTGATCCGGCTGCTGGACTATTACCACACGATGCTCGACAGGGCTGCAAAGGATACTGAACTGATCGATCTGATGCGCGTCGGCACGGTCGAGGAACAGCAGGCCTGGGCGGTTTCCCGGCAGCGGCTGCTGCCGGATTTGCTGGGTATGGCACTGGTCAATCCGCAGGGCGAAGTGCTGGGCGACGCCTTGTCGCTGCGCGTGGGGCCGCGCTGCCAGCAGGATATGCAGCGTGCGGAAACCCTGAGGGATATCCGGCCCCTGCTGCATCGCGAGGTGAAGGGGGCCGAACATTTCGATCTGGTGTCGGAAGTGTACGAACCGGGCGGCGACATTCTGGGCGGGATATTCCTGAGCGTGCGGCTGAGCCAGTTGCAGCGCGTGATCGACGATAGCCTGCACCCCGGACATGCGCTCATCATCCTCGACGCAGCGGGCAATATCATTGCACGTCAGGGTGAAGTCAGCGGAAAACTGAAAGAAGCCCGGCTGGATATACCCGCCACCGGCTGGACCCTGATCGCCCAGTCGCCGGTGCAGCTGTTGACCGGCAGCGGCAAGATGCAGGTGCTGACCGGGCTGCTGACGCTGGGCGCCGTATTGCTGCTGCTGGCAATGAGCCTGCTTCGTGTGCGCCGCGCGATGCTGAATGACATCGTGTCCACCCGCGATGCCCTGACTGCGCTGGCACGCGACGAACCGGTCCCGACGATCCTGCCGCACTACGTCGAATTCGGGGCGGCCGTGACCGACATCAACCTGATCGCCCGGCACCTGCAGGGGCAGCGCGCACGACTGGAGCATCTGAGCCTGACCGATCCCCTGACGGGGCTGCCCAACCGGCGCGCTTTCGAAACACGTTTCCCGCAGGCACAGGGGCTGGCCGAAAGGCAGCACCCGGTTGCCCTGGTCCTGCTCGATATCGACTACTTCAAGGGGGTCAACGACCGTTACGGGCATGGGGTGGGCGATCAGGTCCTGCTGGCGCTGGCACAGTCCCTGAAAGACCTGACCCGGCGCGCCGATCTGGCTGCGCGCCTGGCCGGGGACGAATTCGTCGTGCTGCTGTCGGATCTCGACGAATCCGGCCTGCATGCCTGGTTCCAGCGCCTGGCTGACCACTTCCACAGCGAACTCAATGCGTTTGGCCTTGATTTGCAGACCGGCCTCAGTGCAGGACAGACCTGGCTTGGCCCCGCATCCCGGGACTCGATCGACGATGCGCTGATGCGTGCCGACCATGCGCTCTACCAGGCCAAGGCGCAGGGCCGTGGCATGCTGGTTCAGCATGTCGAGCCGGCCGCAGGCGCCACGGAGTAGAATTCGCGTTTGTCTGTCCCACCGCCTTTGGCGTCATGATCGAAACCGACCGTCTCATTGCCCCCGCCGCCGTCAGTCCGCAGGAAGAGCAGATCGAGCGCGCACTGCGGCCACGCACGCTGGCCGAATACGTCGGCCAGGCCAAGGCACGCGAACAACTCGAAATCTTCATCCACGCGGCCCGCAACCGCAGCGAGGCGCTCGACCACGTGTTGCTGTTCGGCCCGCCAGGGCTGGGCAAGACCACGCTGGCGCACATCATCGCGCGAGAGATGGGCGTCAACCTGCGCCAGACCTCGGGCCCGGTGCTGGAACGTGCGGGCGACCTGGCGGCGCTCCTGACCAATCTGGAACCGCATGACGTGCTGTTCATCGACGAGATTCATCGGCTTTCCCCGGTGGTCGAGGAGGTGCTCTATCCTGCGCTGGAGGATTTTCAGATCGACATCATGATCGGCGAGGGCCCGGCGGCGCGCTCGGTCAAGCTCGACCTGCCGCCGTTCACGCTGGTCGGTGCGACCACGCGCGCCGGCATGCTCACCAACCCGCTGCGCGACCGTTTCGGCATCGTGGCCAGGCTGGAGTTCTACTCGGCGGAAGAGCTGGGTTTCATCGTGCATCGCTCGGCGGGCCTGCTGCAGATGAATCTGGAAGAGGCCGGCGCGCTGGAAATCGCCCGGCGTTCGCGCGGCACCCCGCGCATCGCCAATCGTCTGCTGCGTCGGGTGCGCGACTACGCCGAAGTCAAAGCGGGCGGACAGGCCACCGGTGCGGTGGCGGATGCGGCTCTGGTGATGCTCGACGTCGACCGCGCCGGGCTCGACGTGATGGACCGCAAGTTGTTGTCGGCGGTGGTCGAGAAATTCATGGGCGGACCGGTCGGACTGGACAACCTCGCCGCCGCCATCGGCGAGGAGCGCGACACCATCGAGGACGTGCTCGAACCTTTCCTGATCCAGCAGGGCTACCTGCAGCGCACCCCGCGCGGGCGCATCGCCACCCCGCTGGCCTACCGCCACCTCGGCTTTGCCTCGCCGTCCGGAGAACCCGGCGCGGAGCTGTTTTGAGCATGGCGATGTTTTGAACATGGCGCTGTTTTGAACATGGCATTCAGCTGGCCGGTCCGCGTGTACTGGGAAGACACCGATGCCGGCGGCGTGGTGTACTACGCCAACTATCTCAAATTCATGGAACGCGCGCGCAGCGAATGGCTGCGCGCATTCGGGTTCGAGCAGGATCAGTTGCGCGACGAGGCGGGGATTGTTTTCGTGGTGCGGCGGGTGGAAATCGATTACCTGTCGCCGGCGCGCTTCAACGATGCGCTCGACGTGTCGGTCAACCTGCACGAGGCCGGGCGCGCGAGTCTCAGCGTGAAGCAGGAACTCACGCGCGGTCCCCTCTGTCTGGCAAAAGCCGTGGTCACGCTGGCCTGCGTCGACGCGGTGAATTTCAAACCCGTTAAAATGCCCGCAACGATACTTCAGGCACTGACCCAGACGACGTGAATCCCGATCTCAGCCAAGACCTTTCGCTGTTCCATCTCATCCTCAACGCCTCGATCCCGGTGCAGCTCGTCATGCTGCTGTTGCTGGGCGCCTCGCTGATGTCGTGGTGGTTCATTTTCATCAAGATGTTTTCCCTCAAGCGGGCCCTGCGCGTGACCGACAGCTTTGAGCGCGAGTTCTGGGGCGGCGGCGACATCAACGCCATGTACCAGCGGGTGGCGGCCGAGCGCGAGAGCGCAGGCGAAATGGAGCACATCTTCGAAGCCGGATTCCGCGAATTCATGAAGCTGCGGCAACAGCCCAGGCTGTCGCTCAACGTCATCATCGACGGCACCCGCCGCGCCATGCGCGCCACCTATCAGCGCGAACTCGACAGCCTCGAGTCGCATCTGTCGTTTCTCGCCACCGTCGGTTCGGTCTCGCCCTATGTCGGCCTGTTCGGAACGGTGTGGGGAATCATGATCGCCTTCATGGGGCTGTCGAGCGTGGCGCAGGCCACGCTGGCGCAGGTCGCCCCCGGCATCGCCGAAGCGCTGATTGCCACCGCCATGGGCCTGTTCGCCGCCATCCCCGCCGTGGTCGGCTACAACCGTTATACCCACGACATCGACCGCCTGGCCAACCGCATGGAAAGTTTCATGGAGGAGTTTTCCAACATCCTGCAGCGGCAGGTGACGTCCAGGGCCGACTGATTCATGGCACGCACCCGCAAACAGGTCGCCCAGATCAACGTCGTGCCCATGATCGACGTGATGCTGGTGCTGCTCGTCATCTTCATGGTGACCGCGCCTTTCATCAACCCCGCCCAGGTTGAACTGCCCAGCGTCGGCAAGACTTCGCAGACGCCGGCGCAGCCGCTCGAAGTGATCATCAAGGAATCGGGCGAATATGTGCTGAAAAACCGCGCCGTTTCCGGCGACGAGCGGGTGGTGGAAAAGTCGGCGCTGGCGGCGGAAATCGCCGCGCTGCACCGTGCCTTGCCGGATCAGCCGGTGGTCATCGCGGCAGACAAGAATGTCCGCTATGAGGAAGTGATGAACACCATGACGCTCCTGCAACGGCAGCAGATCACCCGCATCGGCCTGCTCGCCCGCCCGGCGCCATGAGCTTTCCGGCGGACGCGCGCTTCGTCTCCCGTCCCGCGCCCACGTTTGTCGCCGGCGCCATGGCGCTGGGCGTGCATGCGCTGTTCGTGCTGCTGCTGGTGTTCGGCGTATCGTGGCAAACCGAGCATCCTGCGCCGGTAATGGTCGATTTGTGGGAAACGCTGCCGCCGGTGACGCCGCCTTCCGTGGAGAGGACACCGAGGCCGCGGCCGGAGCCGGTCAAGCCTGCACCTGAGCGTGAACCGGTCGTGAAGGCGCCGGCCCCTCCGCCCAAACCCCCCGATATTGCGCTGGAAAAAAAGAAGGCTGAAGCGGCGCACCTGAAAAAATTGCAGGCGATTCAGGCGGCCGAAGAAAAGGCCCGCGCCGAGGCGGCCAGAACGGTGCGCGAGAAACAGCTGGCCGAACAGAAAAAACGCGCGCTGCTGCGTCAAATGGAGGAAGAGGATCTGATGCAGCGCGTGACGAGTGAGGCCGCGGCGAACGAAGCACGCCAGCTCAAGCTGTCCGAAGCCCAGGCGGCGGCCAGCAAGCGCCAGGCTGAAGTGGCAAGCGTCGTCGGGCAATATCGCGACCAGATCAGCACCAAGGTGCGCGGCAACACCCGCCTGCCGGACAATCTCAAGGGCAATCCCGAAGTGCGCTGTCTGGTGAAACTGCTGCCCACCGGCGAGGTCCAGAGCGTGCGGGTCACGCAATCGAGCGGAAACGCTGCCTATGACGAGGCGGTGGTGCGCGCCATCGAGAAATCGTCGCCGCTGCCTCTGCCGGTCGAGCGCGACGCGCGCGCCGCTTTTGTTCCGGAACTTTCCTTCGTTCATCGCCCCAAATAGCGAGCGTGAGGGTGGCCGGCGTGCCGGCGACCCACATTGCCTGCCCGTGCAAGAGTGAGCGCGGTACCGCGATTCGCTGCGGCAACCGGCCTCTATGCCGGCCATGCTAAACTCGCCTGCAAATCAAGCACTTTTGATCGAGATTCCCGACCCCATGCTGCGTTCTGTTCTGCTGTTTCCCCTGTTCTGCCTCGTCTTGCTGAGCGCGCCGTTTTCCGCGCGCGCCGCGATGGAAATCCAGGTGATTGGCGGTGCAGCCAACAAGATTGCGGTGGCGATGGTGCCGTTTCAGGGGGCACCGGGCCAACCGGTTCCGCCGCTGACCCAGATTGCGGGAGACGATCTTGAACGCAGCGGTCAATTCAGGCGGGTAGACGTCGGCGGTACGCCGCAGCCGGTCGCGCCGGCGCAGGTCAATTACGGAGTCTGGCGCAACAAGGGCGCCGATGCACTGGTGATCGGCCAGGTCGCCGCGCTGCCGGGCGGGCGCTTCGAAGTCCGGTTTTATCTGCTGGACGTGATCAAGCAGACGCAGCTGGCCGCCTTCAGCTACACCATTTCGTCCACGCAGTGGCGTGCCACGGCACACCAGATTGCCGATATCGTGTTTGAAAAACTGACCGGCACGCCGGGCGCGTTCAGCAGCCGCATCGCCTATGTGCAGAAACAGGGCAAACGCTACGAATTGCGGGTGGCCGATGCCGACGGGCAAAATCCGCGCACGGTGATGCGTTCAGGCGAGTCGGTGATTTCGCCGCGCTTCTCGCCCGATGGCGCACGCATCGCGTATGTGTCGTTCGAGGACAAAAAGCCTGTGGTGTACGTGCAGTCGTTGCGGGATGGCGGCCGCCGCAAGGTCGCGGCATTCAAGGGATCCAACTCGGCCCCGGCGTGGGCGCCCGACGGCCGGCGCATGGCGGTGGTGCTGACGCGCGATGACGCTTCGCAGATTTACCTGCTCAACGCCGATGGCAGCGGATTGAGTCGTCTGACCCGGGGCGGCAACCTCGATACCGAGCCGGTATTCACGCCGGACGGGAAAACGATCTATTTCACGTCGGACCGTGGAGGCAGCGCCCAGATCTATCAGGTGGCGGCCAACGGCGGCGAGCCCAAACGGGTGACGTTCAGCGGCAGTTACAATGTCTCGCCCGCACTCAGCCCGGATGGACGGTATCTGGCCTATATCAGCCGCGAAGACGGCCGTTTCAGCGTGGTGCTGCACGAATTGGCCTCGGGCCAGACCCGCGTGTTGACCGATACTGCGCGCGACGAGTCGCCGAGTTTTGCGCCGAATGGCCAGGCGGTGTTGTATGCCACCGTGCAGGGCGGGCGCGGGATACTGGGCACGGTGAGCCTGGACGGCAAGACCCGTGCGCGCCTGTCCGAATCCGGTGTGGACGCCCGCGAGCCGGCCTGGGGACCATAGAAGTAGGGAAGGGCAGTGCGGGCTCGTGTGGCCTGGACTGTTATATTGAGTTGTTTTCATTCCAAGGAGAGACAGATGAACAAGATTTTCTGGCCCGTGTTATTTGCATTGACCTTGTCTGCGTGCGGCACCACGGGAAGCAAGGAGGCGACGGTCGAAGACCGCACTGGTGGCACGACCGCGTCGACCACGGCCACGCCGGCGGGCGGTGCTGAAAGCACCGGCGTGAGCGGTGCCGGTGTGACGGGCAGTGCGCTCCCCGGCAGTGCTGGCGATCCGCGCAAGGACCCGGCCAGTCCCTTGTCCAAGCGCAGCATCCATTTCGATTTCGACAGCTATGTGGTGAAGGACGAATACCGTCCGATGCTCGAAGCGCATGCAGGCTACCTGCTGTCGAAGCGCGATGCGCGCGTGATTCTGCAAGGCAACGCCGACGAGCGGGGTAGCCGCGAATACAACCTGGCGCTGGGGCAGAAGCGCGCCGAGGCGGTGCGCAAGGCGCTCGCCGTGCTGGGGGTGGGCGATGCGCAGATGGAAGCGATCAGCTTCGGTGAGGAAAAGCCGCGCAACGAGGCCAGCACCGAAGAGGCCTATGCCGAGAACCGCCGCACCGATGTGGTGTATGGCGACGAGTAATGGCCGGATGCGGCGCCACGGTCTGATTCTCGTTTGCACGCTCGCGCTGGCGCAGCCGGCGTGGGCGCAATTGTTCGGCAATTCCGCCGAACTCACCCGCCAGATCCAGGCGCAGCAGCAGCGGGTGGATGCGCTCGATGCGCGAATCGGCAAGCTGGAATCGGCGATGCAGAAAAACGAGCAATTGCTGGGCTTGCTGAAGGAAGTGGAAACGCTCAAGGCCGAAATTGCCAAAATGCGCGGCCAGGCCGAAGTGCAGGCGCATCAGCTGGAGACGCTGGGCAAGCGGCAAAACGATTTGTACGCCGATCTCGACCAGCGCATCGGGGATCTCGCCAAGGCGGCCCAGCCTGCGCCGGCCGCCGATGCGGCGCAGCCCGCACCCTCCGACGCCGCGTCTTCCGCTGCAGCAGGGAATGCTCCGCATCTCGATCCGCTGGTTGAGTCGCGCAGCTACGAAACCGCGCTCGGCCTTTTTCGCGAAGCCAATTACCCGGGTGCCATTGCCGGGTTCAATGGTTTCCTCAAGGCGTATCCCGACAGCGCGCTGGCCGCCAATGCGCAATACTGGATCGGCTATTCCTATTACGCGCTGAAGGACTACAAAACTGCGCTGGCGCATCAGCAAAAGCTGGTGGCCGTCTATCCTGCCAGCCCCAAGGTACCCGATGCGCTGCTCAACATCGCCGCCAACCAGATTGCGCTGGATAATCTGACCGGCGCACGCAAGACGCTTGAAGAGATCGTGGCGAAACATCCCGGTACCAATGCCGCCACGCTTGCCGCCCGTCGGCTGTCCGCACTCAAGTAAGCGTAGTGTCCGAGTTCCTAACGCTTCAGCCGCGCGGGGTAGGCCGTGGTGGTGATGACGCTAAGGCGTCAACCACCCCACTCCGTTTGACGGAAGTGTTCCTTTCCCTGCAGGGCGAAACCAGCCGCGCAGGCTTGCCGACGGTGTTCGTCCGCTTGGCCGGCTGCCCGCTGCGCTGCCGCTGGTGCGACACGACTTATAGCTTTCAGGGGGGCGAAACCGTCACCCTGACTTCGCTCCTGGCGCGGGTGGCGGACTTTGGTGTGCCGACCGTGTGCGTCACCGGCGGCGAGCCGCTGGCGCAGAAGAACTGCCTGCCGCTGTTGACCGCGCTGTGCGACGCCGGCTATTCGGTATCGCTGGAAACCAGCGGTGCGCTCGACGTCGGCAAAGTGGACCCGCGGGTGTCGCGCATCGTCGATATCAAGCCGCCGGCCTCCGGCGAAGAGGCGCGCAACCGCTGGGAGAATATGGCCCATCTCACGCCGCACGACGAAATCAAGTTCGTGCTGGCCGACCGCGCCGACTACGACTGGGCACGCGAGGTCCTCCAGGCACAAGCCCTCGCAAAAATTTGCCCCATCCTGTTTTCACCCGTGCAGGGCGAATTGCCGCCTGCGCAACTGGCGGAATGGATCATCGAAGACCGGTTGCCGGTGCGGATGCAGGTGCAGTTGCACAAGGTGCTGTGGGGGAACGCGCCCGGCAGATGAGACCTGCGGTCATTCTGCTCTCCGGCGGGCTGGACTCCGCCACGGTGCTCGCCATCGCGCGCGAAGCCGGTTATGCCTGCCACGCGCTGAGCCTCGATTATGGCCAGCGCCACAATGCCGAGCTTGCTGCCGCTGCGCGCGTGGCAAAAAGCCTCGGCGCCGTCGAACATCGCGTGCTCAAGCTGGGACTGAGCGACCTCGGCGGATCGGCGCTGACCGACGCTGCCATCCCCGTGCCCGAAAGTCCGACTGCCGGCATTCCGGTCACCTATGTGCCCGCCCGCAATACGGTGATGCTGGCGCTCGCGCTTGCCTGGACCGAGGTGCTGGGGGCGCGTGACATCTTTATCGGCGTCAATGCCGTCGATTATTCCGGTTATCCCGACTGCCGACCCGAGTTCATCGAGGCGTTCGAGCGCATGGCCAACCTGGCGACCAAGGCCGGCGTCGAGGGCGCGCACCTGCGCATTCATGCGCCACTGCAAACCCTGTCGAAGGCCGAGATCATCCGGCGCGGCGCCGCACTCGGCGTCGACTATGCGCAGACGGTGAGCTGCTACCAGGCCGACGCTGTAGGCTTGGCCTGCGGACGCTGCGATTCCTGCCGCCTCAGACGCGAGGGATTCCTAGCCGCGGGCATCCCCGATCCGACGCGGTACGCGCAACAAACAGACTAATCAAGCAAGTGCGGCTTTGCGCGCGGCTTGAATGGTATTTAATCTCCAGTGGGCATTCGGGACGAAACCTCTAGAATTGCGCCTTTGATCCGGAAAACCCTCCATTCCACAGGAGAGACAGACTCATGACCTACGCAGACTTCACAAGCGCACAATCGTTTTTTCTGTGGTCGACCTTCGCGATCGCCCTGATCATGGGCGCCGTGGTCAACAAGACCAACTTCTGCACCATGGGCGCGGTCTCCGACTGGGTCAACATGGGCGACACTGGCCGCATGCGCGCCTGGCTGCTGGCCATCGCGGTCGGCGTGCTCGGCGTGACGGGGCTGGAGGCAGCCGGTCTGGTGAACGTTACCAGCACCTTCCCGCCCTACCGCCAGACCAATCTTGTCTGGCTGGAAAACGTGCTCGGCGGCGTCCTGTTCGGCATCGGCATGACGCTCGCCTCGGGCTGCGGCAACAAGACGCTGATCCGTGTCGGCGGCGGCAATCTCAAGTCGGTCATGGTGCTGGTGGTCATCGCCCTGATCGCCTATTTCATGATCAACCCCTTCCCGGGCAGCGACAAGACCCTGTATTCCACCCTGTTCTATCCGTGGACCAACCCGACCGCGGTCGCGCTGACCACCAACCAGGACCTCGGCGCGATGCTGTTCGGCGACAACGCCGCCACCGGCCGCATGGTGATGGGTGGTGTCATCGGCGGCCTGCTGCTGATCTGGGCGTTCAAGTCGGCCGAGTTCCGCGGCAACTTCGACAATATCCTCGGCGGCCTGGTGGTCGGCCTCGCGGTGCTCGCTGCCTGGTACATTACCAGCAACGTCGTCGTGAATGCGGATGGCGAAACGATGTCCATGCAAAGCTACGTGCAGAGCTGGGATTTCTACGCGCCCGCTGACGCCGTTCGCCCCGCCGACGTCGCTCCGCTCGCCTCGCAGTCCTTCACCTTCATCAATCCGATGGGCCAAACGCTGGGCTACGTTGCCAACGGCTTCGACCGCACCCTGCTCACCTTCGGCATCATGGCGCTGGCGGGCGTGATCGCCGGCTCGCTGCTGTGGTCGTTGATCTCGCGCAGCTTTCGCGTCGAATGGTTCGCCTCTGCCCGCGACTTCGCCAACCACCTGGTCGGCGCGATCCTGATGGGCTTCGGCGGCGTGCTGGCGATGGGCTGCACCATCGGCCAAGGGATCACCGGTTTCTCCACGCTGGCGCTGGGCTCCATCCTCACCTTTGTCGCCATCGTGCTCGGCAGCGCCCTCACCATGAAGGTGCAGTACTACAAGATGGTGTACGAAGCCGACGCCACTTTCTTCAAGGCTTTCGTCACCGCATTGGTCGACCTCAAGCTGCTGCCCGCCGGCTTGCGCAAACTGGAGGCGGTGTAAGCCTGATTCTTCGACAGGCACTTTACCTCGCCGCGCAGCTTGGGCTATAATCTCGGGCTTTCGCGGATAGGGCGTCAGCCATATCCAAGGGTCGGTAGCTCAGCTGGTAGAGCAGCGGACTTTTAATCCGTTGGTCGCGAGTTCGAATCTCGCCCGACCCACCAATTTCAAAAAGCCACGGCGAACCGTGGCTTTTTCATTTCTGGCCGCGCAAGCGAGTGACGCAAATTGTCACCTCATGCCGTATAGGGGCATGGGCGGGTGGGCGGGATGAGGGTGTCAAGATTTTCGGTATCTGGGCAGAACGCCAGCGGAATCAAGGCGTTCAGGCCAGCCTGAGTGATTTTTTGCGGCCGAATCTAAAGTTGGCACAGCCCCTGCACGTTAATGAGCCAGACACGGGAGGCTCGTGTTCAACATGCCCAACTTAAGGAGATTTGAAATGCGTAAAGTTCAACAAGGTTTTACCCTGATAGAACTGATGATCGTCGTGGCGATCATCGGTATTCTGGCCGCCGTTGCGATTCCGGCTTATCAGGATTACACGGTGCGTGCGAAAGTGACTGAGGGCTTGAGTTTGGCTTCGGGTATTAAGGCTACGATCGCCGAAAATGCCGCTAACGGCATTCCTCTGAATAACAACACCCCGGGTGTTGGTGCTACCCCTGCTTTTGTGGCTACGCGTAATGTGGCTAACATGGTGGCGGCTGCTAATGGTGAAATTACCATTACTTATCCTGCAACCGCGGGTGGCGGCACGATCGTTCTGGCGCCGCGTGATGGTGCAGGCCCTCTGGTGGCAGGAACGTTGCCTGTTAACCCCATTACCTGGAACTGTAATGCGGTCGGTTCCACTTTGCCGGGAACTGCTGGTACTTTGCTGGCCAAATACGCTCCTGCTGAGTGCCGTCAGTAATTGCACCACGGCTAGGGTGCGATTACTGCAGGACATTGCGCCCTGTCTTACAAAAGCCTCCTTCGGGAGGCTTTTTCTATGGCACAGCAAATTGCACCTTCCGGCTGCAGCGAAACAAATGGGGCGTACATTAGGACGCTAAATTAGTCTATCGCCCTCAAGGTCTTTTGTATTATTTCCTGAGAGAAACCACGACTTTGCATGAAGCGAATTTGTTTCGCTTTTTCGGCAGCATCGGCAGCCGCCGATCTGAATTTCTTCTTCCACACTTCACGTGCGCGTTCGAGTTCGCTGTCCCGGTCCTCACCGATAACGGCTTTGATAATGCTGTTGCTCACACCGCGCAGGCGCAGGTCGTAGGCGAGTTTGATGCTGCCGGCGCGGGCGCGATGGTCGGCGACGTAGCTTTCGGCGAAGCGGCGGTCCGAGAGCCAACCTCTGGTTTCGAACTCGTCGAGCACCGACTGGATGTCGCCGTCGACAAAGCCCGCTTGCTCCAGCTTGCGGGCGAGTTCTGCACGACTGTGCTCGCGCCGCGCCAGCAGGCGCAGGGCACGCTCGCGCAGGTCTGCGGCCTTTGGCGCGGCGCCGGCTTCAGGCGTCGACTTCATCCTCGACCGCCGCAGTGGGGTTGTTGACGCCGACAGCGGCGCGGATCTTGGCCTCGATTTCGTGGGCGATTTCCGGATGCTCCTTCAGGTATTCGCGCGCGTTGTCCTTGCCCTGGCCGATTTTCTCACCGTTGTAGGCGTACCAGGCGCCAGACTTGTCGACGAATTTGTGGAGGACGCCGAGCTCGATGATTTCGCCCTCGTGCGAGATGCCCTGGCCGTAGAGGATGTCGAAGAAGGCTTCCTTGAACGGGGGCGCGACCTTGTTCTTGACGACCTTGACCTTGGTTTCGTTGCCGACGATTTCGTCGCCCTTCTTGATGGCGCCGATGCGGCGGATGTCGAGGCGCACCGAGGCGTAGAACTTGAGCGCGTTGCCGCCGGTGGTGGTCTCGGGGTTGCCGAACATGACGCCGATCTTCATGCGGATCTGGTTGATGAAGATGACGAGCGTATTGGTACGCTTGATGTTGGCGGTCAGTTTCCTGAGTGCCTGGCTCATCAGTCGCGCCTGCAGGCCCATGTGGGAATCGCCCATTTCGCCCTCGATTTCGGCCTTGGGGGTCAACGCGGCGACCGAATCGATCACGACCACGTCAACGCTGCCCGACCTCACCAGCATGTCGGCGATTTCCAGCGCCTGCTCGCCGGTGTCGGGCTGCGAGACCAGCAGGTTGTCGACGTCGACGCCGAGCTTGCCGGCATAGTTGGGGTCGAGCGCGTGTTCGGCGTCGATGAAGGCCGCGGTGCCGCCCATTTTCTGCATTTCGGCGATGACCTGCAGCGTCAGCGTGGTCTTGCCGGACGATTCTGGGCCGTAGATTTCGAC
>JAIBFA010000029.1 GCA_019459325.1 Thiobacillus sp.
CATGAGCGAGATTGCTGCGGCGAGCCAGGAACAGAGTTCCGGCATCGAGCAGGTCAACCAGGCCATCACCCAGATGGACGACGCCACCCAGCAGAACGCTGCGTTGGTGGAAGAGGCTGCGGCTGCGGCCGAGAGCCTGCAAAACCAGGCCGGCAAGCTGGCCGAGGCGGTGAGCGTGTTCAAGCTGGACGGCGGTGCCTACAGTGCGCGCGCCGAGCTTCCGGTGTTGAGAGACAGGGTCGCGGCCCTGCCGGCCAAGCCCAAAGCGGCCCCGGCTCCAGCCGCACGAACCAAGAAACTGGCTGCCACAGGCGGCAGCCACAGCGATGAGTGGGAAGAGTTCTAAGCGGTTGTAAGGTCGAGGGATGCTGGACGCGACGACGCCATGGCATCCCGTTCCTGCGTGGTAAACGGCAATCCGTCATTCCGGTCGCGCCGACGACGAAGCGGGCTGCCGGCGGCGGCAAAGAAGAATGGACAGTGTTTTAGGGATGTCTTGAGCAACGGCCAGTTTCGGCGGTGCGGTGGGATATGTCTTGGAATCACAGGTCAGTCTGACTGTGATGTGTGCGGTGTGAAGTTTTGAATTTTTTTGATTAAAGGAACATGTAATGAAATTGATGAAAGCTGGAATGGCAATGATGGCGATGGTGGCTGTAACGCTGTCGGGCGCTGCGGTAGCGGAGACTCCCCAGGTGACTATCGCGGCACTTGATGCAAGGCTTGCCAAAATTGGCGAACCCAAGCTCGAAGGCACCGAAAAGGCCGGCACACAGATGGTTCCCGGCCTTTATTTCGGCGCCCGCAAGATCAACAACAACTATGACGTGGTTGACGAGATCAAGAAAACAACCGGCGCCACCGCCACCGTGTTTGTCAAGCATGGCGACGAATTCGTTCGCGTGAGCACCAATGTGTTGACCCCTGAGGGCAAGCGCGGCGTGGGTACGACCTTGGCTCGGGCCAAGGCCTACGACGCGGTCAGCGGTGGCAAACAGTTCTGTGGCCAGGTCGATGTACTGGGTACGCCTTTTGATGCCTGCTACAACCCGATAAAAAGCAAGGACGGCAAAGTGATTGGTGCCACCTACATCGGCTACAAAAAGTAATCGTTTGTCCTCCCACAAGGCGCTCCCGATCCAACGGAAGCGTCTTGCTACTTTATTTAAAGTGGCATGACCTGATTGCACAGACTGAAAGAGCTTCACCATGAACATATTTACTGGGATTTCCAGGTGGCTTGCCTCATTGAAAATCGGCGCTCAGCTTTCGCTGGCGTTTTTCACAGTTCTCATGCTGACCGTCGGGATTGGGGTTTTTTCCATTCTCAAACTTGCCGAGGTCAACACCGTTTCCAGCAATCTGGCTTACAAGTGGATGCCGCGCATCGGCCACACCACCGCCATGCGAACAGCGATGCTCGAGGTTCGCGAGTTCGAGGTCAAGCATGCAAGCGCAGCTGATATCGGCTACATGGATGAGTACGAGGAAAAGATGGCGGCGGCCCTGGGGACCGTGTCAGCGCACAGCGCTGAATACGCCAAAATGGTCGACGATCCGGAGGGCAAAAAGCTCTTTGAAACCTTCGAAAAGACCTGGGCGGAGTACTTGAAATTCAACAAGCAGGTCGTGGGCTTGGGGCGTGCCAACAATCAGGTAGAGGCAAAAGAAATCGGCGAGGGTGGCGCAAAATCAACCCTGGACGATGCTGTTGCAGCGCTGGACAAAATGACGGCGCTGAACTTCGAGGGCGGCAAGGCAGCCGCCGAGCACGCTGACACCGTCTATGTCGGCGCAAAAAAGTGGAGCGTTGCCTCATTGGCTGGTGCTTTACTGATCGGGGTGGCACTGGCCCTTCTCATCACGCGTAGCCTGCTCAGGCAATTGGGTGGTGAACCCGTGTATGCAGCCAGCGTCACCCAGCGTATGGCTGAGGGTGATCTGGGTGTCGAGATTCAACTCAAGAACAACGACCACAGCAGCTTGCTGTTCGCCATCAAATCCATGCGCGACAGTTTTGCCGACATTGTCGGACGTGTCCGTCAGGGCTCTGATGGCGTGGCCACAGCCAGTGATGAAATCGCTGCGGGCAACCTCGACCTGTCGAACCGCACTGAACAGCAGGCCTCCAGCCTGGAAGAGACCGCCAGCTCGATGGAAGAGCTGACCAGTACCGTCAAGCAGAACGCCGAGAACGCGCGTCAGGCCAACCAGCTTGTCGTCTCCACTGCCGACGTTGCCGTCAAGGGTGGCCAGGTCGTCGGCCAGGTCGTCGACACCATGGCCTCCATCAAGGACAGCTCGCGGAAGATTTCCGACATCATCGGCGTCATCGACGGCATCGCCTTCCAGACCAACATCCTCGCCTTGAACGCCGCGGTCGAAGCCGCCCGTGCCGGCGAGCAGGGCCGCGGTTTCGCGGTGGTCGCCTCCGAAGTCAGAAACCTCGCCCAGCGCTCTGCCGGAGCCGCCAAGGAGATCAAGGCCCTGATCGAAGACTCCGTCGGCAAGGTTGACGCCGGCGGCAAGCTGGTCGACGAAGCCGGCAAGACCATGGACGAGATCGTCACCTCGGTCAAACGCGTCACCGACATCATGAGCGAGATTGCTGCGGCGAGCCAGGAACAGAGTTCCGGCATCGAGCAGGTCAACCAAGCCGTTACCCAGATGGACGAGATGACCCAGCAGAACGCTGCCCTGGTCGAGGAAGCTGCGGCTGCGGCCGAGAGCCTGCAGGATCAGGCGGCCAAATTGGCCGAGGCGGTGAGCGTGTTCAAGCTGGATAGCGGTGCCTACAGTGCGCGCGCCGAACGTCCGGTGTTGAGCGCCAGGGTCACGGCGCTGCCGAAATCCAAGCTCAAGCCGAAGGCTGTTGCCGCTCCGGCACAGCGGCCGAAGAAGCTGGCGGTTGCCGGCGGCAGCAACGACGAATGGGCAGAGTTCTAAGCGGTGGGTAAGGTCGAGGATGCTGGACGCGACGACGCCCTGGCATCCCGTTCCTGCGTGGTAAACGGCAATCTGTCATTCACGAGGGGCTAGGTTTTCCTGCCCCCTTCACCTGGATGCACGCGCTCGGCAAGCTTGAGCGCGCGTCCGTCCTCATGCCGGGAGGGGGCCTCCGATCCCCAGGCGCTTGGCCACTCTTTTCGAACTTGTCTGACATGAGCGTCTGGCTCGAATTGTGCTTCCTGACCCTTCAGTCGTGCTGTCTGATGCCGATTCAAAAAGTAAGGGAATTCACGTTGGACGACGTAGTGATTTCCCTCAAGGGAGTTTGCCGAGCTTCTGGGGCGGAAGGATGCCGTAACCGCCTTGCCAACCAGGAAGGCCCAGCCTATGCGGTTCCGGTCGCGCAGACGAAGCAGCGGGCGGCTGCCGGCGGCGGCAAAGAAGAATGGACAGCGTTTTAGGGATGTCTTGAGCGACGGCCAGTCTCGGCGACGCGGTGGGATATGTCTTGGGATCACAGGTCAGTCTGACTGTGGTGTGTGCAGTGTGAAGTTTTGAATTTTTTTGATTAAAGGAACATGTAATGAAATTGATGAAAGCTGGAATGGTAATGATGGCGATGGTGGCTGTAACCCTGTCGGGTGGCGCCGTTGCGGCCGAGGGTGGCGCGACAGCCAAGGAAGCCGAAGCGATGGTGAAAAAGGGCGTTGCCTACATCAAGGCCAACGGCAACGACAAAGGCTATGCCGAGATCAGCACCAAGGGCGGGCAATTCTCTGACCGCGATCTGTACCTGGTGGTCTATGGGCTCGACGGCAAGGTATTGGCCCATGGCGCGAACCAGAAAATGGTCGGCAAGGACCTGATCGGCCTCAAGGATGTTGACGGCAAGGAATTCGTGCGCGAGCGCGTGGAAATGGCCAAAGCCAAGAACACTTTCTGGCAGGACTATAAATTCACCAATCCCGAGACCAAGAAGGTCGAGCCCAAGTCGATGTACTGCGAGCGTCTGGACGTTACGGTCGTGTGTGGTGGCATCTACAAGTAAAGGCTGACGCGGAAATCGGCCATGGCGCGGGTAATGCCCGCGCCGCATCGAACTGAATCAATAGAAAATATAAGCGAGAACAGCAATGAAGGTATGGCAAAAAATCATGGTGGCGCCAGGGGTGGCAATTCTGTTCCTGGTCATCCTGGGCGTGATGTCATACAGCGTTCTGAATCGCCAGAATACAGCGTTGGATGAGCTCTATACCGATCGTTTTGGCAATTACCAACTGGCGGCCAATTCAGCACAGGCGATCAGTGAAGTGCATTCCAATGTCTATCGGTTGTTTACCTGGATCGGCAATTTAGGCGAAGACAAAGTTACGCAAATTACAGACGAGCAGAAAAACAAAATTGATGCAGTCGCCAAAGATCTTGCGCAATTTTCAGCTCGTTCAGGCTTGGCTGAGGATGAAAGCAAGCTAGCAAAATCCATCATCAAGCAACTTGAAAAATACAAATCCGATCTGCTTACGGCGATCGATTTGAGCACCGTGGATGTCAGCACGGGCATGAGCGCCATGCAGACAGCCGATGACGAATTTCAGTCGCTCGTCAAGAGTTTAGACAAGCTGGTACAACTTGAAAAGAAGTTGGCGCAGGCGAGCCATGAAAGTGCTGGCCATGCTTTCGCCCAGGTTTCAGTGGCCCTGATTGTTCTGCTGCTGCTTGCGCTGGTCATTTCTGGCGGGGCTGCTTTTTTCATGAGCCGTGTGATTGTGAGGCCTCTCACGAACGCCATAGAGTTGGCGGATCATATTGCCAACGGTGATCTGTCTGCCGAGATCAAGGTGGATGGACATGATGAAACCGCAGACCTGTTGAGAGCGCTCGCGCGCATGACGGACAGCCTGAAGCAGATCGTGGGTGAAGTTCGTCACGGCACTGAGACCATTGCCGTCGCCTCGCGCGAGATTGCATCGGGCAACGCCGACCTGTCCTCGCGCACCGAATCGCAGGCGTCGAGTCTCGAGGAAACCGCCAGCTCGATGGAAGAGCTGACCAGCACCGTCAAGCAGAACG
>JAIBFA010000071.1 GCA_019459325.1 Thiobacillus sp.
ACAGCTGGCCTCCCAGGCGGTCGCGGGTCTTCGCGAGTCCCTGCTTCAGTCGTTGCGCCCAGCCCGGGCGCGGCTCGGCCGCTGTGGCGGCCGGTTCGATGGAGGGCGGGCTGGCGACGGGTTGCGCCGCCGCCTGATCGGGCGTGGGCGTTTCCGGTGCGGGGGGAGGTTTGGACTTGAAGAAACTAAACACGGATTAAGGCAGTCAGCACAGCGGGTTGACGGACGCTGTATCTTATCATTCGGATGGTCGACCCCACACGCGCTTCAGCCCGTCGTGGATCGGGGTCCTGTTGGACTCATGCAATCAGAGGTGAAAACATGCGTAGCCTATGGGCAATCGGATTGGCGCTGCTGCTGGGCAGCGCACAGGCAACATTGACGGACGTCACGCTGGATAACGGCATGCGGGTGATCGTGAAGGAAGACCGTCGCGCGCCGGTGATGGTGTCGCAGGTGTGGTACCGCGCCGGCGCGATGGATGAATTCAACGGCACCACCGGTGTGGCGCACGTGCTCGAACACATGATGTTCAAGGGTACGCAGGAGGTGCCGCCGGGCGAATTCTCCAAGCGCATCGCCGCCGCCGGCGGCCGTGAGAACGCGTTCACCAGCCGCGACTACACCGCGTATTTCCAGCAGATGCAGAAAGACCGGCTGGAATTGTCGATGCGCCTGGAGGCCGACCGTATGGCCAACCTGGTCATCAGCGACGAGCTGTTTGCCAAGGAGCTCCAGGTGGTGATGGAAGAGCGCCGGCTGCGCACCGACGACCAGGCGCAGTCGGTGGTGTACGAACGCCTGATGGCGACGGCGTACCAGACGCATCCGTACCGCCGCCCCATCATCGGCTGGATGGACGATCTGACGAACATGACGGCGCAGGACGCGCGCGACTGGTATGCGCGCTGGTATGCACCCAACAATGCCACCCTGGTGGTGGCGGGCGACGTCAAGGCCGACGAGGTGATTGCGCTGGCCAAACGTTATTTTGGTGCGCTGCCGGCGCGTGCCCTCCCAGAACGCAAGCCCCAGACCGAGCCCGAGCAGGTGGGCGAGAAGCGGATTGTGGTGAAGGCGCCGGCGCAACTGCCCTATCTGCTGATGGCCTGGCATGCGCCCGCGCTCAAGGACTGGGAGAAAGACGCCGAGCCCTATGCGCTGCAAATTCTGGCCGGCGTGCTGTCCGGAAACGATTCGGCGCGGCTGCAAAAATCGCTGGTGAAAACGCAGCAGATCGCGGTGAACGCCAGCGCGGGCTACGACGCTGTCGCACGCGGACCGATCCTGTTCATGATCGACGCGACGCCGGCGGCGGGCAAGTCGGTGGCCGCGCTGGAAAAGGCGATACGCGCGGAAATTTCGCGCATCCAGCGTGAGGGCATCAGCGAGGCGGAGCTCGCGCGGGTCAAGGCGCAAGTGATCGCGTCCGACGTCTACCAGCGCGATTCGCTGTTTTATCAGGCGATGCAGCTGGGCGATTACGTGATCGCCGGGCTGCCGCCCGCGGCGCTGGCAGGCCGGGTCGACAAGCTAAGGGCGGTGACCGCTGCCGAGGTGCAGGCTGCCGCCCGGAAGTGGTTGCTGGACGACCGGCTGAGCGTGGCCGAACTCGACCCGCAAGCACTGAGTCCGCAAGTGCGCCGTGCCGCCGTGCCGGGAGTTCGCCATGCCAATTAAGCGCGTGTCCTTGAAGCGATTCCTGGGTGCCCTGTTGCTGTGCTTGCCGCTGTCGGCGCAGGCCGCGCTCACCCTCCAGCACTGGCAAACGGCGCAGGGCGCACGGGTGATTTTCGTCGAAAGCCATGAACTGCCGATGCTCGATATCGCAGTCGATTTTCCGGCCGGAAGTGCCCGCGATCCCGCCGCCAAGCCTGGATTGGCCCAGCTGACCCACGGCCTGCTCGATCAGGGAGCGGGCGGGCTGTCCGACACCGCCATCGCGCATCGCCTGGCTGATGTGGGTGCGGAGCTGTCGGGCCGTTTCGACCGCGACCGTGCAGGGGTGACGCTGCGTACCCTGTCGTCTGCTGCCGAAAAGGACAGGGCGCTCGATGTCCTCGCGCTGGTGCTGCAGCAACCCGATTTTCCGCAGGCGGTGGTGCAGCGCGAAAAGCAGCGCCTGATTTCGTCGATACGCGAGGCCGAAGCCGACCCTGGCTACGTTGCCAGCAAGGCGTTTTACCGGGCGCTGTATGGCACGCATTCCTATGCGCACGATGAGGCAGGCGACCCCGAAGCCATCGCGAAGTTGACGCGCCGCGACTTGCAGGCGTTTTATCGCACTCATTACAGCGCGCCCAATGCCGTGATTTCCCTGATGGGCGACATCACGCGCGCCGAGGCCGAGGCTATTGCCATTCGTTTGTCGGCCGGTTTGTCGCGGGCGGTCGTTGTGCCGGCGTTGCCTAAACCCGAGCCGGCTGCGGCCTCCGACACGCGCATCGCCCACCCCTCCACGCAAAGCCATGTGCTGGTGGGGGCGGTGGGCGTGGCGCGCAACGACCCCGATTTCTTCCCGCTGTTTGTCGGCAATTACGTGCTGGGTGGCGGCGGCTTCGATTCGCAGCTGATGCGCGAGGTGCGCGACAAGCGCGGTTACGCCTACAGCGCCTACAGCTACTTCCTGCCGATGATGGAAGCCGGACCGTTCCAGCTCGGCCTGCAGACCAAGCTGGAACAGACCGACGATGCACTGAAGGTGGCGCAGGACACGCTGCGGCAGTTCATCGCCAATGGCCCAAGCGAAGCTGAACTCACCCAGGCCAAATCCAATCTCACCGGCGGTTTTCCGCTGCGCATCGACAGCAACCGGAAAATCCTCGACTACCTGTCGGTGATCGGCTTCTACAAGCTGCCCTTGGACTATCTGGATACTTGGGTCGATCAGGTCAATGCGGTCGACGTGGCCGCGGTGAAGCAGGCGTTTGCCCGCCGCATCGACCCCGACCGGCTGGTGACCGTGGTGGTGGGGGCGGGCCGTGCTCGCTAAGCGGGCGGCCCCGCACTGCGCGCATGGTGTGGCCAACCGGGTCCGCATCATCGGCGGGCAGTACCGCCGCCGGCTGCTGGACTTTCCCGGCAGCGCCGGCTTGCGCCCCACGCCCGACCGGGTGCGCGAGACGCTGTTCAACTGGCTGGGACAGGATCTGCCGGGCTGGAATTGTCTCGACCTGTTCGCCGGCAGCGGTGCGCTCGGCTTCGAGGCGGCCTCGCGCGGGGCAGGGCGAGTCGTCATGATCGAACGCGAGCGCGCCGCCCTCGACGCGCTGGAAAAAAACCGGGAGGTGCTGGGGGCGAACCAGGTCGACATCCTGCGGGCCGATGCGCTGGCCTGGCTGGCGAACAGCCACGAGGCTTTCGACCTGATTTTTGTCGATCCGCCGTTCGACAGCGGGTTGGCCGACACGGTCCTGGTGGGCTTGGCGCGCCATCTCAAATCAGGCGGCCAGGCCTACGTCGAGCAGGGGGCGGAGGTCATCGCGCCGCCCGGGTTTATCATCCACCGCAGCGGGCGCGCGGGGCGCTCGCATTTTGCGCTCCTCGTTAAGGAATAAGCGATGCTGACTGCAGTCTATCCCGGCACGTTCGACCCCATCACGCGCGGCCACGAAGATCTGGTGCGGCGCGCGGTCCGCCTGTTCGATCATGTCGTCGTCGCGGTGGCTGAAGCGCGCAATAAGCGGCCTTTTTTCAGCATGGATGAACGCGTGGCGATGGCGCGCGACGTGCTGGCCGACGTGCCGCACGTGCGGGTAGAAGGATTTTCCGGCCTGCTGATCGACTTTGTTGCCGAGCAGGGGGCGATTGCCGTGCTGCGGGGGCTGCGCGCGGCGTCCGACTTCGAATACGAATTCCAGTTGGCGGGCATGAACCGCAATCTCAAGCCCGATATCGAAACCCTGTTCCTGACGCCGTCGGATCAGTACATGTTCATTTCCGCCAGCATGATCCGGGAGATCGCGCAGCTGGGGGGCGACGTCACGCCCTTCGTCCACCCATTGGTGGCGCAGCGATTAAGTGAGAAAATAAGCAAAAACTGATATGACCCGGAGAAACCCATGTCAATGATGATCACGGACGAATGCATCAATTGCGACGTCTGCCTGCCCGAATGTCCCAACGACGCCATTTCCCAAGGCGACGAGATCTACATCATCGATCCCAACAAGTGCACCGAATGCGTCGGCCACTTCGATACGCCGCAGTGCGTGGAAGTGTGCCCGGTCGACTGCATTCCCTTGAATCCGGACTATCCGGAAACCCGCGACCAACTGCAGGAAAAATTCCTGCGTCTGACGGCAGGCAAGTAATTCAGGCGGTCTTGGCCAGTCGCGCCCCGTCCAGATTGTCGGACAGGGCATCGACGATGCGTGTGTTGATGCGCGCCAGCTGGTCCAGCTGGTCACTCACCGTTCCCATCGAGGCTTCAAGTTCGGCAATTCGTTCGTCCAGCGTTTCGGTCGCGGCGTGAATGCGGCTCACGCTCTCCAAGCGACGCTTGAGCTGGACCTTGTGCTCGCGCACCTGGGTTTCCATCGGCGCAATCAGCGCCTTCAACCAGGACTCGGTTTCGCTGTTGGCGAGGTCGAACACCTGCACCACCTTGCTGGCCAGCGTTTCGAAAAAGCGCGCGGTCAACTGGTGCTGTCCCAGGGTCAGCATCTTGAACACCGTGTTGAAGCGCTCATCGAATATGCGCTCCAGCCGCGCCATTTCCTTGCGGTACTTGCGCAGGCTGTGATCCGGCGGGTTGACCGCCGCCAGGCCGTGTTCGTCGCTGAATTTCTGGTACATCGCGGTCATCATGGCGCGGATTTCCTGCACGGACTCCGCCGCCGCGTTCAGGTTGCCGTCCACCTGCCGGAAGAAGCGTCCCATTGCCTCGCGCAGGCCGGCACTGAAGCGGCTTTTCTCCATCGTCTGGCGCGTATGGCGCACCTCGTCGCGCAGCGCCTGCATGCCGAGATGCCGGCGCAGCGTGTCGACCTGTGAAGCGAACACGTTGCGCAGCGCATTGAACTGCTCCAGGCCGCGCTCGAACTGCTGCTTGTCCTCGTTGGCCTTGACCATCATGTGCTGGATGACGTCGCGATTCTTGCCGCGCAGTCCCTGCAGTTCGTCGACCTGATCCTGGATGGTGGCGAGCCGGGTTTCCAGCAGCTCGGTGGTCTTGACAATCACGTCTTCCACGCTGGCCTGTGCGGACTCGCTGACCAGCGCCTGCTTGTGGGGAATCAGTTCCTGCGTCAGCGCGGCTTCCAGCTCAGGCAGGCGGCTCTTCGCCAGCAGGGCGGAGTCGTTCTTTACCTTGGCGACCAGTGCCTTCTGCGCCGACACCGGATAAACCTGGCTGGGCGGCAGATCGAGCAAGGCGGCGCTGCTGGCGACCTGCTTGGCGATTTCGGCATCGATTTCGGCCTGCGTCTTGAGATCGTCCCACAGCCCATCGATCTTGTTCAGCACCACCAGCCGCGCCCGGCTGGCGCCCTGCACCGGGGCGATGTACTGACGCCAAATTTCGATGTCGGACTTGGTGACTCCGGTGTCGGCGGCGAGCAGGAACAGCACCGCATGGGCGCTCGGCAGCATGTTGAGCGTCAGTTCCGGCTCGGTGCCGATGGCATTCAGACCCGGGGTGTCGAGAATGACCAGGCCCTGTTTCAGCAATGGATGCGGAAAATTGATCAGTGCATGGCGCCAGCGCGGAATCGTGATGCTGCCGTCGCGCGCCAGGCTGCGCGCGGTTTCCTCGTCATCGGGATTGATCAGGCCGTAGGCTTCGGCCGTGGCCGCGTCGACCGGCATGGTATCGGCCAGCCGCATCAGGGTGGCGCTCATTTCCTCGGCAGAATCGAGGTTGAGCGGGAATTCTGTCCAGGCGGCGGCATCGCGCTTGAAGTCGGCAATGCTGCCCTCGCGGGTCTTGGTGTCGATCGGCAACAGGCGCAGCGAGGGGCGCTGGATGGGGGTGTAGTACAGCTCCGTTGGGCACATGGTGGTGCGTCCGGCGGACGAAGGCAGCACGCGCTGGCGGTAGTCGGAAAAGAAGATGGCGTTGATGAGCTCGGATTTGCCGCGCGAGAATTCGGCAACGAAGGCCACATTCAGCGTGTCTTCCTGCAGTCGGCCCAGCAGCTGGTTCAGCCGCATCTCGGATTCGGCATCGCCCAGTTCCTGCGTGTTGAGCCAGTCGCGAAGGGCTTCGACGCGCACGTACACGGCATCGCGCCAGGCGCTGTAATGCTCGAATTCGTCAACCAGGGTCGTGGGTTTCATGCGTGGGCCATCGGTTAAAACACGGTTATTTAACGACATGTTAATGACAAACTTGATTCAGCGCAGCCCGCTTCAGCGCTGGCAGCCGGGGCAGTAGAAACTCGCGCGCTGGCCCTGCACAATGCGGCGAATCGGGGTGGCGCAGACCTTGCACGGCAGGCTCTCGCGATCGTACACCCGCGTCTGCAGCTGGAAATAGCCCAGCTCGCCATCGCTCGCGACGTAATCGCGCAGCGAACTGCCGCCTGCGGCGATGGCCGCTGTCAGCACACGCTTGATCGCCTCTACCAGCCGCGCGCAGGCCGGGCGGCTGAGGCGGCGCGCGGCGGTGGTGGGGCGGATGCCGGCGTGGAACAGCGATTCGGACGCGTAGATGTTGCCGACACCGACCACGACCTGTGCGTCCATGATGACCTGCTTGATGGCGGCGTTGCGGCGCTGGCACTGCGCGTGCAAATAGGGAGCATCAAATGCCGGGGTGAGCGGCTCCGGTCCCAGGTGCGACAGCAGCGGATGCCGGGCCACGTCGTCCGTCCACAGCACGGCGCCGAAGCGGCGCGGATCGCGCAGCCGCAGTAGGGTGCCATCGTCGAACAACCAGTCGATATGATCGTGCAGCGCGGCGGGCTCGCCGGGCCCGGCAAAGCGCAGACTGCCCGACATGCCGAGGTGCACGATTTGCGTGGCGGAGCCAAAATCGAACAGCAGGTATTTGCCGCGCCGGCTGAGCGAATGCAGCGTCGATCCCGCCAGGTGCGACGCCAGATCGTCCGGCACCGGCCAGCGCAGGTGCGGATTGCGTACGATAACGCGTTTGAGCGTGCGGCCTTGCAGGCGCGGCAACAAGCCCAGACGGGTGGTTTCAACTTCGGGCAACTCGGGCATGGCGTCAAGGGGGCTGCGTTGCGATAGAGAGGGCGTCGACAGCTGGCACGACGTTTACAATGTTTTGTCCCCGCAAACGGGAACCGAACCGATACACTGCCATTCTTATAACGCATTTTCATTCCCGAAGCGCGATTCCCGAAGCGCGCCGCAATTTTGAACATGCGACTCTCTTTGCTGCTGGTGATGCTGGTCAGCAGTGCGTCTTCGGCTGCGGATCCTTTCATGGTAATGACGCGCACGCTGCCGTCGCCGGCGGCCGAGTTGCGCCCGGTGACGGCCTGCGATGCGACGGCAGTTGCCGGGCTGCTCACGGTGGCGCGCGCGGTCGTTGTGTCCTTCCTCGGCGTGTTTTTCGGGTTTTATCCCGCACGCCGCGCGGCGGGGCTGGATCCGATCGAGGCGCTGCGTTCGCAATAAGGGGCGCGAATGAACCTTGCTTGCAGGCGCGCATCGAACGCTTAGAATCGTGGCAAGCACCCCATCACAAGGCACAACATGGCTCCCCTGAAAATCCTTCCTCTCTATGCAGCGCTGCTTCTCGCAGCTGCGTGTAGCCAGCCTGGCGTCAAGTCGTCGCAGCCGGTGGTGTTGCAATCGCAAACGCAACCGCAACCGCAGTTCTCCGTTGAGACGGGGGTTGAAGCTGGCGTCGACCCTGAGGCGGTGGCAGCGGCCAAGGCCGAGGCCGCACTGCCCAAACAGTCGCTTACCCCTGACATGCTGTTCAAGTTTCTGGTGGCCGAGGTGGCTGCGCAGCGCGGTGCAATCGGCGTTGCGCAGTCGGCCTATCTCGATCTGGCGCGGCAGACGCAGGATCCGCGGGTTGCCCGTCGTGCCGTCGAAGTGTCGATGTTTGCGCGTAATCAGGCGGGCGCATTGGAGGCCGCCCGCTTGTGGTCGGCGACCGAGCAGGATTCCGAACGCGCGCAGCAAACCTTGGCTGCGCTGCTGCTCAGTGAGGGCAGGCTCGACGAGGCTGAGCCCATTCTGCGCACCCTGCTGAAGGAAAACATGGCCAACGGCTTTCTGCACCTGCCGGCCCTGATGGGCAAGCTGCGCGACACCCAGGCTGCGCTGGCATTGGTCGAGCGACTGGCTGCCGACTATCCGGCCTTGCCGGAAGCATATTTTGCGGTAGCCCAGGCTTCGGTCGGTGCCGGGCGTTTTGACGCTGCCGTCGCCGCCTTGCAGAGGGCCGATGAAATGCGCCCCGGCTGGGAGCCGGCCGCATTGCTGCGGACGCAGATACTCGGGAAGACGTCGCGTGTCGATGCCATGGCCTTCATGCGCGATTTTCTGGCGCGCTACCCCGGTGCACGCGAAGTGCGTCTGGCCTATGCGCGCGCCCTGGTCAACGCCAACCAGTTCACCGAGGCGCGCGCAGAGTTCACCCGTCTGACGGACGATTTTCCGCGCAACGCCGAAGTCAGCTTTGCCGCCGGGCTGCTTTCGCTGCAGATGGGGGATGTCGACGTGGCGCGCGACTTGTTGACCCGGACCCTTGAGTACAACCCGCGTGACACGGACGCCGTGCAGTATTACCTGGGGCAGGTGGCCGAGCAGATGAAACAGCCTGACGTGGCAGCGGCCCATTATGCCGAGGTCAAGACAGGCAATTACCTGGTGTCGGCGCGTGCCCGGCAGGCCGCGCTGCTGGCACGCGCCGGCAAGCTGGAGGAGGCGCGCGCGCTCCTAGTTGCCACGCGCGGCGAAAACGACGCGCAGAACGTGCGGCTGGTCCAGGCACAGGCCGAGCTGCTACGCGAGGGCCGGGAGCATGGGGCAGCGTTCGGCGTGCTGTCGGATGGCCTCAAGCGTTTTCCCGACTCGGCCGATTTGCTTTACGACCGCGCCATGGTCGCCGAGAAGCTGAACAAGCTGGATGTGCTGGAAACCGACTTGCGCCGCGTGATGGTGCTGCGTCCCGAGGATGCGCAGGCCTACAACGCGCTCGGCTATACCCTGGCAGACCGCACTGACCGGCTGGCCGAAGCGATCACCCTGCTCGACAAGGCGCTGGCGCTGGCCCCGGAAGATCCCTTCATCCTCGATAGCGTGGGCTGGGCGCAGTACCGTTCGGGCAACCTGGCGCGCGCGCAGGAGTACCTTGAACGCGCCTATAAGGTTCGCCCCGATCCCGAAATCGCGGCGCATCTGGGCGAAGTGATGTGGGCGCGCGGCCAGCGTGACGAGGCCGGAAAACTGTGGCAAACCAGTCTGCAGACTCATCCGCAGAACGAAGTGCTGCTGGAAACCCTGCGCCGGCTCAAACCCTGATGCGCGGCTTCACTGCAGCGGCGCTGCTGGCGCTGGTTCTGGGGGGCTGCGCATCGGTTCCACCCGCCCCGAGCATTGAACCCGAATCATCCCTTTCGGCGAACTGGACCCTGCAGGGGCGCATCGGCGTCCAGAGCGGCGAGCAGAGCGTGTCGGGGCAGATTCACTGGGAGCATCGCGCGACAACGGACGAGGTGCTGATGACCTCGCCGCTGGGGCAGGGCGTGGCCCGCATCGTGCGCGATGCCGAAGGCGTTGCGCTTGAGGTGCCGAATCAGCCTACGCGCCGCGCGCCCGATGCCGACACCATGACGCACGAGGCGCTGGGCTACGTACTGCCGGTGGCCGGGCTGACGTGGTGGGTGCAGGCACGCCCCGATCCCGCCTACGCCTACGAAGCGACGCGCGATACCAGCGGACGTCTCACGCAGCTCAAGCAGAATGGCTGGGTGATCGACTACCTGCAATACGCCACCGACAGCCCCGCCCGGCCGCGCAAACTGGTGGTGACCCGCGAGGGGCTGCAAATCCGCTTGGTGGCGGACAGCTGGCGGGTTGAATGAGCCACGCCTACCCCGCTCCCGCCAAACTCAATCTGTTCCTGCACGTCGTCGGCCGGCGCGCCGACGGCTATCACCTGCTGCAGAGCGTGTTCCGCCTGATCGACCGTGCCGACACCGTGCATCTTGAACTGCGCGATGACGGCCGCGTGGTACGCGAAGGCGACCTGCCCGGGGTGCCGGAAGACCGGGACCTGACCGTGCGCGCGGCGCGCCTGTTGCAGGCGCATGCCCCCGCCGGCGCCGGCGTGAGCATCCGGCTCGACAAGGTGTTGCCAATGGGCGGCGGCCTCGGTGGCGGCAGCTCCGACGCCGCCACCGTGCTGCTGGCCTTGAACCGCCTGTGGCAAGCGAACCTGCCGCGTGCAACCCTGCAACAGCTGGCCCTGCAACTGGGCGCCGATGTGCCGGTGTTCGTGTTCGGCCAGACCGCGTTTGCCGAGGGCGTGGGTGAAATCCTCTGCCCGGTGAGCGCCCCGCCGGCTTGGTACGTCGTTCTGATGCCGCCGGTGCAGGTGCCGACCGCCGCAATTTTTGCTGCGCCGGAATTGACACGCAACACGCCAGCCCTCAAAATAGCGCCCTTTTCCGCAGGCATGGGTCATACGACCTTCATGGGCTTCAGCCCATAGAAAGTCGGAGTCCCCTTGTGGGGCATAACGATCTGCAGCCCGTGGTCATCAGTCGCTATCCCGAAGTCGCCCGTCATCTCGAATGGCTTGCGCAGTTCGGCGAGGCACGAATGACCGGCTCGGGTGCCTGCGTGTTTGCATCGTTCGGAACGGAAGACGCGGCATGGAGCGTGCTGCGTCAGCTGCCCGACACGATGCAGGGTTTTGTGGCGCAGGGGCTCGACAGGCATCCGCTGTATGACTGCTGCGCCGAGTAGTGACCATTGGGGAGTCGCCAAGTGGTAAGGCATCGGATTTTGATTCCGACATTCGTAGGTTCGATCCCTACCTCCCCAGCCAGTTAAGCGAACAGCCGCCGGTGGCGGCTGTTTTTGTTGTTGTGTCGGACCAGCCAAATCGCCGGAGACTCGTGTGTCCATAGACAACTTGATGGTGTTCAGCGGGAATGCCAACCCGCGTCTTGCCAGCGATGTGGTGCGCCATCTCAATATCCATCTCGGCCGCGCCACGGTGTCGCGCTTTTCCGATGGCGAGGTGATGGTCGAGATCCTCGAGAACGTGCGCGGCAAAGATGTGTTCGTGCTGCAGTCGACCTGCCAGCCGACCAATGACACGCTGATGGAAGTGATGGTGATGGTGGATGCGCTGAAGCGTGCGTCTGCTGCACGTATCACCGCGGCCATCCCGTACTACGGCTACGCGCGCCAGGATCGACGCACCCGGTCGGCGCGGGTGGCGATCACTGCCAAGGTGGTGGCCAACATGCTGCAGGGCGCGGGGGTGGACCGGGTGCTGACGATGGACCTGCATTCCGACCAGATCCAGGGTTTTTTCGACATTCCGGTCGACAACATCTATTCCAGCCCGATCCTGTTGGGCGACATCTGGAAGCGCAACCACCCGAACCTGGTGGTGGTGTCGCCCGATGTGGGGGGGGTGGTGCGGGCGCGGGCGATTGCCAAGCGTCTCGAGTGCGACCTGGCGATCATCGACAAGCGGCGACCGAAGCCGAATGTGGCGAAGGTGATGCACATCATCGGCGACGTCAAGGATCGTACCTGCATCATCATGGATGACATGGTCGACACCGCCAACACCCTGTGCGAGGCGGCCAATGCGCTGAAGGAGCATGGCGCGAAAAAAGTCATGGCGTATTGCACCCACGCCGTGCTGTCGGGCAGCGCGGTCGAACGCGTGACGAATTCCGCGCTCGACGAACTGGTGGTGACCGACACCATTCCGCTGCGTGACGATGCGCGCGCATGCGTAAAAATCCGGCAGTTGCCGGTGGCTGAACTGCTGGCGGAAACGATCCGCCGCATCAGCAACGAAGATTCCGTCAGCTCGCTCTTCATCGAGTAGAGTCGGCCGAATGCCCCTGGTCGCGGGGGCTTTCATGCATGTTTCATTTGGGCATGCATCATTGAGTAGCTTATTGGAGAAATACTATGGAAATCGAAGTCATCGCCACCAAGCGTGAATTGCAAGGTACGGGTGCGAGCCGCCGTCTGCGTCACGCGGGCAAAGTCCCCGGCATCGTGTATGGCGGCACCGCTGCCCCTGTGCAGATCGAGCTGGACCATAACGCGCTGTACCACGCGCTGCGCAAGGAAGCCTTCCACGCCTCCGTGCTGATGCTGAACATTGGCGGCGCCAAGGAATCGGTGCTGCTCCGCGACACGCAATGGCACCCCTACAAGCAGCAGGTGCTGCATATCGACTTTCAGCGCGTCGACAAAACGCACAAAATTCACGTCAAAGTCCCGCTGCACTTCCTGAATGAAGATACCGCGCCTGGCGTCAAGACCGGTGGCGGCAAAGTCAGCCATGTGGTCACTGAAATCGACGTGACCTGCCTGCCGGGCAATCTGCCCGAGTTCATCACTGTGGACATGGGCGCGCTGGAGATCGGGCATTCCATCCATGCGAACGACCTCACGCTGCCCGAGGGCGTGGAGCTTGTTGCGCACATTCAGCATGAGAACCCCGCGGTAGCGACGATCACGCTGCCCAAGGGCATGAAGTCTGACGAACCTGCGCCCGAGACTCCTGCTGCCCCCGCAGCCTGAGTCTCAACGCAGCCCGCCTGTGGTTGCGTTGCAAGTCGTCATGACGGCACCCCGTCTCATTGTCGGCCTCGGTAACCCGGGGCGCGACTACGAAGAAACCCGGCACAATGCCGGGTTTTGGTTTTGCGCGCGCCTCGCGCAGGACTGGGGGATGTCGTTGGCGCATGAGTCACGCTTTCACGGCATCGTCGGGCGCAGCGCCCAAAATACCTGGATGCTGTTGCCGCAGACTTTCATGAACCGTTCCGGTCAGGCGGTGGGCGCCCTGGCGCGCTTCCATCGCATTGCGCCGGCCGAGATTCTGGTGGTGCATGACGAGCTCGATATTCCGCCCGGCCAGTTGCGCCTCAAGTTCGGCGGCGGGATGGGCGGGCACAATGGTCTGAAAGACATCGCGTCGCATCTCGGCACGCAGGACTATTGGCGCTTGCGCATCGGCATCGGTCATCCGGGCGATCGCAATGAAGTCGTGAACTACGTCCTCAAACCGCCGCGCCGCGAGGAGCAGGCCGAAATCGATGCGGCGATCGAACGTGCCCTCGACCTCATGCCGCTGATTGAAAAAGGCGAGTGGAACGCCGCCACCCAGCGCGCCAACACCAAACCCGCGTCTCCCAAATTCCAGGAAAAACCATGAGTCTCAAATGTGGCATCGTTGGCTTGCCCAACGTCGGAAAATCCACCTTGTTCAACGCGCTGACCCAGGCGGGCATCGCGGCGGAAAACTACCCGTTCTGCACCATTGAACCGAATACCGGTGTGGTCGAGGTGCCGGATCCGCGCCTGGCGCAACTGGCCGAGATCATCACGCCGCAGCGCATCGTTCCGGCCATCGTCGAGTTCGTCGATATCGCCGGCTTGGTGGCGGGCGCCTCCAAAGGCGAAGGCCTGGGCAACCAGTTTCTCGCGAACATCCGGGAAACGGACGCGATCTGCCACGTTGTACGCTGTTTTCACAATGAAAACGTGATTCACGTTGCCGGCAAGGTTGATCCGCTGTCGGATGTGGAGACCATCGCGACCGAGTTGGCGCTTGCTGACCTGGCAAGCGTTGAGAAAGCGTTGATACGGTATGAAAAAACTGCGCGTGGGGGCGACAAGGACGCGAAGGTTGTCGTCGAGGCCTTGAAGCCGGTGCTGGCTGCGCTGAACGAAGGTCGTCCCGCACGCGCAGCCGGACTTGACGCTGAGGGGCTGGAGGCGATCAAGCCGCTGTGCCTGATGACGGTCAAGCCCACGCTGTATGTTGCCAACGTCAGCGAAGACGGCTTTCACGACAATCCTATGCTCGATGCGCTGAAAGCCTTTGCCGAGAAGGAAGGCGCACCGGTCGTTCCGGTGTGCGCGGCGCTGGAGGCCGAACTACAGGAACTGTCGCCGGAAGACCGACTGGAATACCTGAAGGAGCTCGGCTGGGATGAGCCTGGGCTCAATCGCCTGATCCGCGCCGCCTATGACCTGCTGGGTCTGCAGACCTATTTCACCGCCGGGGTCAAGGAGGTGCGGGCGTGGACGATCCATAAGGGCGATACCGCGCCGCAGGCAGCGGGGGTGATCCACACCGATTTCGAGCGCGGTTTCATTCGCGCGCAGACCATCTCGTTCGAGGACTTCATTGCCTGCAAGGGCGAGCAGGGCGCCAAGGAGGCTGGCAAGATGCGCGCCGAAGGCAAGGAATATGTCGTCAAGGACGGCGATGTCCTGAACTTCCTGTTCAATGTGTGAAATATATATGCGTGATGGGGAATTTGCCCATGCTGATGTTTGACAGGGGATTCCGATACATCCTATAATCTCGCGCTTCGTTTGGGTGGGGTTCCCGAGCGGTCAAAGGGATCAGACTGTAAATCTGACGGCTCTGCCTTCGAAGGTTCGAATCCTTCCCCCACCACCACAGATTTTGCAGTTCGAGCAGGGCGAAGCGGGTGTAGCTCAATGGTAGAGCTGAAGCCTTCCAAGCTTAAGACGAGGGTTCGATTCCCTTCACCCGCTCCAGTTTTTGTATGGGCTTATTTGGTAGTAAGTCCAAGGCCCATGTAGCTCAGTGGCAGAGCACTCCCTTGGTAAGGGAGAGGTCGGCAGTTCAATCCTGCCCATGGGCACCAGTTTTGGGTGCTTCGTATTGACGGATGCGCCTGGTTTTAAGTTTTAAAAAGCGGTTGTTGGGGTGTTGGTCGTGAAGAACCGCATCGTTCTTGTGCAAATTTGAGGGTACTTGAAATGGCTAAGGAAAAATTCGAGCGGACCAAACCGCACGTAAACGTTGGCACGATTGGACACGTTGACCACGGCAAGACCACCTTGACCGCGGCGATCACCACCATTTTGTCGAAGAAATTTGGCGGTGCGGCCAAGAAGTAC
>JAIBFA010000083.1 GCA_019459325.1 Thiobacillus sp.
CCCCCCCCCCCCCCCCCCCCCCCCCGCCGGGGGCCCCCCCCCCCCCCCGGCAACCGACGCCAACCGTTTCGAAGCGCCTGAGAGATTTCCGCATGACGCACGCCCCCGCCCCGATCAGAAAAGCTTCGCCGGGTTTCGGCCTCGGCCTGCGACCCGTGCACTACCCGGATTTTCTGCGCGAACCGCAAGCGGTCGACTGGCTTGAAATCATCTCAGACAATTACCTGGTGCCCGGCGGCAAGCCGCTCGCCATGCTCGATGCCGTGCTCGAACGCTACCCGGTGGCAATGCACGGCGTGTCGCTGTCGATCGGCTCCACCGACGGGATCGACCTTCAGTATCTCGCCGATCTCAAAAAACTCGCCCAGCGCGCGCAGCCGCTGTGGATTTCCGATCACCTGTGCTGGACCGGCGTCGCCGGCCGCAACGCCCACGACCTGCTGCCGCTGCCCTACAGCGAGGAAGCGCTGCGCCTGGTGGTGCGCCACGTCGAGCAAGTACAGGACGCGCTCGGCCAGCGCATCCTGCTCGAAAACGTGTCGAGCTATCTCGAATACCGCAGCTCGGACATGAAGGACTGGGAATTCCTGCGCCGCGTCGCCGAGGAGGCCGACTGCCTGCTGCTGCTCGACGTCAACAACATCTATGTCAGCAGCATCAACCACGGCTTCGATGCACTCGCCTTCATGCGCCACCTGCCGGGTGAGCGCGTGCAGCAGATTCATCTGGCTGGCCACAGCGACCACGGCGACTACATCGTCGACACCCACGACCATCCCGTCGCCGAACCCGTGTGGGCGCTCTACCGCGAGGCCTGCCAGCTGTTCGGCGAGGTCGCCACCATGATCGAGCGCGACGATCACATCCCCGCGCTCGGCGAACTCATCGCCGAACTCGACCGCGCGCGCGCCGTCGCCGCCGAGGTTCTTGACACCTGCGAGGCCGCAGCATGAGCGCGCCGGCCCTCGTCACGCTGCAAACGGCGTTTCACGACCACCTGCTCGACCGCCCCAGCACCATCGCCGACGAAGTCGCGGCCGGCGGGCGCATCGACGTCGCCCATCGCCTGCACATCTACCACCATGCCTATCGCGCCCGCCTGCTCGACAACCTGCGCGACGCCTTCGAAAAGACCTGGGCCTACCTCGGCGACGACAGCTTCGACGACGCGGCGCTGGCCTTCATCGAGGCCCATCCGCCGCAGCACCGAAACCTGCGCTGGCACGGCGCGGATTTTCCGAACGATCTGGCCGCGCGCTATCCGCAGGACCCCGACATCGCCGAACTGGCGATGATCGACTGGCAGCTGCGCCGCGCCTTCGACGGCCCCGACGCCGAGCCCTTGGCACCCGCGGCGCTGGCCGGACTCGATGCGGTGCAGTGGGAAACCGTCGGCTTCCGCTTCGTCCCCACCCTGTTCCTCGCGCCGCTGCGCTTCAACAGCGTCGGCATCTGGCACGCCCTCGACCAGGACCAGCCGCCGCCACCCGCCGCTCCCCTGCCCGACGCCGCCTGGCTCTTGATCTGGCGCAAGGCCTGGCAGCCGCATTTCCGCACCCTCGACCGCGTGGAACACGCCGCCCTGTCGCAGGTGCTGGCCGGCGCCTCGTTCGCCCAGGTCTGCGCGTCGCTGGGCCAACGCCTGTCGGATCAGGACGCCACGGCCCAGGCCGCCCGCCATCTCGCCACCTGGCTGCAGGACGGCCTCATCGCCGGGCTGGCGACCGCTTAACCCGGCGCCTCACCCCGCACCGCGCCCCCCACCCGGATCGGCCCGCCCGTCAGGATGCGGGCAGTGACCCCGCCGTGCCCGCGCATCGCGTTGAACCCGCCCGGCCCCAGCGCCGCTTCCATGCGCGAGCAGGGATCGCAATGCCCGGTCACCTCCAGCACAACCGATTCACCGATGCGCAGCACCAGTGGCCGGTCGCGAAACAGCGCATGCGCCGCCAAGAGGTTCAGCCCCGACACCACCAGGTTGCGCCGCAGTAGAGCCGCATCGACCTGCGCCCGCCCCGTCAGCGCCGCCACCACCGGCAGATGCTCGGCCTGGATCAGCGTCACCTGCCGGCTGCCGCCCGCCACTCGGCCGCGCGACGGCTTTGCATAGTGGTCACCCTCCAGCCCCACCCCGGCAATCGCCAGGACGGATTCGACTGCCACCACCTCGCCGCGGCGCTGCGGGCGCAGGAAGATCGCCTCGACCCTGCCTGGACGGGGAAAGTGTGTCGTCAGTTCACGCAGGCCCATCTCGTCAACCTGCGCATTCGAGACCTGTTCCGGATTCATGCAGCCAGCCGCTGTATCAGCCAGATCAGGCCGCCGGCAACAGCCAGGCAGATCAGGCAGGCAAGCAGGATCTTTGCGAATTTGGGCATCCGTTTGCTATTTGGCGCTGCCAGCCGGATAGCCCACCGATTGCGCGAGGATGATGCGCTGATGCTTCTTCAGGCCCAGGGCCGCGCCCAGCGCGTCGCGATCGACCAGGCCGCGCACCACCACCGCCAAGCCGGCCGACGCGCAATACAGATACACGTTCTGGGCGATGAAACCGGCGTCGGTTGCGCTGTAGAACGCCTTGTCGTCCGCGCTCGCCCCGCTCATGCGGTCGAGGTCCGCCACGTACACCAGATTCACCGGCACGGTCGCCACGAAGTCCTGCACCCCCGCCTGCGGGCGAAGGTCGCCGGCCGCCACCTTGATCAGCGTATGCGTGGGCGGATCGTAGCGATAGGCGCCGTCCGCGGTCGTCACGTACACGTCGATCTCGCGCCAGTCGTGGGCCGAAGGCGCGGTGCGCTGGCCGGTGTGCGGCCGGTTCACCCCGTTGGCCGCCCATAACAGGTTGGCCAGCACCTGGGCCGGCAGCGGCTTGCCGGAAAACTCCCGCGTCGAATGCCGCGCCTTCAGCGCCTGCATCAGCGGCATGCCGCCCGCCGTCTCCGGCGGCGGCAGTTTGATCGCCCCGGTGTCCTGCGCGTGTCCTGTTCCCATCATGCCCATCATCAATACCCCCGCCAGTCGCCATCCCATCATCGCCGGTCCCCCTGCAGAAAACGCCATCCCTTATCAATCTAGACCCGGTGCCCCCCGGAGCAAGCGCGAGAATACTCGCCGCAAAACCAGCTATTTTTAAACCAGACTGCCCCCCAAGGAGAACGACGATGGCTGTTGTGAATATTGGTCACTACTATGCCGAGTGGATGCCCTCCGGAACGCCCGACAGGCCTGGCCGCGGCCGCATCATCCTGCGCAGCGCGACCCGGCTGACCGAATTGTTCCGCCTGACCAACCTGGGCTCCGAGGACTATCGGAATTTGCTCCACATGTTGCAGACCGAAAAGCCGGTGTTCTGGGATAGCGAGGCAGGCTGGCTAAGAACCGCGCACCCGCAGATGCACGACGCCGAACCGGTGGGGGAGCAGGGAGGCACATAAGCGTTCACGGCGCCCGCGACTTGACCCTGCGTACGGATTGACTAGCTTTAGAGCAGCGGGTGGTAAAAGGCGACATCCGATCGCTTCGAACGTCCGCTGTGCTGAGACGCATAGTAGCGTTTAGCTTCGCCCCCGAATGTTCGTCAGACGGGGGCGCCTCATTGTTTAGAACCGGCGCCTCGGCCCCCGCCCGGCCCAGTGTGGGAGTTGCGTGCATGTTGTTCACACTCCAGATCCCTTTTGCCGATTCCCGACCTTTTCTGAACTCGGGCCCCGCGCGGCTCAGCATGCCTTCCTGGCCGATCCCCATCCCCGAGAATGAATTCGTGCGCTGCTTCGGCGCCGTGCACGCCCGCGCCCGGGGCGTTCCGGTCGGCGGTGTCTTCAGTGAAGACTTCTACTTCGCCTCCTCCGCAGCGGCCATCAAGTTTCCCGAACTTGGCCATGGAACGGTGGGGCCCGCCCCCGCGCGCCTGCACCCTCGTTGTGCCTTTCGCCGCTTTTTCTGCGACGGCGGGCCCGTGAGTCGGGTTGAGATCGGCCTGGCCTGCGAGGGCGCGCAGACACTGGACGGCAGCGGGGTATTGAGTGCCGTGCGCGACATACTCGATCTGCCCACCATGGTCAGCCAGTGCAATGGCAGCTGGCAGCGGCAGCCCTTGCGTCGGCAAGGCGCCCACCTGGCAAAGCTCTACGTGCAGGCAACAACGTGCACCGCCGGGATGAAGCAAGGGCCAGGCACCAGCGCTGTCTGGGCGGGGCTACCAACCATGGTCATTGAGTACGATACCGACCTTCCCCACAACATGTCAGAGATTACCGGCGCGCCTGAACGTAGCAGCCAGGTCAAACCCGATGCAGTGGGCGGTCTCGCAGTCGGTCATTTCACGCTCGTGCTCGAAGGCCGGAGCATTGGCGTGTGGATGATCGGTCGTTCGCGCGAGAACCGGGACACGGCACGGCGTCTAAGGCTGTGCCTGCTCCGTCTTCACGCGGAGCAACAGGTGCTGAGCCAGGCACTGCGCTGGATCGCCAACGGCACGCTGGAGTATCAACCGAAAACACCCGCCGCCGACCGGCTGGAGGAATACCTGAACCGCGCCACCCATACCATTTTTCAGAAGACGCGAAACGGCGTCGAGCAGGAAGCCTTGCGTGACGTCATGGCCGCCTACGACTGGGTGGTGAGCGATTCCGAGCGCCAGTTGCTGATGCAACAGCTGTCCCTCGCACGCAGACAGCTCCTCGTGAAACTCGAGCGATTCACCGCACTGCAGGCCGTGAACTCGAAGGCGTTGTATGTGGAATTAAACGGCGACATCATAGGAGGAGAAGTGACCATCATGGGTACAGGACCGCAGAACACCACCAACATCGACTTCGGCGAGGGCAATGTCTTTCACGGCGACGTGATTGCCGCCGGTTACATCAAGGACAGTTTCAACAAGGCCGCGTCGACGTCAAAAGTCGAGCTCCAGCAAGCGCTCACCGAGTTGACCACGCAGGTTGCCTCGCTGGTTGAAAAACTGGATGCAGATCAGCAGCGCCAGACCGCGCGAAAACTCAAGTCCCTGACCGAAGAGGCGACCGACGAGAAACCCGACACGTCGGCGCTGGAGTTCAATGGAAAGGGGCTGATCGAGGCCGCGAAAACAGTCGCGGGGATGGTCGGTCCGGTCACCACTGCCGTGAAAGGTGCCCTCGCGCTGTTCGGCATCACGCTGTAATGGCTGCCGCGGGCAAGGGGCACTTGCACGCCCGATGCCAGGGCTATAGCTGATATCGTGCCGGTCTCGCCAGTCCGATCAGACCGTCATCCGATTCATCTGTTGTATGGCATCGGCCAGAAAGTCACTCGCCAGCTCGCGACGCTGCAATACGGGGACACCGTTCTTGCGCGCCGTGATTTCCGCCATGATCGAAATGGCCATTTCCGGCGGCGTTCTCGAGCCGATGTAAATGCCGGTGGGGCCGTGCAAGCGCTCGATCTCCTCGCCGCTCAGGTCGAACTGGGCCAGGCGTCGTTTGCGCTTTTCGGTATTGACACGGGATCCGAGCGCGCCGACATAGAACGCAGGTGATTTAAGCGCCTCGAGCAGCGCCATGTCGTCGATCTTCGGGTCGTGCGTCAACGCGACGATGGCGGTATGGGTGTCGACACCCAATTGCAGGATCACATCGTCGGGCATGGCCTTGATGAAATCCACCCGGGATTTTTCCCATCCCGAGGCGAACTCTTCGCGCGGATCGACCACGGTCACCTCATAGTCGGCGGAGAGCGCAATGTCGGCAAGATAATGGGACAACTGGCCGGCCCCCACAATCAGGAGACGCCACCGGGGTCCATAGATCACGCGCAGCGTTTCTCCATCGAAGCTGGTTTTGTCGTACCGCGTCGCCCCCTCCAGGCGGCAACTGCCCTGTTTCAATTCGAGCACGCGGGCAGCCAGTTGCTTGGCCTGGATGCGTTCGCGCAATTCCCTCAACAAGCGAATGTCGGGTCGAGGTTCGACCACAAGCCGCACCTTGCCGCCGCATGGAAGCCCAAAGCGCGCGGCCTCCTCCTTGGTCACCCCGTAAACGACCGACTGGGCGGTCTCCTGCGGGAAGCCGTCATCACGCATTCGAGTGATCAAGTCTTCCTCGATGCATCCGCCCGAAACCGATCCGACAAGCTGGCCGTCCTCGCGAACCGCCAGCCAGGCGCCGACCGGCCGGGGCGCCGAGCCCCATGTCTCCGCCACGGTCGCCAGTGCAACGCGGTGGCCGGATTCGCTCCACTCCAGGGCGTGGCTCAATACATTCATGTCCATGCTATCCATGATCATTCCTCCAACAGTGCTTCAGCGGGGACGCTCCGCGACAGGCGGGAACGGCTGGCTGGCGGCGAGGCGCTCAAGAACCTGGCCGAAGTCCTGCGGGGTATCCATATCCACCACAAAGTGGTCGTTTGGCACAGCCACGATCCCGACCAGATCGGGATTGTTCTCGATCAGCTTGCGGCAGCCTACGTTCGTTCTGCCCATGGCGACTTCGACCGCATGCGAAGAAGAAAACAGCACCGGATTGCCCCGCCTGCCCTCGAAGAAGGGCACCGCGATGGAACCGCTCTCCATTTCACGGTAGGCATCGCACAGGAACTGCAGATCCGCCGCATCGATCAGCGGCAGATCGACCGGCATGACCATCACGACGTCGCAGGGCTGAGTCAACGCCGCCACCCCCGCTGCAACGGAGGTGGGCTGTCCGCGCTCGTGGTCGGCATTGAACACGCAGCGCAACGGCAGACCGGCCAGCGCCTCTTCGACAGCACCCTGCCCGGCCCCGGTCACCACCACCAGTTCTTCCGGTTCCAGCGACAGTGCCGTGCGGGCACTGCGCCGTACCAGCGGCTCTCCAGACACTTCGATCAACTGCTTCAAGGGCCCGCCCATGCGCGAGGACTGGCCCGCCGCCAGCAGTACGATCGAGACGCGCATGCGATCCCAGTTCATCGCTGTTGCACCATCCGCTGCCGCAGGTAATGCTCCGGCAGCAGTTCGAACACGGACCGGCAGCCCGGGCAGCAAAAATAGTAGGCACGACCCCGATAGCTGATCCGCACCGCCGTCTTCGTCTCCACCCTTTTGCCGCAAACCGGGTCGATTGCCCCGTACACGGACGATGCGACGCTTCTCGCAGCGCTCGCGGAGGGAAGGGCCCCGCCACTTTCGCGTGAGGCCTCGCGCTGCGGCGCACCGCCCGTTTCTGCATCGCCTTGCGGCCAATCTGCCGGGCGCGGGGGTGGCTGGTCATCCCCCGAGCGGCGCAGCTGGACCAGCCGTGCCGCGATCGACAGGCCGATTTCTTCTGGCATGGCCGCGCCGATAGGCAAGCCGGCCGGTGACTCGATACGACGGGCCAATTCCTCGCTGTCCCAGCCACGCTCACGCAATTCAGCAAGCAGCTTGGCCGCCTTGCGATTGCTCGCCACCAGAAGCACGCGCTCGGCGCCGGTTTGCATGGCCGCCTCCAGCGCCGAACCATCGCCCTCCCCTTGCGTAGCCACCACGCACCAGCGCGGCTGCACGGCGGAAAACAGGGGACCTTCGTAAGCGGAGATGCAAAACGGCGGGTCGACGGCGAAGCGGCCCTCGCTCTCGGCGTGGGCGACCCGAAGTCCGACCCGTTCGGCGAATTGAACAACCGCCAGCGCCGTGGGTGACGCACCCGCAACCAGGATCAGGGGGGCGCTGACAAAGGCCTCGACGAACAGCTCGACGGTGCCGCCGCTCGCGCAGGACATGGGAAAGCTGTCTATGCCCGGCTCTTCCGGGGTTTCGTCCGGGCTGATCCGCACCAGCCGGGAACGACCGGTCCGGATCGCGTCCAACGCGACACCCTGGACGACCGCCTTGACGCATCCGCCGCCGATCCAGCCTTGAAAACCGCCGTCCGCTTCAACGATCATTTTGGCGCCCACCGTAGCCGAAGTCGGGGATACGGCGCGAACCACGGTGATCAACGCGAACGGCGTGCCGCTGCCTTGCATGGCCATTGCTCGCTGGAGGATGTCGTCGCAATCCATCACAAGATCTCCTGCAGCAGAGGGAGCAGCCTGCGCAGGCTGTGCACGTCGTGCCCGGTTTCGAACAAGTCGATATGCGGCAGCGCCTCCTGCATACCTCTTGCCGTGGGCTCATACCCCGCCCGTCCCTTGAGCGGATTGAGCCAGACGATGCGCCGGGTGCGTCCGGCAATTTTCCCCAGCTCGTCCCCGAGCATGCCCGGCTCGCCGGCATCGAAGCCATCGCTGGCGATGATGACCACCGTGCGCGAATGCAGGACGCGCGACGCATGGCTGCGGTTGAAGTCGCGCAGCGATTCGCCAATCAGCGTCCCGCCTGCCCAGCCGGCCGAGAGCAGCCGCAACCGCTCCTGCGCACGCCAGGGATCGGGATCGTCCAGCGCTTCGGATATCGGCGTCAAACGCGTGTGAAAAATGAAGCTGTGCGTGTCGGCGACCGCGCCGGTCAGCGCGCGCGCAAGTCTCAGGTAAAAGAAGCTGTACAGGCTCATCGAACGACTCGCGTCCAGCAACAGGACCAGACGCGGGCGCTCCCGGCGCGGCCCTCGAAACGCCAGGCGCAAGGGGGTGCCGCCATACGCGAGGCTGGCCCGCAGGGTACGGCGCAGATCGATCCGCTGTTCCGCTGCCTGAGCATGCTCCCGCCGAAGTTTCAGGCGGCGCACGCGCCGGGCAAAAGTGCGCACGAGGATTTCCAGTTCCCGAACCTGTGCGGGGTTGTGCAGGTTGGCGAAGCTCACCTCTTCGGTCAAAGCGGCACGGCTGGCGCCCTCGCGCGCCGTGTCCCCGTCTGCGGGCGCCCCGCCCGCCTCGCCCAACTCGAAAACGCTGTGGGCGAAACCCGATTGCGGACTGTCGCTGCGCTGCGGCGCCCCCCGGCCTGCCCCGCTCGAGTCATTTTGCACCCAGGCTTTCGAATTGGCGGGCAGCCAGTAGGAATCGAACAGCGCATCGAAGCGCCGCCATTCGTCGACCCGTGCGCACAGCAAGCTTCGCCAGCCGGCTCGCACTGCATCGCGCTCCAGCACGCCGATGCGGGCCGCCGTGGCCAGGGCGTCGAGCCCTTCCTCCACGCCTATCGGGAAACCGTTGGCGCGGAGCGTGGACACAAAGCCGGCGATGCGCGCCTTGAGCGCATGCTCAAGCTGCGGCGTCGCAAGCGGGACAGGAACGGGGCGCATCGTGCCGCATTCCCCGTCAGGCCGCCTTGCCGGCCTGCGTCGCCGCGGGCACTTCGATCAGCTTGCCCGTCTTGACGTCGTAGATATACCCGTAGATGGGGATATCGCGCGGAACCAAGGGGTGGGTGCGGATGCGCTGCACGTCCTCGAGCACACTCTGCTCCTGATTGGGGATGGTGAGCCAGCTGATGTGCTCGCCCTCGGGTGAACCGCCCCCGCCGCCCGCATCGTGCCAGCCGCTGGCGTCGACGCTGGCGGTCTTCAGACTGCTGCGCAGCAGCTTGCGCATGACGTCGTCGGTGAAGGTCTCCATGCCGCAGTCGGTGTGATGCACGACGAACCACTCGCGCGTGCCCAGCAGCTTGTAGGAAATGACCAGCGAGCGGATCGCATCGTCGCTGGCGCGGCCGCCGGCGTTGCGGATGACGTGCGCATCGCCTTCCGCGAGTCCGGCATATTTGGCCGGGTCGAGACGGGCATCCATGCAGGTGAGGATGGCGAAGCGCCGTCCCGGCGGCATCGGCAGCTTGCCCTTGTCGCCAAAATCGGCCGTATAGCCTGCATTGGCCGCCAACACTTCATTCAGTATCGTGCTCATGTTCGTGTCCTCCGTTGTCAACACCATCATCCACATTGCCCGCAGCAAGCGGGCACCTTCGGCAGCGCCTCAGTGCGGCCTAACAGGCCGCCAATAGCCGCTCCACCAACTCCGGTGTCACCGCCAGGCGGTCATCGCGCGTCTTGATGAGCGCCGTGAGGGTGATCATGATGTCTTCCACATCCGCGCCTTCCAGGCTGGGAATCCCCAGACGGAGCAGGCTCGCCGCCCAGTCCAGCGTTTCCGCGATGCCCGGCCTTTTCTTCAGATCGATTTGCCGCAGCGCCTGCACGAACTCCACCACCTGACGCCCCAAGACCCTGGGCAATTCCGGCACCCGCGTTTCGAGGATCAGCAGTTCTTTTTCGAACGACGGATAATCCAGAAACAGATAGAGGCAACGTCGGCGCAGGGCATCCGACAGTTCCCGCGTGCCGTTCGAGGTCAACACCACCATGGGCCGGCTGCGCGCCCGCACGGTGCCGATTTCGGGGATGGAAACCTGGAAATCGGACAGCAGTTCCAGGAGCAGCGCTTCGAACGGCTCGTCGGCGCGATCGATCTCGTCGATCAGCAGCACCGGGGGGCGCTCGGCGCTGATCGACTGCAGCAAAGGCCGGGGCAACAAGAACTTTTCGGAGAACAATGCGTCTTCGTCCAACGCACTTTGCGTCCCGCGCGCCTCGGCTATTTTTATGGCCAGCAATTGCCCCTGATAGTTCCACTCGTAAAGCGCATGGTGCACATCCAGCCCTTCATAGCATTGCAGGCGTATCAGGGACGTGCCATGAACCTCCGCCAAGGCCTTGGCCAGGGCCGTCTTGCCCACACCGGGGTCGCCCTCCACCAGCAAGGGCCGGCCCAATTCCCCCAGCAGGAACAGCGCCGCGCACACGCCGGGCTCCGCCACGTAGCCGGCCGCCTGCATGGCCAGCTGCAACTGGGCGATGGCCTGGGAATGTCCGCCGTTGGTCTGCATGAGCGGCTCGATTCCGAACCCCGTCAACCCGCCTTGTTGGGGGAAAACAGTTTGCGGAAGAAGTCCTTCACGATCGCCCAGAACAGGGATAAGGCGTTGAGCTCGTGTGCCGGGCGGACGACGGTCTCCTCTGCTGCGGCAACGCCGCCCTGCTGGGCAGCGGACGCCGCCACCAGGGCCGAGAAATTATCGAAGAACTGCTTCAGGATCTGGTCCGAAACCGTACCCATCATCCGCCCTCCAAAGTTCGCCACCTTCCCGGTGACCGTGACTTCGGACCGGCCCACCAGCTGACAGTGGGCGGCATCCCCTTCCTGAACCCAGGCGAGAAGATCCATCGACGCGCCGGATTGCCCCGACGTATCCGACCCCTTTCCCACCAGGCGCAGTTCACGCTTATTGGCATCGATGTCCTTGACTTCGATGTCGCCTTTGAATGACACCGTCGCCGGCCCCACCCGCACCGTCACCGTGCCCTTGTAGTTCGCGTCGTCCACCCGCTCGGTGATCGTGGCGCCCGGCATGCACGAGGCGACGCTCTCGATATTCTGGAGAACGCGCCAGGCGATGTCCGCGGGAACCGCGAGGGCGTGGCTCTTCTCGAGTTCGACTTTCATTCATTTCTCCATTGGTGACAGGAGGGCATGCCCGCGGCACGCCGGCCCCGTCCCGGATTGCTCTAGTTCGCGATGCCCAGTGCCTGGCACTGTTGCCATACCCGGTAACTGCTATGCGGCATGTTCATGTGGGTGACGCCCAGATGGGAAAAGGCGTCGACCACGGCGCTGGTGAAACAGGGAATGGAGCCCACGTGGGGCGACTCGGCCACGCCTTTTGCGCCGATCGGATGGTGCGGACTCGGTGTGACCGTGAAATCCGTTTCCCATTTCGGCGTTTCCATCGAGGTCGGCACGAAATAATCCATCAAGGTGCTTCCCATCACGTTCCCCTCATCGTCATACGGCATCTGCTGCCCCATGGCGACAGCGAACCCCTCGGTCAAGCCGCCATGGATCTGCCCCTCGATGATCATCGGGTTGATACGCGTGCCGCAATCGTCCAGTGCATAGAAGCGGCGCACCTGGGTTTCGCCGGTGTGGCGGTCGATGTCGAGAACGCACATGTAAGCGCCGAACGGGAAGGTGAAGTTCGGCGGATCGTAGTAGTCGACCGCCTCGAGGCCGTGCTCCATGCCTGGCGGAACATTGTTGTAGGCGGCCCAGGCAATCTCCTTCATGCTCTTGGCCTTGCCCGGAACGCCCTTGACCCTGAACTGATCCAGGTCGAACTCCAGGTCGTCCGGCGCGACTTCCAGCAGATGCGCCGCGATCTGGCGCGCTTTTTCCCGAATCTTGCGCGACGCGTTGGCAACGGCCGCGCCGGCCACCGGCGTCGAACGCGATCCATAGGTGCCAAGCCCGTACGGCGCGGTCGCGGTATCCCCTTCCTCGGTATGGATCATGGAAGCCGGGATCCCCGTTTCGGTGGCGATGATCTGCGCGTAGGTGGTCTGGTGCCCCTGCCCCTGCGTGATCGTTCCCATCCGCGCAATCGCGGAGCCGTCCGGATGGACGCGGATTTCACACGAGTCGAACATGCCGATGCCGAGGATGTCGCAATTCTTCGAAGGGCCCGCACCGACAATCTCGGTGAACGTACAGATGCCGATGCCCATCAGCGTGGGGCTGTCGGGGTCCGCCCGCTTTTTCGCCTGCTCCGCCAGCAGCCCTTGGTAATCCATCGCGGCGAGCACCTTGTCGAGCGCGGGCGCGTAGTCGCCCGAGTCGTACTCCAGGCCCAGCGGCGTGGCATAGGGGAACTGGTCCTTGCGGATGAAGTTGCGCTTGCGGATTTCCGCCCGGTCGATGCCGAGCTTCAGCGCCAGCGTATCGATCATGCGCTCGACCAGGTAAACCGCCTCCGTCACCCGGAACGAACAGCGGTAGGCCACCCCGCCCGGGAATTTGTTGGTGTAGACGCCATCGACCGAAACGAACGCATTCGGAATGTCGTACGAGCCGGTGCACACATGGAACAGGCCGGCCGGATACTTGGTGGGATCGGCGCAGGCATCGAACGCGCCGTGATCCGCGATGACCTTCACGCGCAGCGCCTTGATGCGTCCGTCCTTGTCGGCCGCGAGTTCGCCGGTCATATGGTAATCACGCGCGAATGCCGTGGTGGTGAGGTTCTCCTGCCGGCTCTCGATCCACTTCACCGGCCGCCCCAGCACAATGGACGCCACGATTGCGGCGACATACCCCGGATACACGCCGACCTTGTTGCCGAAGCCGCCGCCGATATCCGGCGAGATGATGCGAATTTTCGACTCGGGGATGGTCGACAGCAGGCCCACCACCGTCCGCACCACGTGGGGGGCTTGCGACGTGATGTAGACCGTGAGATCGCCGCGTATCTTGTCGAAGGACGCGACGCACCCGCATGTCTCCAGCGGACAGGGATGCACCCGCGGGTACAGCATGTCCTGCTTGACCGTGACCTCGGCGTCGGCAAAGACGCGCTCCGTCTTGTCGCGGTCGCCCACTTCCCAGTTGAAGATATGGTTGTGATGCTTGCGCGCGCCATGGGAGCCCGTGTCCTTGCCCTGCAGGTCGTCCCGTATCACCGGTGCGTCAGGCGCCAGCGCCTTGAATGGATCGATGACAACCGGTAGCGGTTCGTACTCCACCTCCACCAGTTCCGCGGCATCGGCTGCCACATAGCGATCCTCGGCCACCACGAAGGCCACTTCCTGGTTCTGGAAGGACACCTTTTCATCGGCCAGCACGGCCTGGACGTCTCCGGCCAAGGTGGGCATCCAGTGCAGTTTGAGCGGCTTCAAGTCCTCCGCCGTCAGCACCGCATACACGCCAGGATGGGCCTTCGCCTTGCTGGTATCGATCTTTTTGATTCTGGCATGCGCGTAGGGGCTGCGCACCATCACCCCAAACAGCATCCCCGGCATCTTGATGTCGTCTACATAATTCCCCTTGCCCTGAATGAAGCGAGGATCCTCACGGCGCTTACGCGAACATCCCATGCCCTCCAGCTTGCCGAGGCGCTCTGTTTGATCTGCGACTGTGTCCATTATCACTCTCCTATCCGGCCATTTCGCTTTGCGCCGCTTTTTCACCCATGAGCGGATGCGAGGTTTCCACCGGCTCTCCACGCAACTTGCGGGCGGCGTACTGGATCGACTTCACGATGTTCTGGTAACCCGTGCAACGACACAGATTTCCTGCCATCCAGTAGCGGATCTCCTCCTCCGTCGGATCGGGGATTTCCTGAAGCAGGCGATACGCGCGGGTGATCATTCCCGGGGTACAAAAGCCGCACTGCAGGCCGTGTTCCTGCATGAACCCCTCCTGCAAGGCATGGAGTTCGCCGTTTTTCGCGATCCCTTCGATGGTCAGGATGTCCGCGCCTTCGCATTGCACCGTGAGAATGGTGCAGGACTTGAGCGAGGCGCCGTTCATGTCGACCGTACACGCGCCGCAGTGGCTGGTTTCGCAGCCGATGTGGGGGCCGGTGTGCGCAAGCTTTTCCCGCAGCGTGTGGATGAGCAGCTCGCGGGGCTCGACGAGGACCTCGACGGGTCTGTCATTGAGTTTGAAAGTAACCTTCACCGTTTGAGACATGTGCATTCTCCTTGTTGGGGCTCGCCTTAGCGCGTGCAACGCTCCATCGCCGTGCGGATCGCCTTGCGAAACATCTCGCCGGCCATGGCGGTCTTGTACGTCTCGTCGCCGCGCAAATCGGCGGCCGGCTCGCAGATGGCCATGACTTTCTGCGCCGCCGCCTCGATTGCGTCGGCCGTCAGGGGCTGGCCTGTCAGCGCGGCCTCTGCGTCGCTCGCCCTCAAGGCAGTGGGCCCCAGATTGGTCAGCCCGATCGCGACGCCCGTGCACGTGTCGCCCTTCATCTGCAGCAACACGGCGGCCGCAGCCGCGGCGAAATCGCCCGTCTTGCGCTTGAGCTTGGCGTAGCACCAGCCGGTGCCCTGCGGAGGAACCGGAATACGGATCTGCGTCATGATCTCGTCCGGGTTCATCGCGGTGTAGTAGGTGCCGAGAAAGAATTCGGACGCCGGCACCACACGCTCCCCGTTCGCGCCGGCAAGCACGAACGAGGCGTCCAGCGTTAGCATGAGGGCGGGATGATCGTTGCCGGGATCGCCGTGGGCGATGTCGCCGCCGATCGTCCCCCGATACCGAACCTGCGGATCGGCAATGAGCCGGGCGGCTTCCACCAGCAGCGGCAATTTTCTTTGCAGGAGCTCCGACCAGATCAGTTGATTCTCGGTCGTCATCGCACCAATGCGAATTTCGTTGCCCGATTCGCTGACGCCTGCCAGGTCCGGAATACGATTCAGATCGATCAGGTGCGAGGGCATCGCAAACCGCAGCTTCATCATCGGCAACAGGCTGTGTCCGCCGGCCAGCAACTTGGCTTCGTCGCCGTACTGCTGCAGCATCGCAACGGCGTCGCCCAGGGACTGCGGGCTGTGATACTCAAATGGCTTCGGTATCATCTCGTCTCCTCCTTCAAGTGGGCCCCGATTTTTGTTCTTCTCGGGCGGTGTTTCTGGTTAGCGGAATTACGGCTCAAGCTAAGTTCACACATTGCAGCGCAGCGGGGCAATCCGTTTTTCCCCAAACCCGGTTCCGGGCACATGAACGGTTGTAATCCCCACCTGAAATGATTCGCTGATAAAGGCCTTTTACCCAGAGAGGGAATGGGCCTCGCGCCCCGGACAGGTTGACGCCCCAGCGCGTTTCTCTATCATAGCCACCACGTCAGAAAACCAAAGGTAGCGCGCATGTCGTTGATTTCAGAAGGAAATCTAATTACACCCCGGGGCGCTATCGACAAGCAGCGGGAAGAAAACTTCTGCCACAAATTGCAGCAGTTCAATCCCGGAATGGTTTGGCTGGACAGCGACACGCGGGTCACCGCGCTCAACGATGTGGCGATGCAGATACTCGGGCAGACCGCGGAACATGTGCTCGGACTACCGGCGGCCGACCTCATCGGCATCGATGTCCTGAAGATGCACCCCGAGAAAAGCCGGGAGAAGATTTCTTTTCTGCTGCGTTCGGAAGACGCGCACGGTTGCCCGATCAAGTCCCCCCCGCCGGTCGCCATGATGATCAACATCCCGGATCGGGTGCTCATGATCAAGGTTTCCAAGATGCTCGGGCAGAACGGGATCGAGGGCACCTGCATGATCTTCTACGACCTGACCGAGGAAATCACCCGCCCGGCAGACGAAGCCAGCAGCTCGGCACTCCATCGTCCACGGATCCTGCAGAAGGTCCCCGTGTATCAAAAAAACCGGATCGTGTTGGTCGACGTCAATACGATCGTGCGGTTTGAAGGCGAGGGCCATTACACCTCGATTGAAACCACCGACGATCGATTCCTGTGCAACCTTTCCCTGTCCGACCTCGAACATCGGCTCGATCAGAAAATGTTTTTCCGCGTCCACAGAAGCCACATCGTCAGCCTGAATTACGTGGTGGAGATCGAGCGTGTCGGCGACCATCTGTTCGTCATCATGGACGACAAGAACCATAGCCGCGTCCCGGTAAGCCGCAACCGGCTTTCAGCGGTGAAGGACCTGCTGGGGCTGACCTACTAGCTGTCCCCCCTGGTTCATATATCCAAGGCTATTTCGGCGGCGACGTGTTATCCGCACCGGAGCGCGCCTCCTCGGGATGGCCTTCCGCATTCAGCGCCTTGTTGATTTCCGTCACGTAATCCGGGATCGCGCTGCGGTCGAATTTCACCACCATGTCGTTAAGCCCCCGCAGCTTTTCGTCCACGGTGTGGATGTACTCGTTGGGGCGTTGCGGCGGTTTCTTCGGGTCGCCCGGATAGGTGGCGAAATAGCTCAGCATCTCGTTTTCCAGGGCCACGTAGCCCAGGTAAAGGGCCTTGTTCTTGGTGATGTTTTCCTCCTGTTGGTAAAGACCCGGAAAGGCGCCGAAAAAGGCGGCGGCGCCGCCGAAAACGATCAGTGTCGTCACGGCATAGGGGGAAGCGTGCTGCCAGCCCTTGATGCCGATGGTTCCCACCAGAAAGGCAGCGAACAACGCCGACAGCGAGGTCATGGTGATCGCCACATAATATCGGCCATAAAAAAACGCCGTGACCAGGCGGTGGTGCTCCGCCCATCCGCGCGCATCCCGGAGCTGGGTCTTCAGGCGGGCCTGCTCGCCAAGCGTCCCTGGCACTGCCAGCCTGGCATCCTGGGCAGCCCGTTCCGAGTTTGCCTTCACCACCGGAACCGCCCAGTCGCGGGCCCATTGGTCCGCCTTGTGGCCGACAGATAATGCGATCGCCATGATCACCGCAAAGAGCCCCACCACCAGCAGGGCGTGTTTTGCGGGCAGCGATCCGACCAGCGTCTTGAGTTTTTGCGCATCCATGGAGTGTGCCTCCCCGAAACATGGCAACAAACCCAGTGTAGGACACCCCAAAAAGGGTCAGGCCAGGCGCGTACCCCTGCAGTCGCGGTATCGCGCACAGCGCCAGAAGCTTGAGTAAATCTTCGACGGGTTTTGTTTACGCCGTGCCAGTTGGCGCAATCACCAGTTGCTCGACATCGAGCAGCAGAAAGTGGGCGTAGCGTCCTGCTTTCCTGTTGCCGTCATCGCTGACGATGATGACGCGCTGGCGGCCGTCGATCACGGCGGGGCTCACCCCTTCGGCGTGCTCGAAGCCTGGCAGGCCGGCCACGCTGACACGGCGCGCCTGCGCGCCCGGATGACCGCTCCAGAACCAAAGCTGGAAGTGAACCTGCTGACTGGCGACGGGACCGCTGATCACGAGGTAGCCGTCGAGGGCGGGCAGGTAGGACAAGCTGCGTATCCCGTCGCCGCCCAGGTCCAGCGTCACCAGGGCGCGCGCAATGCGGGGCGGCTCGCATCGCTCGAAGACGGCCGCGGGGTTCTCGACGCAGGCGATGATGGCGCGTTGCTCGAGCAAGGGGCTGCGAAAGCCGACCAGCAATTGCCGCCCGTCGGCGCTGATCTCCAATGCTTCGATATTGAACCCACCGCGGGCTTTCACGTCTTCTATCGCGGCGGCAGCGGCCAGCACCGGGTGCGCCGCCACCAAAGCGGGCTTCAGGCCCCGAATCAGCATCGGCTCGACCATGCGCCCGTCCTCGATGCGAAAGCGGACCAGCTTGTCGCGGGTCTTTTTCTCGTCGCCTTCAGCATCGCGCGAATGCGATGTGAGGGCGTAGACATATCCCGCCCGATCGAGCGCCAGCGCTTCCAGATCATCCAGCTTCCAAGCCGCATCGTCGCCTGCCGGCGGCAGCAGCGGCGTGCTGCTCACGTCGCCTGCGGCGCTGATCGCCACCAGGCTGAAGGGACGGCTCTTTTCATCCTCCACCACCAGAAAGCGGCCGTCCGCGAGCTGCTGAATCGAGGAGGGCTCATACAGGCCGGTCAGAGGCTGGAACATGGGCATCTCACACTGGGGGTTGTTGCCAGGAAGGGGACGTCGAGGCTAGGCCCCATAGCGCCAGCCGCCCGCCTGCGCCGCCATCACGATCTGCGCACACGCCTCGGCATCCGAATCCGCCTGGTGGTGCCGCAGATCGATGCCCAGATGGGTGCACACATCGGGCAGCCGGGTCGGGCGAATAGCCCACTGCGCCCGCGCCAGCCGCACCGTGCACACGAAAGGCAGCTCTGGCGCCGACAGCCCATACGTCTCGCAGCAGGCGCCCAGCACGCCCTTGTCGAACGGCGCGTTATGCGCCGCCAGAAACGCCACCCCCGCCAGTTCGCGCGCCAATCCCGCCCACACCGCATCGAAAGGCTGCGCGCCCTTCACGTCGTCCCACGACAAGCCGTGAATGTGCGTGAACAAGAACTCGCGCGACGGCGGGCGAATCAGCGCATACAAACGGTCGACGATGCGACCGTGCTCGACTATCACCACCCCCACCGCGCACGCGCTATCGCGGGCGTTGTTGGCAGTTTCGAAATCAATGGCGGCAAAGCGGGTCATAGATGGAGGTGTTCAGTCTTTTAACAATTTTTGTCAGGAATCGCCGCGATGCGCGACCAATCCCTGTAAACCGTGTGGGACTGCAATCTGACCCACTCCCCGATCATAATGAACTGCAATCCGAACGAGTCAAAGCCATGTTCTCAACCCGAATACTACAAGCCCTCCTGCTGACCCTTAGCCTGGGCACCCTGCTCACGGCCTGCGCCCGGGACACCCCCACAGCGCCCCCCAAACCGGCATTGAGCGATCCTTCTGCCCAGCTCGACACCATCGTGCTGGGCATGGGGTGCTTCTGGGGCGCGGAAAAGCGCATGTCCGAAGTGCCGGGCGTGGTCGACGTGGAAAGCGGCTATGCCAATGGCGACATCGAGGGCAGCTACAAAGCCGTCCTCGCCCATGAACGCGCGGTGCAGTCCGGCAAGACCCGCCAGCGCAATCACGCCGAAGTGGTCAAGGTGAGCTTCGACCCCGCCCGCACCACCCTGGAAACCGTGCTGATCAAATTCTGGGAAAGTCACGACCCCACCCAGGGCGACCGCCAGGGCAACGACATCGGCACCAACTACCGCAGCGCCATCTACACCCATGACCAGGCCCAGCAAGCCGTCGCCCTGAAAACACGCGCCGCCTACCAACAGGCGCTGACCAAGGCCGGGCGGGGAAGCATCACCACCGAAATCGCCCCGCTCAAAACCTACCACCCCGCCGAGGACTACCACCAGGACTACCTCAAGAAAAATCCCCAGGGCTATTGCGGCCTGGGCGGCACCGGCGTGAACTACCCCGGCTCCAAGCCTGCCGTGCAAACCCCGGCCGCGCCCCGGCTGGACGGCAAGGCCCTGGCCTTCGAGCGACAACTGGTGGTGTTCGAAGCGGAGGATTGCGCGTTCTGCAAACAATTCAAGGCCGAGGTCCTCGACTCCTGGCAGTCCCCCGTTCCTGTAAAGAGTACGCTCAACCCCAACGCGCCCACCGGCTGGAAGCTGGAAAAAGCCCTGTTCGCCACCCCCACCATCGTGCTGTTCCAGCAAGGCAAGGAAGTCTCCCGCTATACCGGCTACAGCGGCGACCAGGCAGCCTTCTGGAAGTGGCTCGGCTTTCAGCTGCTGACTCCCGCGCAACAGAAGATTGCCTTCGAGCAAGGCACCGAGCGCGCCTTCACCGGATCGCACCTGGACGAAAAGCGCCCCGGCACCTTTGTCGACCCGATCACCGGCGAGCCCCTGTTCCGCAGCGACGCCAAGTTCGAAAGCGGCACCGGCTGGCCCAGCTTTTTCAACCCGGTTCCCGGCGCCATCACCCTGCATGAAGACGGCGCCTTCGGCATGAAGCGCGTCGAAGTGCGCAGCGCCAGTTCCGGCATCCACCTCGGCCACGTCTTCGACGACGGCCCCGCGCCCACCCACAAGCGCTACTGCATCAACGGCAATGTGCTGAAGTTCGTGCCCGACGCGGAGAAGTGAGGGGGACGCCACCACGGCTTCCTCCCATTCACCCGTACACCTCGTCATGGCTGCCAATATCGAGCAGCAGGATTTCGTGCTCGGTGATTTGCAGCGTCAGGGTGATGCGGTAATCCGCTCCCGCAAAGCAGCAATCGCTTCCACCTGCGAAAGCAGGCTGGCGTGCGATGCGATAAGTCAACTGTAAGTCAAGTCATGAGCCAAGCTGTTGGAGTGTTCCTTGATAGCGAGCGTGTGTCGAGACTGGGTGAAATCCCCAGACCGCGCCTATAAGGTCTTGCCGCTGCGGATCACCCCCACCGCGATGCCTTCGATGACCAGCTCCTGGCGCCTGAGGTCGACTTCGATCGGCTCGAAGTCGGGGTTTTCCGGCAAGAGCTGCACGGTGTGGCCGCGCTTCTGGAAGCGCTTCACCGTGACCTCGTCGCCGATGCGCGCCACCACCACCTGCCCGGCCTGGGCCTCGGCGCTGCGATGCACCGCGAGCAGGTCGCCGTCCAAGATGCCCGCATCCTTCATGCTCATGCCGCGCACCGTGAGCAGGTAGTCCGCGCGCGGCGAAAACATCGCGGGGTCGAACTGGACGTGCCGCTCGATGTTTTCCTGCGCCAGGATCGGGCTGCCTGCCGCCACCTGGCCCAC
>JAIBFA010000085.1 GCA_019459325.1 Thiobacillus sp.
CTTAACTAGATAGAGAGACAGGAATATGCCCCGTCGTCGCGAAGTCCCCAAACGTGAAATCCTGCCTGATCCGAAATTCGGCAATCAGGAGGTTTCGAAATTCATGAACGTCGTCATGTCCAGCGGCAAGAAGTCGGTCGCCGAGCGCATCGTCTACGGCGCATTCGAGCAGATTGTCCAGAAATCCGGCAAGGATCCGTTGGAGGTGTTCGGCATTGCGCTGAACAACGCCCGTCCGCTGGTCGAGGTGAAGAGTCGTCGCGTCGGTGGTGCCAACTACCAGGTGCCGGTCGAAGTGCGTTCGAGCCGTCGTACCGCGCTCGCGATGCGCTGGCTGAAGGATGCTGCACGCAAGCGCGGCGAGAAGTCCATGGGTGCCCGTTTGGCAGGCGAATTGCTGGATGCGGCTGAAGGCCGTGGCGGCGCTGTGAAGAAGCGTGAAGAAGTGCACCGTATGGCTGAAGCCAACAAGGCCTTCTCGCATTTCCGTTTCTAAAACACTAACGCATTGATTGGCAGGTAACTAACGTGGCACGCAATACTCCTATCGAGCGCTATCGCAATATCGGCATTTCGGCCCATATTGACGCTGGCAAGACCACCACCACCGAGCGCGTCCTGTTTTACACGGGCGTGTCGCACAAGATCGGCGAAGTGCATGATGGCGCTGCCACCATGGACTGGATGGAGCAGGAGCAGGAGCGTGGCATTACGATTACCTCGGCTGCGACCACGTGTTTCTGGAAGGGGATGGACGGTAAATTCCCCGAGCATCGCATCAATATTATTGACACCCCGGGTCACGTCGATTTCACCATCGAAGTGGAGCGCTCCATGCGTGTTCTGGATGGTGCCTGCATGGTCTACTGCGCAGTGGGTGGTGTTCAGCCCCAATCCGAGACCGTGTGGCGTCAGGCGAACAAATATGGCGTGCCGCGTCTGGCGTTCGTCAACAAGATGGACCGCTCCGGCGCAGACTTTTTCAAGGTCTATGATCAGATGCGCCTGCGCCTGAAGGCCAATCCGGTACCGATCCAGGTGCCGATCGGTGCGGAGGAGAAGTTCGAGGGTGTGGTCGACCTCGTCAAGATGAAGGCGATTTATTGGGATGAAGCCAGCCAGGGCATGAAGTTCGACCTGCGCGACATTCCGGCGGAACTGGTCGATACCTGCAAGAAATGGCGCGAAGCCATGCTGGAAGCGGCTGCGGAATCGTCCGAAGAAATGATGAACAAGTACCTCGAAGAGGGTGACCTCTCCGAGGCGGACGTCATCAAGGGCCTGCGCGCGCGCACGATCGCCAGCGAAATCGTTCCGATGATGTGCGGAAGCGCGTTCAAGAACAAGGGCGTTCAGGCCATGCTCGACAAGGTGGTCGAACTGATGCCGGCGCCGACCGACATTCCCCCGGTCAAGGGCGAGCTGGATGATGGCAGCGAGGGCACGCGTCTGCCTTCCGACGACGAGAAGTTTTCCGCGCTGGCGTTCAAGGTCGCGACCGACCCCTATGTCGGCCAGCTGATTTTCTTTCGGGTGTATTCCGGCGTGGTCAAATCGGGCGATACGATTTACAACCCGGTCAAGGGCCGCAAGGAGCGCCTGGGTCGTATTCTGCAGATGCACGCCAACCAGCGCGAGGAAATCAAGGAGGTGCGCGCGGGCGACATCGCGGCAGCCGTGGGCCTCAAGGATGTCACCACCGGCGACACGCTGTGCGACGTGGCAGCCCCGATTACCCTTGAGCGGATGGTTTTCCCCGAGCCTGTGATCCACGTGGCGGTCGAGCCGAAGACCAAGGCCGACCAGGAGAAAATGGGTATTGCGCTGGGTCGTCTGGCGCAGGAAGACCCGTCTTTCCGTGTTCGTACGGATGAAGAAAGCGGCCAGACGATCATGTCGGGCATGGGCGAATTGCACCTTGAGATTCTGGTTGACCGCATGCGCCGCGAGTTTGGCGTGGAGGCCAACGTCGGCGCGCCGCAGGTGGCTTACCGCGAAGCGATCAAGAAAGAAGTCGAGCAGGAAGGCAAGCACGCCAAGCAGTCGGGTGGCAAGGGCCAATATGGCCATGTCTGGATCAAGATGGGTCCGAACGAGCCGGGCAAGGGCTTTGAATTCATCGATGCCATCAAGGGTGGCACGGTGCCGCGCGAGTATATTCCGGCCGTCGAAAAGGGCTTGAAGGAAGCGCTGACCAATGGTGTGCTGGCAGGTTTCCCGGTGGTGGACGTCAAGGTCACGCTGTTTGACGGTTCTTACCATGACGTCGATTCGTCCGAGTTGGCATTCAAGCTGGCGGCGATTCTGGCTTTCAAGGACGGGATGCGGAAGGCCAACCCGATTTTGCTTGAGCCGATGATGGCGGTGGAAGTGGAAACGCCGGAAGACTACATGGGTGATGTGATGGGCGACCTTAACCGTCGTCGCGGCATCATTCAGGGCATGGATGATGCGGCTGGCGTCAAGCTGGTCAAAGCTGAAGTGCCTCTGGCTGAGATGTTTGGCTATTCGACCGATCTGCGATCGATGTCGCAAGGCCGTGCCACTTATTCAATGGAGTTCAAGCATTACACCGAAGCGCCGAAGAGCGTCGCTGAGGCGGTTATCGCCAAGAAGTGATCGGCGCGCGAACACCTACAACAGATTTTTGATTTATAGGGTACAGAGACATGGCTAAGGAAAAATTCGAGCGGACCAAACCGCACGTAAACGTTGGCACGATTGGACACGTTGACCACGGCAAGACCACCTTGACCGCGGCGATCACCACCATTTTGTCGAAGAAATTTGGCGGTGCGGCCAAGAAGTAC
>JAIBFA010000088.1 GCA_019459325.1 Thiobacillus sp.
GTGGGCCAGGTGGCGGCAGGCAGCCCGATCCTGGCGCAGGAAAACATCGAGCGGCACGTCCAGTTCGACCCCGCGATGTTTTCGCCGCGCGCGGACTACCTGCTCACGGTGCGCGGCATGAGCATGAAGGATGCGGGCATCCTCGACGGCGACCTGCTCGCGGTGCATCGTAGCGCCGAGGCCCAGGCCGGGCAGGTGGTGGTGGCGCGGATCGGCGACGAGGTCACCGTCAAGCGCTTCCAGAAGCGCGGCCACACCGTGCAGCTCCTGCCGGAAAACCCCGACTTCGAGCCGATCGAAGTCGACCTCAGGCGCCAGGAACTGGTGATCGAAGGCATCGCGGTGGGCGTGATCCGCAACGGCAAGTCCCTATGACGGCGACGCTGGAATCGGTTCTGCAGCACCCCGGCATCTGGCGCGGCAACCAGCGCGCGCAGACGGTCGAGGACGGACTGCCGACCGGCTTCGCGGCGCTGGATGAATTGCTGCCGGGCGGCGGCTGGCCGCGCGGCGCGCTGACCGAGGTGCTGCTCGCGCGTCAGGGGATCGGCGAGCTCAGACTTCTCACGCCAACCCTGGCGCGCCTGTCGGAAGCGGACGGCTGGCTCGCCTGGGTGGCGCCGCCCTACGTGCCCTATGCCGCGGCGCTGGCCGCTGCCGGCATCGACCTGAAACGCATGGTGGTGGCGAAGGCGCCATCCGAAACCGACGCATGGTGGACGGCGGAACAGGCGCTGCGCTCCGGCGCCTGCGGGGCTCTGCTGGCGTGGCTGCGCGCGGCCGACGAGCGCCGCATGCGCCGCCTGCAGCTGGCGGCCGAGACCGGCCACACCTGGGGCGTGCTGTTTCGCCACGCGCGCGCCGCGCAGGACCGTTCGCCCGCTGCGCTGCGCCTCTTGCTCGAGCCGTCCGCGGAGGGGCTCGCGGTGAGCATCCTCAAGCGGCGCGGTGGACCGGTGAGCCAGCCGGTGATCGTGGCGCTGCCGCAGGCGGGCGTGGCCAGCCGGACACGGCGCGCGGCACCTGCGCTGTCGCTGGTTCATTCCTGACCCTTATTCCCGAAAACCCCTGCGAGTTTGTTGGCATGCTGTGGCTCGCCCTCCATTTTCATTCGCTGTCGCTGGAAGTTTTTTCCCGCGGCGCGGCCGTGCCCGAACCCCTGGTGGTGGTCGAGAAGCAGGGCGGCCGCACTTGGGTCGTCGCCTGCAACGGCGCCGCCGAAGCCTGCGGCGTGCACCTCGGCATGGCGGCACCCGCGGCCCAGGGCTTGGCGGACGGCCTGATCGTGTGCAAGCGCGACCTGTCGGCCGAGCAGGAATCGCTCGCGGGCCTTGCCGTGTGGGCGGGGCGCTTCACGCCCTCGGTGAGCCTCGAGCCGCCCGACGGTCTGCTGCTCGAAATCAGCACCTGCTTGAGCTTGCATCGCGGGCTGGCCAACCTCTTGAAGGAGGCGCGCAGCGGAGTCGGCGAGATGGGTTATGCGGCCACGATGGCCTGTGCGCCGACCTCGCACGGTGCTTGGCTGCTGGCGAAGGCGGGAATCGAAAAGGCCGTCCGCGAGACCGCGCGGCTGGAGACGATCCTCGCCGCGCTGCCGGTCGCGCTGCTCGGCCAGCCGCCCGCGGTGTTGGAGGGGCTGGAGCGGATCGGCGCCCAAACGCTCGGTGACTGCCTGCGCTTGCCGCGCGGAGGTGTCGCGCGCCGCTTCGGCCAGGCGCTGCTAGACGAGCTCGATCTCGCCTTGGGCAGGCGACCCGAGGCGCGCGCCTTCTTCGTGCCGCCGGCAAGCTTCGAGCGTTCGCTGGAACTGCCCGCGCCGGTGCACACCGCCGAAGCCCTGCAGTTCGCCGTGCGCCGCCTGCTGCCGGAGCTGGAAGGCTTCCTCACGCTGCGCCAGGCCGGCGTGCAGGAACTGGAACTCGTCTGCCGCCACGAGCGGCGCAACAACACGGTCATCAAGCTCGGCTTCGCCAAGCCGACGCGTGACGCGGGGCGCATGCAGCTTCTACTGCGCGAGACGCTCGGCCGCACCCGCCTCGAAGCCGTGGTGCATACCTTGGTTCTGCGCGCGCCGCTGGTGCTGCCGCTGTCTGCATCGAGCGCCGACCTGTTCCAGAAAACCCGCGAGGCCGACGGCGACCTGCTGCTGGAACGCCTGCGCATCCGCCTCGGCAAGGACGCGGTCTACGGCATCGAGACCGCCGCCGACCATCGCCCCGAGCGCGCCTGGCGCCCCGCCCGGGGGCCGAAGCGGGCGGCCGAACCCAACCGCCATCGCCCGCTGTGGCTGTTGCCCAAGCCGCTGCCGTGCCACGACGGCAGTCTCAAGCTGACATCGGGGCCCGAGCGCATCGAAAGCGGCTGGTGGGACGGCGGTGACGTCGCCCGTGACTACTACGTGGCGGAAGACAAGAGCGGGGCGCAGCTGTGGGTGTACTGCGACCGCACGAGTGGCGAGTGGTACGTGCACGGGGTATTCGCATGAGCAGCGAGCCTCGGAACGTGCAAGCGCCGGCGAATGCGGACTGCCCCCGACATGAGTCGTCCGTCCTCCGGCCAATCAGACGGAGGGGGCACGCGTGATGGCCTACGCCGAGCTCCACTGCCTCTCCAACTTCACCTTCCTGCGCGGCGCCTCGCATGCGGAAGAACTGGTCACGCGCGCACACGAATTGGGCTACGCGGCACTCGCGATCACCGACGAATGCTCGCTCGCCGGCATCGTGCGCGCCCACGTGGCGGCGAAGGAGGTGGGCCTCAAGCTCATCGTCGGCAGCGAGATCCGATTCAAGGACGGACCGCGCGTCGTGCTGCTGGCGACGAACCGCAGCGGCTACGGCAAGCTCTCCTCGCTCATCACGCGAGGACGGCGCAGCGCGACCAAGGGGCGCTACAAATTAGAGCTCGACGACCTCGCAGACGGTCTGCCCGGTTGCCTCGTCTTGCTGTTCGCCGACCCGCTGCCTGCACTGGAACATGCACAAGCCATCGCCGCGCGCTTCCCCGGCCGTGCGTGGCTCGCGGTGGAGCTATTCCGCCTGCCCGATGACGCCGAGCGGCTCGCCGCTGCAAGCGAGCTGGCGGCCGCATCCGGGCTGCCGCTCGTGGCTGCGGGCGACGTGCACATGCACATCGCAGAACGCCGCGCGATGCAGGACACGCTCTCCGCGATCCGCCACGGCGTGCCGGTGTTCGATGCCGGCGACGCGCTCCATCCGAACGGCGAGCGGCATCTGCGGTCGTTCAGTGACCTCGCGCAGCTCTACCCGCAAGCGCTGCTCGACGAGACACTCGCAATCGCGGCGCGCTGCCAGTTTTCGCTCGACGAACTGCGCTACGAATACCCGGAAGAATTGGTTCCGCCTGGCGAGACAGCGATCGGCTATCTGCGCCGGCTGACCGAAGACGGCCTCCTCCGGCGCTTTCCAACCGGCACGCCGGACAAGGTGCGCGCGCAGATCGAGCATGAGCTCGCGCTCATCGAGGAGCTCAAGTACGAGCCGTATTTCCTCACCGTGCACGACATCGTCCGCTTCGCCCGCGGGCGCGGCATCCTGTGCCAGGGGCGCGGCTCGGCGGCCAATTCGTCAGTGTGCTACGCGCTCGGCATAACCGAGGTGAACCCGTCGTGCATGGAGATGCTGTTCGAGCGCTTCATCTCGCGCGAGCGCAACGAGCCGCCCGACATCGACGTCGACTTCGAACACGAGCGGCGCGAGGAGGTGATCCAGTACCTCTACGCGAAATACGGCCGCGACCGCGCCGCGCTCGCCGCGACGGTGATCAGCTATCGCCCCAAGAGCGCGATGCGCGACGTCGGCAAGGCGCTCGGCTTCGACCTCGAGCAGGTGGACCAGCTGGCGAAGTCGATGGCGTGGTGGGACGGCCGCAAGGTCAATCCCGAGCGCCTGGCGGAGGCCGGCTTCGACCCCGCCAACCGCAAGGTGGCCATGCTGATCCGGCTGGTCGACGAGCTGGTCGGCTTTCCGCGCCACCTCTCGCAACACGTCGGCGGCTTCGTCATCGCGCGTGGTCAGCTCTCGCAATTGGTACCGATCGAGAACGCGGCGATGCCAGAGCGCACCATCATCCAGTGGGACAAGGACGATCTCGACGCGCTCGGCCTCCTGAAGATCGACGTGCTCGCGCTCGGCATGCTCTCTGCCATCCGCCGCGCGCTCGACCTGGTGAGCGCGAAGCGCGGGCAGCCGTTCGCGATGAGCGATGTCCCGTCCGAAGACCCGGCGGTTTACGACATGATCGGGCATGCAGATACGCTGGGCGTGTTCCAGATCGAGTCGCGCGCGCAGATGGCCATGCTGCCGCGCATGAAGCCGCGCCGCTTCTACGACCTGGTGATCGAGGTCGCAATCGTGCGTCCGGGCCCGATCCAGGGCGGCATGGTGCATCCCTACCTGCGCCGGCGCGAGCAGGTCGAGCCGGTCACCTATCCGAGCGAGGAAGTGCGCGGCGTGCTGGAAAGAACGCTGGGTGTACCGATCTTTCAGGAACAGGTGATGCAGTTGGCGGTGGTGGCCGCCGGCTTCACGCCGGGCGAGGCCGACAAGCTACGCCGCTCGATGGCGGCGTGGCGGCGGAAGGGCGGGCTTGAGCATTTCGAGCGGCGCCTCATCGACGGCATGCTCGAACGCGGCTACCAGGAAGACTTCGCGCGGCAGATCTTCATGCAGATCCAGGGCTTCGGCGAATACGGGTTTCCAGAATCGCACGCCGCCAGCTTCGCGCTGCTGGTGTACGTCTCCGCCTGGCTCAAGTGCCACGAGCCGGCGGCCTTCGCCTGCGCGCTCTTGAACAGCCAGCCGATGGGCTTCTACGCCCCCGCGCAGATCGTGCAGGACGCGCGCCGCCACGGCGTCGAGGTGCGGCCGGTCGACGTGCTGGCGAGCGAATGGGACTGCACGCTGGAGAAAGCAGAGGAGGGCACGCATGCGCTGCGCCTGGGCCTGAGACAGGTGAAGGGGCTCTCGCTGGAGGGCGTCGCCTGCCTCATCGCGACGCGGGCACAAGGGCCGATCGAAAGCGTCGAAGACCTCGCACGCAGCGGTATCGACCCCCGCGACCTCAAGTGCCTCGCTGCGGCTGGCGCGCTTACCCGGATCGCCGGCCACCGCCGCAAAGCCTACTGGGATGTCGCCGGCATCGAGCGCGCCATGCCACTCGCCATGGGGCACGTCGCGGAACCTCAGCCCGATCTTTTCCCGCTGACCGAAGGCCAGGACCTCGTCGCCGACTACGCCAGCATCGGCTTGAGCCTCGGTCGACATCCGCTCGCCTTATTGCGCGACCGACTGCAGCGCGAAAGGATCGTCACCTCAGAAGAACTAAGCGGCCTGCCGCACGGCCGTCTCGTCCGCGCCGCCGGCCTCGTCCTCAACCGCCAGCGCCCTGGCACCGCGAGCGGCGTCACCTTCCTCACGCTGGAAGACGAGACCGGTCATGTGAATGTGGTCGTGTGGCGCGATCTCGCCGAGCGTCAGCGACGCGCGCTACTGGGCGCGCGCCTGCTGGCGGTGTACGGCACGCTGGAACGGCACGGCGAGGTGGCGCATCTCATCGCCGGCCACCTGCGGGACCTGACGCCGCTATTGGGGAATCTCGTGACCTATTCGCGGGATTTTCATTGAATGCCGTTTCGAGCGTTTGCTTCCAGATAAGTCAACGGGCGGTTAACGACCGGTTTGCGACAGCCTTAGCGCTGTCATCAAGTGTCAGTTCCGTAGCCGAGAGTCGACATTCATATCCGTAACCAACCGCAGCAGCATAAAAAACCCGCCACGCGGACGGGATCTTGAGGCTCCCCGCAGGTTGCCTAAACCAACGATTTGCGGCGCTGCAATCCAATACCAACCAGGCCGAGCGAGAGCAACGCGAGGGTGGCGGGCTCGGGAACCGTCAATCGGGCCGTGAACTCCGGCCTCAACCAATCGTAGGCTACGCCGTCAATCGTTTGGTACATCACCCCGCGCTTCGACGACGTGAAGGTCTGCGCCGACAGCAAGCCGTCCAGATCAAGCAGCATAAACTGAGCGGTGAATTCCTTTCCCCCTGACTGATCATCCGGATTGTTTAAAAGCGACAACGAAATCTGCTCATAGTCGGTAATGTCAGCCATCGACGCCAAGGCCCAGGATTCGAGTGGCTCCCAATGGTCGTCGATTATCGCCTGGCGCAACTGGACAATCCAATTGCCGGCCCCCGTCTTTATCACGGCCAACTCTACGCCTTGAGGGGTGATGTCTTCGGCCCAATCAGTCAAACGGATGCTGTAGAGCTCTTGCTTCTTCTGCGGCTCGATGAGGTCGAACAGCCCTGATACGCTGATTTGTTCGGTTGCAAGAAGCGCAGCCGGATTAGCAGGGTTCATTGAGGAATTTATGCGGGCGCGCTGGATCAGATTGGGTACCGGATTGACGACGCCAATATTCAAGAAGCCCTCAGCCGTGTCCAGTGCCAGCTTTCCGTTCGCCTCCGGCCCAGGCAACTGAGGTTGCGGCCGAGTAAGGTACGCGCGGTCGTAGAGATTCACATCGACCACTGCCGAAACTTGGTCAACGGGCGGAGCCCCGTCGCTGAAGGTGTCCTGCCAGTAGGTTTGGCCGTTTTCCGTGACCGTGAATTCATCAATGTGGAAGACGGTTGCGTTGGCTGTTCCTGCTGCGGCACAAAGACCCATCGCAGCGAGAAATACGAATGCTTCTTTTTTCATCGTTGTTGCTCCCTGACTTGGGTGTTGGAGAAACTCGGTAGCGCGCTTCTTTGTATAGAACAGTTTCCTGAAAAAGCGTAACTCCTGCCCGATTTGTATTCCCTCTTACAGGAGTTGTTCTGTTGGTGGGAAAAGCACGCGATCCCTGACGGGTATTGGATCATTGAGCGACTCATGCGCTAGCAGTCGCCGCGTGGTGCGGAGTCGAACGAGCTGCCGCCCGACGTGCCGGCGCAGGCCATGCGCTACTGCCCGGTCAGCCCCTAGGTCAGCAACGCGCGGAACGACGTTCCGGTCTGCCTCGACCCGATCGACGAGGCCTGACGCGCAGGCTTGCCACGGCACGGGTACTGTATAAAAATACAGCATGCAAACCATAGCAGCCTCCACCATCGAAGCCACGCCCGACGCCGACCCGCACGCCTATCTCGGGCGCCTGAACCCCGAGCAGCGCCTCGCTGTCGAGCACGGCGTGGCGGACGAGCCCGCCGGCCCGCTGCTGGTGATCGCCGGTGCAGGCTCGGGCAAGACCAACGTGCTGGCGCACCGCGTCGCGCATCTGGTCGCCGAGGGTGCCCACCCCGGCGCGATTCTGCTGCTGACCTTCTCGCGCCGCGCGGCCGAGGAAATGGCGCGGCGCGCGGAGCGCATCGTGCGCCAGGTCGCCGTCGGCCGTCCGCACCTCGCAGGGGCGAAGCTTGCCTGGGCGGGCACCTTCCACAGCGTCGGCGCGCGCCTCCTGCGCGACTACGCGCCGCGCATCGGCCTCAACCCGGCCTTCACCATCCACGACCGCGAGGACTCCGCCGACCTGCTGAATTTGGCGCGGCACGAATTGGGGCTTGCCGATACGGCAAAGCGCTTTCCGCGCAAGCACACCTGCCTTGCCATCTACTCCGCCGTGGTCAACACGCTCGCCCCCCTGGGCGAGGTGCTGCAGAAGCGCTATCCGTGGTGCCTCGACTGGGAAGACGACCTCAAGCGACTGTTCCGCGCCTATGTCGAGGCGAAGCAGGCGCAGCACGTGCTCGACTACGACGACCTGTTGCTCTACTGGGCGCAGATGGCGGCGGAGCCCGCGCTGGCGCAGGAGATCGGCGCGCGCTTCAGCCATGTGCTGGTGGACGAATACCAGGACACCAACGCGCTTCAGGCGAGCATCGTGCGCGCATTGAAGCCAGACGGCCGCGGCGTGACGGTCGTCGGCGACGACGCGCAGTCGATCTACGCCTTCCGCGGCGCCACCGTGAAGAACATCCTCGACTTCCCCGCGCAGTTCACGCCGCCCGCGCGCATCGTCACGCTCGAGCGCAACTACCGCTCCACCCAGCCCATCCTCGCCGCCGCCAACGGCGTGATCGCCCGCGCCGCGGAGGGATACGGCAAGTCGCTGTGGAGCGAGCGCGAATCGGCGGAGCGGCCGCAGCTGGTGAGCGTGCGCGACGAGACCGACCAGGCCGCGTTCGTGGTGGAAGACGTGCTGGCACGGCGCGAGGCCGGCATCGCGCTCAAACAGCAGGCGGTGCTGTTCCGCGCCTCGCAACACAGCGCGACGCTGGAAATCGAACTGACCCGGCGCAATATTCCTTTCGTGAAGTTCGGCGGGCTCAAATTCCTCGATGCCGCGCACGTCAAGGACGTGCTCGCGGTGCTGCGCTGGATCGAAAACCCGCGCGACCGCGTCGCCGGCTTCCGCGTGCTGCAGCTGATGCCCGGCATCGGGCCGAAGACCGCGGCGCAGGTGCTCGATCTCCTCGCCGGCGTGCAGGGCGTGGCGATGGCGCTGCGCGAGGCGCGCGTGCCGCCCGCCGCCGCCCACGCCTGGAAGGGTTTCCTCGCGCTGGTCGACGCGCTCTACAACCGCGAGCTGCCGTGGCCCACCGAATTCGAAGCCATCGAAACCTGGTACGCGCCGCATCTGGAGCGTCTGCACGACGACGCGCAGGTGCGTCAGGGCGACATCGTCCAGTTCGCGCAGATCGCCCGCACCTATCCCACGCGGCAGCGCTTCCTTACCGAACTCACGCTCGACCCGCCGGACGCCACCAGCGACCAGGCCGGCGTGCCCCTGCGCGACGAGGACTATCTGATTCTCTCCACCATCCACTCCGCCAAGGGCCAGGAATGGAGCGCGGTGACCCTGCTGAACGCGGTCGACGGCTGCATCCCGTCCGACCTGGCGACCGGCAGCCCGCAGGAAATCGAGGAAGAGCGGCGGCTGCTGTACGTCGCCATGACGCGCGCCAAGGACCATTTGCAGATCGTCGTTCCGCAACGCTTCTACGTGACCCAGCAGCAGGGCTACGGCGACCGGCATGTCTACGCAGGCCGGACCCGCTTCATCCCGCCCGGCATGGCCGAGCTGTTCGAGACGCGGGTGTGGCCGGAGGCTGCCGCTCAGCCTGCCCCAAGCCCGCCGCCCGCCGAAGTCGTCGAGCTGCTTTCGAAGATGAAGGCGATGTGGAGTTGAAGGGGGATCCTGCGGGCGGAAAATGACGCCTGAGGGTTGACCGGATCGCCCGTCATCTCTAGAATGCGCGCTTCCCATTCCCCGATAGCTCAGTCGGTAGAGCGACGGACTGTTAATCCGCAGGTCCCTGGTTCGAGCCCAGGTCGGGGAGCCAGACATAGCAAGCACTCAGGCCATCCTTTGGGGTGGCCTTTTGCTTTTCCCTGTTTCTGTAATGGCTCGGGGCCCGCCATGGGTCACGCGCTGATCAACACGTCAAAGGAATCGAGATGCAGACAGACCAAGTTCTAAGCCACTTGAAAAAACATGGGCAGCTACTCGATCTGGAGATCGCGTCGGCAACCGGGATTGCACTGGTTCAAGTACGCAAGTCACTGGCTGACTTAACGACACGCGGAGAGATATCCCAGTGCAGCGTCACCCACTTCAATGGCAACAAGCGTGTTGAGGGTTTTCAGTGCCGGATTTCCGGCTATGTGCCGCCCGTCGCGCCAGGTCGAAAGGCCGGGCCTAGCAAAAGCGTCTCATCAGACTAGAAACGGGGTAGCCATTGAGGCTGTCCAGGAGTCCAGCGGGTGATCCCTTCAGTGAGGGGTGACCCCAGTGGATTTCAACCAAGATTAAGGAGCAATATCCGTGACCAACGCACAACGCCGAGCAGCATGGCTCGCCAGGCAGGCTAAAGAGGATTCTTCAGGTAACGGCAGCAAGCCTGAGCCAACGCCTATACC
>JAIBFA010000094.1 GCA_019459325.1 Thiobacillus sp.
CCACGAACGCCGGAGGCGACGTGTTCAGCTGCAATTCGCCTGTCACGGGGGCTGTCTCGAGCTGCGCCAGCTTCAGCCTCTACTTCCGTGCCAGTGACCACGGCCTTACCGGCAACCTGGATGCGATCAGCGTGCCGTAGGCAGGCCGGGCGGGGCAGCGAATCGTTGCCCCGGCCGCAGCAGGAGGACAAGAGAAGGAGAGCATGTCGTGAAAGATGATACGAAAGACGCTGTGGCAGCAGTTGATGGGTGTCGCGCTCCGGCCCGCCTGACCGCGTGCCTGGGGGCGATTGCCTTTGCCCTGGCACTGGGCGGTTGTGCCGGCACCCCGGACACGCAGGCCTATGCCCCCCAGGCCGGGCAGGCTGAGGAACAGGGCGGAACCGCGCATGCGCTGGGGATCGAGGTCGAGGGCATCCGTCTTTCCGCGGCCGGCTACATGCTCGACTTCCGCTACCGCGTGCTCGACCCGGTGAAGGCCGCACCTCTGCTTGACCGCAAGATTCAACCCTACCTGCTCGACGAAGCGAGCGGCGCACGGCTTGCGGTCCCGGATTCGCCCAAGGTCGGGCGCCTGCGCACGACATCGCGAAACAAGGTGATCCCCGGCCGCAACTACTACATCCTGTTCGCCAACCCGGGACGCTACCTGCAGGCGGGAAGCAAGGTGACGCTGGTCGCGGGCGACGCCAGAATCAGCGACCTCACTGTGTATTGAAGTGAAGGCGCGGAGGAAAAATCATGAATTCCTCAAGACAACAGAAGGGCGGATGGGCGGCCGCGGTGGCCGCAATCGGTGCGGTGTTCGGTGCGGCTGTGCAGGCTGCGGTGATTGCGCCTGATCTGGCAGCGGAACTTGCGGTGCGGGCACCGCAGGATGAGATCGCCGTGATCGTGTCCTTATCCGACAAGCTTGACCGCCGCCTGTTCAAACTGGCAGACCGAAGCAAACGCAACACAAGGATGGTGAGGGCGCTCAAGGAAAAATCGGCTGCGTCGCAAGGCCCGCATCGGGTCTTCCTGCAGAACAAGGGGGCACGGCGTCTGCGCGAATTGTGGGCCATCAACGGCATCGCCGTGACTGCGCGCGCCAGTGTTATCCGTCAGCTGGCGTCCCGTCCCGGCATTGAAAGCATACGCCTGGATTCGACCATGCAGGCACCCGTCACCACCTTCGGCAATGCGGCGCCACCGGAGTGGAACCTCAACGTGATTCGAGCGCCGGAACTGTGGTCATTGGGCCATAGTGGCGCCGGCGTGGTGGTGGCCAACATGGACACCGGGGTCGATGCCATGCATCCCGATCTGGCTGCCCAATGGCGCGGCGGCGACAACAGCTGGTACGACCCTCACGGCGAGCATATCACCCCGTATGACAGCGACGGCCACGGGACCCAGACCATGGCCATCATGATCGGCGGGGGGTCTGGTGGAACCGCCATCGGCGTGGCGCCGGATGCCCGCTGGATCGCGGCCAAGCTCTATAACGATGCCGGGCTGGCACGCTACAGCGACATTCATCTTGCGTTTCAATGGTTGCTCGATCCCGATGGCGATTTGAATACGGTGGATGCGCCGGATGTGGTGAATGCCTCGTGGGGCCTGGTCGGCACGGCGGGTCAGTGCATTACCGAGTTCAACGCGGACATCGAGGTGCTCAAGAATGCCGGCATTGCCGTGGCATTTGCCGCGGGCAACGACGGTCCGGCGCCGCTGACGAGCGTCAGTCCGGCCAACAATCCACAAGGCTTTTCTGCGGGCGCAATCGATGCTGCACTGGCCATCGCCAGCTTCAGCAGCCGCGGCCAGTCTGCCTGCGACGGCACGGTGTACCCGAAACTGGTCGCGCCCGGCGTCAACATCAACACGGCCGATCTCTCGTTCGGCGGCTTGCCGCTGTATGCCGTGGTTTCCGGCACGTCCTACGCCGCTCCGCATGCTGCGGGCGCGATGGCACTGCTGGCAGGCGCCTTCCCCAGTACCGACGTCGCTCAGCTCGAAGCGGCGCTGATCCAGAGCGCGCACGACTTGGGCGTGGTGGGCGAGGACAACAGCTATGGCTACGGCCTGGCTGACGTGCAGGCGGCATATCAACTGCTCGCCAGCGAAAATGCAGGCACCCCCCCCACGATCACCTCGACTGCAATCACCACGGCGACCGTGGGCCAGCCCTACAGCTACGACGTCGATGCGAGCGACCCCGACGCCGGCGACGTGCTGAGCTATTCGCTCGACGTATTTCCTGCCGGGATGACGATCA
>JAIBFA010000033.1 GCA_019459325.1 Thiobacillus sp.
TGATCGTCATCCCGGCAGGAAATACGTCGAGCGAATAGCTCAGCACGTCGCCGGCGTCGGGGTCGCTCGCATCGACGTCGTAGCTGTAGGGCTGGCCCACGGTCGCCGTGGTGATTGCAGTCGAGGTGATCGTGGGGGGGGCATTCGTTCCCCCACCCACCACGTCGAGTATGGCCAGCATGCCGCCGTTCTGCGATGCAGCGTTGACCAGGTTCAGCCGGCGGTCATAGAGCGGGTAGGTCCCGGCCGCCGGCGTGATGAGAGCATCGACGGTTTTCGCGGGCGGCAGCAACACCGAATACTGCTGGCGCGGATTGCCCGGCCACGGATAGGGGTTGCCGTCCTCGGCGATCATCTGCATGTACACGCCGTTGATCACCGGCACATGGGTCTGCAGGCCGGCGTTTAGAAAACGCAGCAGCGTTCTCTCCCCTGCAGTGAGGGTGGCCAGCGCCGGATCGCCGATCTGGTAAGGCTGGCCGTTGATGAGGAAATACTGGGGCTGGTAGCACAGCGCGCTGGTGAGCTGGCCCGGATTGCCCTGAATATCGGCGGGACATTCGGGCGTGAAGGGCGCCGCCGGCGTGCCATAGGTGCCGTTGGCCACCGCCGTATGCAGGCGCGGATCGATCTCGCTGTACAGCAGCATCAACTCGTTGTCGTAGGCCACGCCGGCATAGGCCACACCGCTCGCTGCGTCCTTGCGGATCCCGCCGTACAGCCCCATCTGCACCTGCACCTGCGGATGGGTCCCGCTGTGATACAGATAGGTTCCGGGTTTCATGCTTGACCAGGTGTAATCCGCGGTTCCGCCGCCGGCGAGGGTTTCGTGGGTGAACGACCTCACCCGCGCGGTGGCCGACGGCCGAGCTCCGCTCGAGCCGTCGTCCCACACCGGGCTCATGGCGGCGGTCTGGCCGGGAATCACGATCGAGGTGTTGGCCGGCAGATTGTTTGTCAAATGAACGGTCAACACCGTATCGCCGGGCGGCACCGTCAGCGCCGGCCCGGGCACGGTCGCCTGGCAATTGGTGGCCGGGGGTACCGGTATGCAGGAGATGCCGTCAAGGGCGTAGCCCCACATCGGGATCGGCGTCGCACTTCCCGGCATGGGCACATCGAACGCCTCGGCCCGCAGCCAGTATTCCGCAGCGGAGGCTGGCGCCGCGACAGCAACGAGTCCGGCCAGCAGAAGGGCCTGCGTCAGCTGGCTCATGGGTAGCAATTGGGTTTTCATGATTGCGTTCTCCCTGGATTACGGAATTGCCACGCCGGGCGGTTCGATGATCAGCATGGTCATCATGCCGCCGGGGAAGATGTCGTTATTGACGATCTCCCGCTCGTTGTGGGAGTGCCACATGTGGAAGTACCCTGCGTTCTCGTTGAGCAGAGTCGAACCCGGCGTCAGGTTGCCGAACTGGCCAAGGTAGGGGCTGCCGCTGTAGTGGGGTCCGGTCGTGAGACCCTGGAGGTTGGGCAGCACCACCGGGATCGTCTTGCCGTGATCGGCGCAGTATTCCTTGGTGATGGGGTCGTAGGTGGGCGCACCAGGGTCCTGCGCCTGGCCTATGGACTTGCCATTGCAGGTATGGGCGAGGTTCGTCCCGTAAATATCCCAGTCCAGCCCCTTGCCGGTCCACTCGAAGATCGCGTCGTAGGTTTCGCCCGGCACGGTGCGCAGGGTGAAATCAGAGAACGCCAGGTCGGGCCCGGTGCCCGGCGCGCTTTCCAGCATCCGGCCGTCACGCGCAAGCACCCAGATGTTGTTGCCGTGGGTGTGCAGCGGGTGCAGATCGCGCCCGGCATTGATGACGCGCATCAGCAGCTTCTCGCCCGGGTGCATGCGCGGCATGCTGTTGTAGGGCTGGGTCGGCAGCCACGGCGTGTCGGGTTCGAGCATGGTGTCCGGCGCATTGCGGCCGTTGATGAACCAGTACTCGGGCTTGTAGATACTGGTGTCGACGTTGACCGGTTGTTCATACGCGACCAGCAGCTCGACCTCGTCGTGGATCCGCTCGTCCATCTCAGTGAGCAGGAACAGATACTCGTGATCGAAGCGGGTGTTGGCGTGCCCGTAGGCCTGGTTGGCGACAGCGGGACGCACGATGAGCGCGCCGAGCAGCCCCATCTCCACCTGCAGCGCGGGCTGGGTGCCGCTGTGGTAGAGGTAGGTGCCGGCGTGGGTCGCGGTGAAGGTATAGCTCACCGTCCCCGGCACGCCGCCGCTCATCGCCGGTGCTTCCTGCTCGATCAGCCCGGTGACTCCACCGCTGCTCACGACCCCCTGCTGGCCGGGAAAGACAATGGAAACCGGCACGGGCAGTTCGTTGCTGAGATTGACCGTGACCGTGTCTCCCTGATTGACGATCATCGTCACGCCGGGGTACTGCATCGGTCCAGCGCCATTGGCATAACCCCAGGCGTAGATATAGTTGCCGTCGGCAGCGCTGATGTAATCCGCCTTGGCCGTCAGGTTGAAAGTGGGTCCGCTCACGCCATCGATAACGGCCCATGCCGTACCGGCCATGCCACCCAGCAGCAGGGTCGCAGCCATTCCAAGCCAGCGTGGCAGTATGTGAAGTAGTGTGTTCATCTGACCTCTCCTCTTACGTGGCGCAGCGGCGACCGGCTCAGTTCTGCACGACGATTTCGGTCATCATTCCGCCGAAATCCTCATCGTTGTTGCTCAGATAGTTGAAATTGGTGGTGTAGAGAAAATACGTGCCTGCCGGCAAGCCGGCGGTATCGACGATGACATCCACCGCCTCGCCCCCGCCCAGCGTCACCGAACCCGTGTCGTAGTAAAGATCCTTGCCCTGCAAGGGCCCCGCCCCATCCGGATCGGGCCCGCGCGCGATATGGGCGCCGCCGCCCACCACCCGCATCGGCAGTCCCAGCGCGGTGACCGTGTAGTAATTGGTCACGTTGAGATTGGAAAACCGCAGCAGCAGCCGGGTCCCTTCCGTCGCGCGGTCCAGGGTGACCAGCGAGCTGACTTTTTGCGACTGGTTGCCAAAGTTTTTGCTTTCCCCGCTATCCGGATCCAGCGGCGTCGGCAGAGCGCCCGGGTTGACGGTATCGGGATAGCCGCGGCCGTTGAACAGCGTGTAGGTATCCCGCATCTCGGCGAAGGGCAGCGGCTGCACCGCCTCGCTGGAATCGTGGAAGTTGTGGTCGAGCGAGCCGAGCTGCAGCGGATAGGCCTTGTGGTAGCCGGTGGAGCCGTCGCCGTCGTTGTAGGCGAAGCGGGTGTAGCCCGCGATCGGCGTGCCGTCCTGCGCCGGGCGCACGAACAGATTGCCGAGCATGCCCATCTGCATGTGCTCGGTGGCTTCCATGTGGCAGTGGTAAATGAAGGTGCCCGGCTCTAGGACGTTGTAGAAATAGGTCACGCTCGAGCCCATGTTGACGCCGAACGAGCCTTCCGGCATGCCGTCGAACACCGGTGCCTGCTGGGGGAATCCGTGAAAGTGCACCGTGTGCGGATCGAACAGATCGGGCCGGATCACCATGCCGACGTTGGTCAGCGTCAGGTAGAACTTGTCGCCTTCCTTGAGTTCGATAGTCGGCGCCGAGAAATTGGCGGCCAGCAGCCCCGTGTTGATCGCATCCGCCGGCGCCACGCCGGTGATGTCGGCGAAGCCGAAGCCGTACACCACCTTGCCGTCCGCCATGGTGGAAAAACCGTCGCCGGCTGCCAGGTGCACGCACTTGACGCTGGGGTCGACCGCGGTATCGGGGATGGCGTCACCGTTGGTGTCGCCCGGGCACTGCACGAATACCGCGGCGCCTGCCTGGCTGGCTGACAGGCCGCAGGCGGCCAGCGCGAGCGGCAGGACCAGTTTCCGAAGCTTGACTGAATTCATGATGGTTCTCCTTCCGGTTTCCGTATCCGCCGGGGTCGCCCCGGCGGATCATGCCCGCGCTCTAGTTGCGCTCGTCAGCACCGATGTCGGGCCGCAGCGGGAACATCGGGATGGGCCGCGACTGCCCGTCGAAATCGACCAGCGGCACCCCGGTCGCCAGCGTCCCTGCGGCCTCTGCCGGCGACCCGTTGAGCAGGTGGTAGCCTTGGTTAGCCGGACAGGTGGCCCGCGCGGTACATTCATTCGGGTTCAGAGTCAGCGGGCCATAACGCACCGAGATGAAGTTGCCGCCCTCATCGAAGGCCGCCGCCGTGCTGATCCGCCCGGCTATCCCAACCCTCGGATCGCCATTCACGTATCCGAAGTCGAAAAGCGGATCCGCTGAGAAGCTGCTGTAGCTGGCTGTGTAACCTGTCGCATCGGTGAGGATGCTGTACAAGGGGATGATCCGGTGGGCGTTGCCGTCCGTGTAGAGCGGCCAGGTTCCCTGCTGCGAGGTCCCGAGCACGCCAACGTCCGAGTAGACCGGTAGCTGACCCGCTGCCACGTTGGGGACCAGTCCGAAGGTGGGCGGGTTCGCGCTCTGATCGATCTGCCAGTAGAACGACCGGTTGTGCCAGAGGATGTTATTTACGAACTGGCTCTGGGTGAATTCCTGCTTATACCCGGAGCCCGTACCGATCGTGTTGAACAGCAGCTGGCTGTGCGCCCGGGACACGAGCCCGGCCGGTTGCGGACTGGACTGGTTCGGGTTGCCCGCCGTGAAGGCCGCGCCCGTGGTCGCCGTGCTGTCATTGTTGGCGATGGTATTGTTGGCGATGGCCACCAGCACGCTGTCCTGCAGCGACACGCCGCCGCCGGCCAGACCTGCCACGTTATTTGTCAACATGTTGTTGGTCACCGTCAGCTTGTACCACGGGCTTGAATTGCCGGGAGACCGCCACACGTCCATGCCGTTGACGGACTGGGCGCGGATGCCGCCGCCGTCCCCCACGCCAGCCAGATTTCCCTGAACCAGGTTGGCGTTCACCGCGACTGATCCGGCGCCGGGCGAGAGACGATCGACGCGCAGCGGCGCCTGCCCGCCGACGGAGATGCCGCCGCCGTGCCGGTCCGTCCCCTGGTTGAAGGTCTCATTGAACACCACGGTATTGAACGAGATTGTCCCGTTGTTGCTCAGTCCCAGGTGGCCAATGCCGCCGCCGTTGCCCAGCGAGAAGTTGCCGCAGATGAAGTTATCCGACACCCGGTAGTTGTCGCTTCCGGCATAGAGGGAGACGCCGGCACCCGCACCGCCGAAGCCACCATTTTGTGCGACGTGGTTGTTGAGGATCAGAACATTGTCGTTGTCGCTGTCCGTATAGCCGCCCCTCACCAGGTCGGTTGCAGGGTCCTGGCCGGATTGCAGCGAGGGATGACCGACGCGGATGCCCCCGCCGAAGCTGCCCTGGTTGGTGACCAGCTTGTTGTTGCTGATCTGCAGGTACTTCGCATAGCCGCTTGCGAAGATGCCCCCGCCCAGGTCGGCACCGGTGATCATGAAGCCATCGATGCGTGCACGTGGAGTGTTGTTGAATGCATTTGCACCGGCAGCCTTCGCCACCACGAGGATGCCCGAGCCGGCCTCGGCCCCGAAGAGGCCGAAGTCGGGGTTGCCCGGCGTAGACGTTGCGGTTTGCCCGGGCACCAAGTCGAAGGCGCCGGCCGCATAAAGCGACGCGATCTTGGCGCGCCACACCTCCAGCTTGTCGGCGGGCGTCTTGGTCCCGTTGATGATGGTGGAGCCTGCGCCCCAGCCCTGCAGGCGCACCTTCTTGTACATGATCACCAGTTCGTCGTATGTGCCCGGCGCAACCAGGATAAGGTCGCCCGGAACTGCCGCATCGATGGCGGCCTGGATGGTCGGGTACTGGGCCGGCACCAACTTCGGCGTGATGGAGTCGACCGTCACCGTAAGGGCGGCGACTGTGGTCTTGCCATTTGTGCGGCGGACTTCCAGCTGCCCGGTCCGGACATTCGACGCGACATTGACGACGATCTGGGTATTGTTCCAGGAGACGATGTTGCTGCCGCTCACTGTCTGGCCATTGATGACGACCTGGCCCTGGGCGGCGCCAAAGCCCAAGTCCCGGGTGGTCGTTCTGGACGAACCGGGCGTATTGTCGAAGTCCGGATTCACCACGGTGACCGTGCCCAGCGACTTGATGACCAGGGTCTGCCCAGCTATTGGGGCCTGGCTGTTGGCCGCTGTTCTGATGAACGGTCCGCCGTTGCTGGTTGCCCCGCTGAAACCTTCCACGCTGTGGATCGTCGGCGTGCCCACCGTCAGCTCACAGTCGAGCGGGTAATCGTAGTTGTCCGCGAAGGCCGATACCGACACCACGGGCGTATCCAGGTAAGTGGTCTTGCCCGGCAGGAACTGGAACGGGTAGCACATCTGGCTGTGGTTCCGGCTGAAGTACGGGTCGACCATCATGGCGCCGGGATTGGCCGGATCGGGGATCGGTCCGGGAGAGTTCATGCAGGCGGTCAGCATGTTCGGCGACACGCCGGAGGGCATTGGGATGTTGTATGAGTAGGTGGAGGGCACCAGTGCGTTGAACGCCCCGAACTGGCCCGTATAGAAGCGGTTGATCTCGTGTCCGCTCCAGTCGCGGATCGAAATCGGCATGTGGGGCGGTGCATATTTCTCGCCGAACAGGGGCGAGTTGGGGTTGAACTCGTTGCCCACGTCGTTGGCGGTGAAGCCTACGATATGGCCGGCGATGGGAACCTCGGTGAGAACCCAGAAGTTCACCCCTGCGTTCTGCCCCTGCAATACGTCGATCGACTTGCGGTCGCACAGGGGCCGGGTCTCGCCTGCATAGGCCGATGGCACGCCGGGCATCAAGGAAAGCTCGTCCGGCACCAGGTGCGGATCGCCGACGCAGACCGGCGGCAGCGCTAGCGGGCTCGGCGTGTAGGTGTCGCCGAAATCCACGTTCTTGTGCTCTTCCCGCAGGGTCTCGTAGCCGTGAGGCGGCACCGCTTCCACGATGTAGGTGCCGACCGGGAGTTGATCCGCTGGATCGCTCGATGCGCCCCCCCCGAAGGCGTAGCCGCCGTCAAAGACGGCAGGACGCACCTGGTTCCAACTGCGCAGTCCGTCGACACAGTCGAGCGCCACGCCATTGACAGAGTACTCCGGACCGGGGCAATCGGAAGGCAGGCTGTCGTCCCAACTGTCGGTGTGGGCCGTCTGGATCGCATCACCCAGACTAAACCCCGCAACGCCATTGCGCTCGTCGTCCTCGTCGCCTTTGACCGCGCCGGAGCACAGGGTCGGATTCGCGTCGATAAACTCCTGATCGCTCCAGCAGAAGGGGTAGTTGTCCACATCGGCGAACGCGACGTTCGCCAACGTAGAATTCAGGCCGGTCGCCGGCAGCGTACCAATTGCCCGCGTGCAGTTGGGCTGGTCCGGAATGCCGTCGCTGTTGCAGTCCTTGTACAGGTTCACCTGGACCCGTGGCACACCCGGCTCGTTGTTCTCCGCAGCGGCGTAGCGCGGGTCGTTCTCGGCGCGCGTGGAAGCGTAATAGACGATCCCGCTGATGCCGCCGTTGTGGCCCGGCTCATAGATGTGCTTGCCCCACTGGATCACGTTGGTCTGGCCCAGGAAGCCCTGGTAACCCTGCAGCAGCACCGGTCCTCCAGTTTCCGTACGGGACAGGTTGTTGCCCGTGTTGGGGTTCACCTCCGCCTGTTCCTGGGGATTCAGCACGTTGAAGGACGGCATGGCCCAGCCGTTGTGTTGCGGCACCGGCCCGCCCTGGTCGACCACCACCGTCGCACCGGTGGCCTTGAAGCGTGCGAAATCCACCTCGGCGACGAGCCAGTAGAAGAACGGGAAGACCTCTTCGAACTTCACTTCGCCGGCGTTGTTGGTGGTAAAGGACTGGTAGATGCTGCCGTCACGGAAGCGCAGGTTGATAGCCTGTCCCGAGATGCCTATTTCATTTGGATCGGCAAATCCGTCCTGGTCGCTGTCGTAGAACACTTTGCTTTCGAAGCGGTTGAACCAATTGAACACAGGAATATCCTGCAGGGCGACCACGCTGCCGCCGCCAGACACGGTAACTGTTGAGAAGTTGATAATTCGGTCGAGGAACTCGTCCCAGATGACCAGCTGATAGGTTCCGGCCGGCACGTTGGGAATCGAGAAGCTTCCGTCCGGATTGCAGGGCTGCGTATAGACGCCCTTTCCGCCGCCGGCAGCCAGTTCGTTCAGGCCGATGATGCACTTCACCACCGCCGGACCGCCGTTGTGGAAGGTGAAATCCTGGAATGGCATGGCCATGTGCTGGTTGACGACCGTCCCGGTGATGGTGTTGGTGCCGTTGAGCACGGTGGCATCGGTGAAGGGTTTGACGAAGCCCATGAACACATGGGGCAGCGGCTGGCCCGGTTCGACGAGGAAGCTGTAGGACGGCTCTCTTGCCACGACCCATGCATCGATGCCTTTGGTGCCTTCGATCGTTGTGGTCTGGCGGTAGCCGGAACCGGCAGGCGGCTCGATCTGGATGGTGTATTTGGCGGGTACCAGATTCCTGATGCGAACCGTACCGTCCGCCCCCGTATAGACGAAACCGCTGCCCAGCGTCTCCACCTCGGGCTGGCCGTTGGCATCCACGCAGTAGCCGCTTACCGGGGATACGGTGCCCGCGCAACCCGTCTTCTTGTAGCTCGTCCCGATGGGGTTGCCGTAAGCGTCCTGGGTCACCTGGCCGCCCGATTGGCCGTAAGTACCGCCGGCCTCGCTGAGGATGACCGTAAACCCAGCCAGGCCCTTCTCCTGCGGCAGATCCGGCGAGTTGTTGATGGGCTGGGTATCCTCGAAGGCGAAAACCGCGATTTGCGCGGTGGGGATGGGCGTCTTGTTGACCACGATGGTCGCCGCGTCCTGTCCCACTTCCAGCGGCGCGCCGCCCATCTGATAGCCGCCGCCATCCGGCAGCACCGAGATGAAATAGCGCTTCGCGGCATCAAGCGGCAGGCTAGCTAGCGCCGGGCCATTCGGCGTCGCACCCACCCTGCCGGACGCCACCACCGGCATGTAGCTGGTATGGAAGCCGAATGACAGGCTATTTTCATCATCCGGCTGACCCGCTATGGAAGGCTTCATGGCATTCTCTTCCACCAACCATCGGTAGTCGCTCACCGGCACGCCGTCCTGGTCGATCACCGTGATCGTCAGCGCCTGGGCGGTCAGTGCGTGGAATACGCCACACAGCAGCACCATCAGAAGCACATGCCACAATCCGTATGCGCCGCTGGATTTTCTCAAGGCATCGGTTCTCATCATGACCTCCCCGCACTGGAATCAACACATTCACGCTGGATCCGGTCTGGCCTGGCCGTCCGGACGCGTCCTAAATGCGAGATTAGTTTGGGTGCGGCAGAATGACACCGGGGCGAAACCCGCACTCCGTTACGGCCAGGCCTGCATTTCCAGGGGGCGTTTTACTGTAGAAAACTCGGGGCTGTAGAGTGTTGCTGCGGGTTACCGGATACCGATTTGATCGGCGAAGGACGCGTGCGTCGTCGATCCTGTCAGTGACCGTTGCAGGACTCAGGACCCGGCGAGCCTAGGGTATCCACGACAGGGGTTGAGACGTCGAGTCGAACCGGAGCCTCAGACAGGCGCTTCGGCGACCTGGGGAAAGAATCCACGAGCACGCCCTCCTCGTGGATTCTTGAGCGTGTTTATGCCTTGTTGCGACGGGCGAGGCCCAGGCCGAGCAAGCCCAGGCTGAGCAGTGCCAAAGAGCCGGGCTCAGGTACGGCCTGGACCAGGATGTTGTCAATTCCAACCGCCGAACTGCTGGTGGAGGGGAACTCGAACAAGCCGAACGATAGATGGACGTTGGTCGCACTGGCCAGCGCCAGATCCACCGCCTGGTTGAAAGATCCCCTGCGGTCGGCCTGGTTGCGCAGCACGTCGTCGAAGTTGACCAGCAGTTGCAGCAGATTGTCCGAATCGTCCAGCAGACCCACGAAGAAAGGACCCGGGATGGGCCCTGTCACATCGGTATCCTGATCGGTATCGAAGGCAAAATCAAAACTGATTCCCAAGCTGTGCAGCCCCACCCCAAACGTACCGAGGCTGAAGTTGGCTATCGAGATTGCACCCACCCCTCCCAGCCCGCTCGGCGTCCCGTCTATCCCGCCGGTGTCGTCGCCGATCACCATAAAGAAATTGCCGCTGGTGCTGGCGCCGAAGAAGGAATCGAATCCGGTGTCCACGCCGGTGTTAATGGCATCGCTGGCCGCGCGGATGTTGATGGCATTGGCATCCGCCTCTCCAGCGAAGACGCCCGTGTAGGTCGCCGCGTTGTCGTCGAAATTCTCATCCAGCAGCACGCCGGCGTGTGCCGGCTGCCCAAGGCTGGTCAACAGCAGCGCGCCTGCCAGCACGTGAAGGTTCCGCACAAATAACAGCCGGCCTGGCTTGCCATCCTGAGTATCGGTTTTCAACATGGTCGTTCTCCCTGCTGTTTCAGAATATTTCACATCATCCGGGCTGACGTCATGTCCCCGTTGGACGAATCCTTGCTGAAAGTCTAGAAGGCCAGGGAATAATTACAACGGGACGAACCCTCGCTCTATTGGGGGAAAGCCTGTATTTGCCCTGGGGGGTTTACTGTAGAAACAAAGGATCCCACGCTTTTCCCAAAGCTTCTCCCAAAGCTCAGTGAGGAACCGGGCCGCCATGCAGGTCATTCACGATGGCGATAAGCTGGGTGTGGCCCATCGGGTCAAGCGGAACACAATAATCCACGCCGCAGCCCATCGCGCTCGCCCGGTAAGCCTGCAAGTCATCGGTCGTCATGCCGATGACTCTCGCCTGCGCACTCGCTGCCTTGATACGCTGAACCAGTTCGTCGAGACGGCTGTCCGGCAGTCTCAGATCGAGCAGTACCAGGTCGGGTTTGAGTACAGCGGCCTTGCCGAGGCCCTCTGTCACGTTCTCGGCCTCCGCCACGATCATGACAGGCCAACGGACAGACAGGAGCGTGACGAGCTGCTTGCGCGAGAGCGCGTCGCTGACGAGAACCAGGGTTCTGAAACGGGTCTGCAGCAAGGACTCGACCATGGCGACGATCTCCTCTCCGGTTGTGTCGCCCTTCACCAGGAAGCGGTCCGCGCCGTTTCGAAACGCGGCATCGCGGTATTCAGGGAGGTCGTGACTGGTGATGACACAGACGATCGACTCGACAAAAACCGCTTTGATCGCCCGGGTGAGATCGAGACCGTTGCCCTGCGGCAACCGGATATCCATGAAGATCAGGTCGTACTGCCTGGAAAGCGCCTGGTGCAGCGCATCCGTTCCATCCGCGGTTTCGGTGATGTGCATGAACGGGAATCGCCCCGTCAGCACTTGATGGAGCGATTGGCGATAGGCCGCATTGTCTTCGGCAATAAGGACATGAACCATCTGACAGACCTTGATCCCACCCATTGACACTTGATGCTAGGCATCGAGTTGCCCGGGGCCTATACGGGTTCGCCAGTATTCGTCAAATGGGTGCGCTGTAATTCAGCTTGCTCCAAGTCCCGATCCATCCTGACGAGGCCGGCTAAAGCCCGGCATCGGCCCGGTAGCGCCGGTAATAATCGAGTACCCGCGGCACATAGCGGAGGGTTTCGCGGTAAGGGGGAATGCGGTTGCCATATTTGACCACCGCGCCCTCGCCGGCATTGAAGGCCGCGAGCGCCAGGCTCATATCGCTGCTGAACATGTTCAGCAAGTCTCGCAAATACTTCGCTCCGCCATTCAGGTTTTGCACCGGATCGAATGGATCGGCTACCCCATAGCGCTTCGCGGTTCCAGGCATCAACTGCATCAGGCCGGCCGCACCTTTCTTCGATACCGCCTTCGGGTTGTAGGCCGACTCCACGGAAATCACCGCATGAAGCAGCGCACTTTCGAGGCCGTGAGTACGCGAGGCTTTCTCGACCGCCTGGTCAAACCGGGCTTTCCTGGCAAGCCCGGCGTAAGGTTTGCGCGTCGTTTCCACCGTCGCGGTCGCGACAGATTGCTGTGGCGCCGCAATCAAAACGGTATAGCGATCATCCGGCGGCACATTGCTGAGCGACACCGCGCCGTCGGCGGCCGTGTAGACGTAAATATCCGCCCATCCCGCCCGGCACAGCGAGAACCCGAGCACGAGTCCGGCCAAAACGCATTCCCGCGATCCCATGAAAAATCCTCAATCGAATCGGATGCACGTGTAACAAAGCCTATTCAGTGCGCCGTCCAGAAGCAATACAGCGAACACTGTAAAGCCTGGGGCCGTGGTATACGCCAGCCACGGTTTCCGGAAGGGCATTGCCAAATGCCCCCGACAGGGAATATCGTGGTTTTCCAGAAAAACCGTCCGTTTCCCCGTCTGCCGCATCGCACCGCTTTAACGAAGGGACCCATGTTCAAGTTACTGCGCTTCTATTCGATTGCAAGCTTGGTGGCCATTCTGGCCACCGCCCTGCTACTCGGTTTTTTTTACCGGCAGGTCGCCATACAGGGAATCATCCAGCTAGCCGAGCGCAACAACCTGACATTGGCGCGGGCCGCCCTTAATTCGGTAAGGCCTGCCCTCCTCGAATATTTAAGCTCGGCGGCTGAGGTCGGTACGGGCGATATCGGCCGCCCCGCGCCCCCTCCCGAACTGGCCATGGCTATCAGAACCCTGATGCATGACAGTACGGTCGTGAGGATCAAGATTTACAACCAGCAGGGCGTGGTCGCCTACTCGACCAAAACTGCGCAGATCGGCAGAGACCAGCGCAACAACCCGGGATTCATCTCGGCGATCAACGGCCGGGTCGCCGATACCCTGATTTACCGCGACACCTTCAACAGCTTCGACGAGGACACCGAAGAGGACAATCTGATGCAAACCTACATCCCTATCCGGGCCAGCCGGACTGAGCCGGTTCTGGGTGTATTCGAGATCTACACCGACGTGAACGATCTGGTGCATCAAAACGAGCGGACCGAGTTCATCATCATAGCGGGCGCCCTGCTCATCCTGATGGGACTGTATGCCGCCCTGCTGCTCGTCGTACAGCGCGCCCGCAACATCATCGAATCCCAGCATCAGACCATACGCGAAAGAACGGAAACGCTGGAAATCCTGTCCGCACGGATGCTGAAAAGCGAGGAATCAAACAAGAAAAAGATCGCCATCGAGTTGCACGAAGGACTCGCGCAGACCCTCAGTGCCGTCAAGCTGAATCTGGAAAACAGCCAGCAAAAAATCGACAGCGACGATACCATCGGCAAATCGATGGCAAAGATCATCCCGGTATTGCAGAGCGCGATCGAAGATGTCCGCACGATTGCGACTGAACTGCGGCCATCCAGCATCGACGATCTCGGTCTGTTGCCTACGATCAACAGCCTCTGTCGGAATTTCCAGCAGCGGCACCCGGGAACCCGAATCCAGCAGGACATTTCCCTGCAGGAGAAAGACATCCCTGCCCCGCTTAAGGTCATTCTGTACCGCATCATCATGCTGGCGCTCGACGACGTCGCCCTGCACACGTCCTCCGATCGGGTCGTGATCGCCCTGTATCGGGACGGTGAAACGCTTACCCTCCTGATCGATGACACCCCATTAGCCTCCCCCGACATGGCGTCAAACACGCTCGTCGAAGTTGACCCTCATCTGGAGTCGCGCTTTGCCAAGATGCTGGAGTTGACGACCTTGTCGGGAGGGACGTTCTCGGCTGCGCGCCCCGCTGCCGGGAGGAACATGCTGCGCGCGGCATGGAACGTATAGCGAGTGCCGTCTGGAAAATGAAAAAGGCCTGTTTGCACAGGCCTTTTTTCTTTGTTCGGGCTGGTGGGCAGTACAGGGTTTGAACCTGTGACCCCCGCCGTGTGAAGGCGATGCTCTACCGCTGAGCTAACTGCCCCGAAGCGGCGCGAATTAAACCACATCCGACCCGTCATGGTCAATTTCAGGACAGCCTATCCGGTAAAATGGACCCTTTTCCCGCTCGGCCCCGCCATGATCCGCACCCGCTTCGCCCCCTCCCCCACTGGCTATCTGCATATCGGCGGCGCCCGCACCGCGCTGTTCTCGTGGGCGTTCGCGCGACATCACGGCGGCCAGTTCATTTTGCGGATCGAGGACACCGACATCGCACGCTCCACCCCCGAGGCCGTGCAGGCGATTCTCGACGGCATGGCCTGGCTGGACCTGAATCACGACGAAGGTCCGTTCTATCAGACCAAGCGCCTCTACCGCTACAAGGAAGTGATCGAGCAGATGCTGGCCAGCGGCCAGGCCTACCTCTGCTATTGCAGTCCCGAAGAACTCGACGAAATGCGCGAGGCGCAGCGCGCGCGCGGGGACAAGCCGCGCTACGACGGCCGCTGGCGCCCCGAGCCCGGCAAAACGCTGCCGGTGCCGCCCGCCGGCGTGCAACCGGTGGTGCGTTTCAGGAATCCCACCGAAGGCTCGGTGGCATGGAAGGATCTGGTCAAGGGCACCATCGAGTTCGCCAACGCCGAACTCGACGACCTCATCATCGCGCGCGCCGACGGTACGCCGACCTACAACTTCTGCGTGGTGGTGGACGACTGGGACATGCAGATCAGTCACGTCATCCGCGGCGACGACCACGTCAACAACACTCCGCGCCAGATCAATATCCTCAAGGCGCTGGGCGCGACGGTGCCGCAGTACGCCCACCTGTCGATGATCCTCGGCGACGACGGCACCAAGCTGTCGAAGCGCCACGGCGCGGTGTCGGTGATGCAGTATTTCGAGGAAGGCTATCTGCCGGAAGCGGTGATCAACTACCTCGCGCGGCTCGGCTGGTCGCACGGCGACGCCGAACTGTTCAGCCGCGAGCAGTTCGTGCAGTGGTTCGATCTCGACCACATCACGCCGTCGGCCGCGCAGTTCAACACCGAGAAGCTGCGCTGGATCAACCAGCAGTACATCAAGGCGGCCGACGACGCGCGGCTGGCGGCACTCGTGCGTCCCTTCCTGGTGCGCAACGGCGCCAACCCCGACGACGGCCCCGATCTCGTCGCAGTATGTGCGCTGGTGAAGGAACGCGCCGCCACCATCGAGGAACTGGCCGACGCCGCCACCCTGTTCTACCGCACCCTGCACCCCACGCCGGAACTGCTGGCGCAGCACGTCAGCGCCGAGGTGCTGCCCGCGCTGGCCGACCTGGCTGGCCGCCTGGAAGCGCTAAACTGGGAGCGCAACGCCATCAGCGCCGCGTTCAAGGAAACGCTGGCCGCGCACGGCCTCAAGATGCCGAAGCTGGCGATGCCGGTGCGCGTGCTGGTGACCGGCGAAGCGCAGACGCCGGCGATCGACGCCACGCTGGAACTGATCGGCCGCGACAAGGTGGTTGCGCGTCTGAAAGCCGCACTGTAGGCCGCCACAGGCGCGGTCGATTCCGCTATAATGCGCGCTGTTTTTCGCCGGCGTAGCTCAGTTGGTAGAGCAGCGCATTCGTAATGCGAAGGTCGTCAGTTCGATTCCGATCGCCGGCACCAGTTGTAAAAAAACGCCGCTCATTGAGCGGCGTTTTTTCTGGCCTCGCCCCATCCGCCTAAGCCGCCTGCTTCGCCATGATCTCGTCGATGGGACACGGCCTGTGGATGGCATAGCCCTGGGCGTAGTCGACGCCGATTTCCCGCAGCGCATCCAGCAGCATGGGGGATTCCACGTATTCGGCCACGGTTCGCAGGCCCAGCGAGTGGCCGATGTCGTTCATCGACTTGACCATGGCGTAGTCGCCGGGATTCTTCAGCATGTCCTTGATGAAACTACCGTCGATCTTGAGGGTATCGGTACGCAGGTTCTTGAGGTGAGCGTAGGAGGTGAAACCGCTGCCAAAATCGTCCAGCGAAAACTTGCATCCATAGCGGCGAATTTCCCGGATGAAGTCCTGCGCGGCGCCATAGCTTTCGATGGCGGCGCTTTCCGTGATCTCGAAGATGATCTTGTCGGTGGGGAAATCGCTGTTCGGCAGCACCTTCTGCAGATAGCGCATCACCTCGGGGTTGCTGAGCGAGGTGGCGGAAAGGTTGATGGCAAAGCCCCCCACGGACGCAAAATCCGAGCGGTTGGCCGCGATCCACTCGAATACGTTCTGCATCACCCAGATATCCACTTCGTGGGAACGATGCAGGCTTTCCACGGCGGGAATGAAATGCTCCGGCAGGATGTTCACCCCGTCCTCGCCTTCAATGCCCAGCAGGATTTCGTAATAGGGCAGCAGCGCCGTGTCCACGCCGATCGGGCTTACTTGCTGGCAGCGCAGATACAGGCCGCTGCCTTTGAGGAAGGAATCGATGCGCCCCGCCCAGCCCATCAGCGATTCCTGGGACTGCAGCTGGGGGCTGGCCTGTTCGTAGATCTGCATCCGGTTACGGCCCTGGGATTTGGCGGTGATACAGGCCGAATCGGCGCGCCGGATTGATTCCACGGCACTGAACCGGGTGGGTGCAAATTCGGTGATGCCGATGTTGAAGCCGATGCTGTAGCTGTGCTGCCCGTGCTGGAAAGGGTAGTCCTTCACGCGGTTGAGCAGCTTGTCGACGGCACTGCACCCCTCGACCCGGCTACAGTTGGGGAGCAGAAGTGCGAGCGTATCGTCGCGAAACGCAGCCAACACAGCGTCCGGACCGATTTGTGCCCGTACCTCGTTGGCTAGGCTGCGCGCCAGTGTTTCTGCGGCTTCCACGCCGCAGGTGTTGTAGATCATGCGGAACTGGTCGAACTCGATGATGCCGACAGCGTGCGCCTTGTCCGCTTGATCCGGCATCGCCAGCTGGTTCAGGCGATGCATGAAACCCTTGCGATTGAGCAGCCCGGTCACCGGGTCAAGCATGACCTGATCCATCAGACGCTGATAGGTTTCGTCGAACAGCGCATGTTCTGAACGATCGATCAGCGGCTGGTCCATATCCTTGCCTGGTTTGGCAAGACCACTCTGGATCTTCCGGTAAAGCTCGGCCAGCGCGATATCCGTCTTGTTGGTAGCAGAGCGGTTGGCAAAGGCACAATGCAAGGCGGGCTGGCTGATCCAGATGAGTTGCATCGGGACCCAGCTGCCGTCCAGGCTGAAATCCCACCAGTCTCCTACCCGCAGGCGATCTGCCAGCCGGCCATGCACGTCCTGCGCTTCGCTTTCGCCGTGCGACGCAGCCAATTTTCCTGGCGGCACGAGAACCATCACCATTCCTGCTGAACGTGCCGGATCATCGGCCAGCTGGTCGCCCAATTCGTCGACGAACACGGTCAGCAGCGTGGTGTCCACATTGACGGTCGCCAGCGTGCGCTCGATCTCGCCCAGCAATGCCTGGGCCGTCTCGACGGTCCGCGACACCTCCGAATCGGGAGTGAGCCAGGCGAACAGCCGGTCCAGCACCGCCAGGGCGGCGTCCCAGGCTTCCCCCTGCGCCCCCTGACGCATCTCCAGCAGCACAAGATACTGGCGCCAGCCGGCATCCAGCAGACGCAACAGCATGCCGGGCACTTCGCGTCCCGCCAGGCGCTGCTCAAGTGCGGTGTTGACCCGGGCACGTGCCGAGCGGATGCGTTCCCTGCCTTCGCATGCCTCCTGCAGACGCGCTACCCGTGTTCTGCGTATCTGCAGGATTGGCAGCAACACCTTTTCGAGGCTGTCGCGAACCATCTCGAAAATGCCGGGGTCATCGTCGGCCCGGCTGCAGACGCGGTCTACCAGCAGATAGAGAAAGCGTTGCAGCTTGGCATCGAAAAATCGGCCCTTGTCATCCGCCGCCACCGCGTATTGCTCGATGAGATTGAGCACTTGGCGGGCCGGGTGGTCGGGCACGCTGGGAAAGTTGGTGTCCTGCAGCGCCAGCTTCAGCAGCGGACGCTCCAGCCGCTTCACCAGCGACTCCACGTCTGAGCTAGGCACGATGTCTGCTCGCGCCCGGGCAAACAGGCCCGCGGTGGCATCCAGAATCTGTCGGTGATTCAGCGCAATAGGGCTGACAGCCCCGCCGGCTGAAGCGATGCGCGCATCGATCTGCTCGGCCAATGACGGCATGCCGGGGGTCGCCTGGCTCGCCAGCGGCAAGCCGTCAAGGGCGAGTAGCAGATCACGCAGGCTGGCTTCTGGCAGCGCTGCCACGCCGCTTCCCTGCGCACCGGAAGTCCGCGGTCCCTGCTCATCGCGACCGGCCAGCTGCCGGGCCGTCTGTTGCAGTCGGCTCACCACGTCCAGCACCTCGGGCCGCGCGGCAGCCTGCCGCAAGGGCGAACCACCCTGACCAGAAGTCTGCCCCGATAACACACCCGTAGTGCTGGTCGTGCGCCGCTGCGACTGGTTGAGGCTGGCCAGGATGCGGTCCAGGCTGTACTCGGCGCTTTCCGGTGTCGGGTTGATGCCGGTCTGCTCCTGCTTATAGAGCGTGTTCAGGGTCTCGGCGATTTCGGCCAGATCCGGCTTGTGTTTGCCGCCGCGCTCATCGGGCCGGCCTTCGGCTGCGACAGCCGGCTTGGGCTCCGTCTTATCCCGGGCCACAGGCTTCAGCGCTGCGGCCGGCTGCAGGGAAACCAGGGTCTGGTTGAGTTGCTGGTAAAGCGCAGGGGCATGACTCGATACTGCTTGCCCAAGCGTCCTGTAAAGAACCGTCCGCATGGGGTTGGAGAAATCGAGCGCCTGAATGGCGGCCTGGAAAGTGCGACCTATCATTTCCGGGCCAAAGGGATTGTTCTTCCTGTCGATCGGCAGGCTGACCAGTTGGCTGTAACGCTGTTCAAACGTATCCAGTTGGGCGGCGACATCCGTCTCGACTTGCCTGACGACCGCCGACAGATTCAGCCAGTCCTCGAACTCGGCCTCGTCGACGAGAGCAAGCTTGTTGGCCGCCGGCGTCCCGCAGGACGCGTCCGTGACAGGCCCGATGTCCTGAATGCGGTCGCGTATGGCATTGTAAAAATCATCCTCGATCCGGCTGCGGCGCTGTGCCAGTTCCTGGGCACCATAATCGTAGCGGGAACGCTCAAGAAAGCTCGGCTCGTCCTGTCCGGCTTCACCCAGACGTTCCGCAGCCCGCTGAAAAAAATCCTGCATCACCGCATTGAGAAAGCTGCGAAACAGGCTGGTGCACTCGAGTTGCAGCGCCTGCGCCTGTTGCGGGCTCAGGTCGGGGCGGCCTCGGGCAAAAACAGGCCGGGCAAGACGCTCGCTCGCGCTGCGCAAGGCTTGCAAAGCGCTTTCGGGCATGGCGGGAACAAAAACGCCCGCCCCGCTGGGAGTAACATGCGCAAGCCTGCCATCGCACCGAAACTCGGCGGAATCCCCCACCCCAAACTCCACCCGCACGGGGGAGCCCACCAGGACGGGAATGGCAGCGTCGGGCGTGCCCTCTCCGAGAAAGGCCACATACAACCCGTTCAGGCAATAGTCCCGAATTTCGGAAGGGATAGCCACCCCCCCGCCAAAGCGGATACGCGCGGTCTGCAGTGTGGACTGCCGCGCATAACGCCGTTGTTCCTTGCCGCCGGGTCGGGAATTGCGGTGTGCCATTGTTTATAGGTTTGGAATCAGCCTCACGAAGCCATGGCTTGCGGCAACCTGCATGTTGCCGCGTATACCAAGCAGAACGGCAACATGCCGCTACCCGCAATAACGGATAAATGGCGCGGGGCTTTATATGACCGCCTTACAAAGGGCATTTATGGCCCTCCTTCCCCTCTGTCTGTCACGCTACCGGCTAGCGCAGCGCGGCATCCACCTGCACCTCCGCGTGTCCGGGCTATTTGTCGGCTCAAGCCGGATCCCGTCTGATTTCCGCCGCCTTGCAGCGGTAAGGGAGCGCTCAAGGCTCATGGGCTTCCACGCCAAAACACAGTTTGGGTGCGCTCAGGGGTGGTTCCCGATCATTCGCTGAACCGTCAGAGCCAGCCTTCGATCTTCTTGCGATCCGGCACGCCGCCGGCATGCACCACCTTGCCGTCGATCACTACGCCGGGCGTGGACATGACGCCGTACCCCAGGATAGCCGCCATGTCCTCGACCTTTTCGATATTGACTGACACGCCACGCGCCTGCGCGATCTCCTCAATGAGTTTCAGCGTGGTTTTGCAGTTGGCGCAGCCGCTGCCGAGTACCTTGATGTCTTTCATGGCGTTCTCCTGCTTAGCAGCATGATTTGCCGGAGGGCGTGGGCGTACAGCATGCGCCACCTCCTGCTACCGCAATGCCGGCGAGCTTGTCGGCCGCCGCGGGTTCGAAATGGGCGACGTAGGCCTCGTCGAAGCGGGCGTCGAGTTTTTGTGCCGTTTCATCGCGGATATGGCGGGCGATCTCGATCACCGTGTCGATCTGTTCACGGGACACGCCGTAGGCTTTCAGGCGGTCGATCTGGCACAGGCCCTGGCCGGGATGGTTGGCCGCGACATTGGCCGCCAGCGAGACCAGGGCGACGATGGACGGATGCAGTTCGGTACTCATGCGATGACACTCCTCAAGGCGTTGAACAGGACGCCGACCAGCACGAAGGCAGTGGCGAGATAGGCGGCGAAGATGCCGAGCAGCGGCCATTTGGCAACCTTGCGCAGGATCAGCATTTCCGGCAGCGACAGCGCGATCACCGCCATCATGAAGGCCAGCACGGTGCCGAGCGGCACGCCCTTGCCGAGCAGCGCCTCGGCCACCGGGATGATGCCGACCGCGTCGGAATACATCGGCACGCCAACCAGAACGGCGACGATCACAGAGAGCACGCTGCCGTCGCCCGCGATCCTGGCGACGAAGTCTTGCGGCACGTAGCCGTGGATGACGGCGCCGATGCCGACGCCGATCAGCACGTATTTCCAGATGCGGCCGACGATCTGCCGCACTTCGTTCCAGGCATAGTCGTGGCGGGCGCGCAGGCTGTTGTCCTGCTCGACCTCAAGCGCCGTCTCGCCCATGTGGATTTTCCAGACGTAGTCCTCGACCCAGCGTTCCAGCTTGAAGGCCTGCAGCACATAGCCGCCGACGAAGGCGACGGTCAGGCCGGTCGCCACGTAGATCAGCGTCATCTGCCAGCCGATGACGCCGGCCAGCACCACCACGGCGACCTGGTTGACCATGGGGCTGGCAATCAGGAACGACAGCGTCACGCCGAGCGGAATGCCGGCCTCGACGAAGCCGATGAAGAGCGGAATCGACGAACACGAACAGAACGGCGTCACCGCGCCCAGGCCCACCGCCATCAGACGCGCGCCGGGGCCGGAGCGGCCGCGCATCATCGCGCGCACCTTTTCCGGAGTGAGCAGCGCGCGCAGCCAGCCCATCAGGTAGATCACCGTGGTCAGCAGCACCAGGATTTTCGCCACATCCATGACGAAGAAGTGCAGCGCCGCACCCAAGGGCGTGTCGGGCGCCAATCCGGCCAGGCGATACACCAGCAGACTGGCGAAGGCGTCGAACATTACTGCGACTCGAACTCCGTGAACGCGCGGTTCATGTTGGCCCGGTGCAGGTCGCCGTAGTTCTCAAGATGCCTGAACTCGGGCAGGTCGGCGTAGCGGTCGAGCGTCGCGTCCATCGGTTCCATCTCCTGCGCCGCGGCACCCACTTTCTCGGCGAGGAAGTCGTAGTAGTCGCCAGTCTCGCGCTGCGCCTGCGCCAGATCGCAAACGCGGCCGTGACCGGGGACGATGCGCGCGGGCTTCAGCGCGGCGAGCGCGTGGAAGGCCTGCTGGCCGTTCTTCACGCTCGACCACGGCAGCACGCCGAGCAGGCGGTCGACGTAGACCAGGTCGCCGCTGAACATCACGCGCTGCTTCGGCAGCCAGACCCAGGCGTCGCCCGGGAAATGGGCGTTGGTGTAAGCCAGCTCGAGCGTCTCGCCGCCCAGCTCCAGCGTGGCTAAATCTCCCGCCAGGGTTTTCGGCGCGGGCAGCGGCTGGGTACCCTGCATGCGCTCGCCGAGGAAACGCTTCATGCCTTCCATATGCTGCGTCGCGTATTCGGCCTGCGTGGCCGCGGTGCGGGCGAGTGCGATGACCTCGGCGCCCTTGCCGGCGAAATAGTCGTTGCCCAGCCAGCGATGATCCTGGCTGCCGGTGTTGACGACCCAGCGCACCGGCTGCTGGGTCACCTTGCGGATGGCGGCCTCGATCTTTTTGGCGCCCAGCAGGCTGGCACCGGAGTCGATCAGGATCACGCCCTGGGGCGTGACGACGAAGCCGAAGTTGGCGTTGAGGCCGTCGTTGTCGGCGCTGCGCTGGCCCAGCGGGCCGACGAGGGCGTAGACGTTGTCGACGACCTGTTCGGCGCGGGGCTGGAAATCGGCCCGGGCATTCATCAGGGTGAATCCGGCCACGGCGGCCAGCGCCAACAGGACAAAACGTTTCAGCATGACATTTCTCTCAACGGGAAGGCAAACCCGCTTCATACCATCCTTTGCTGCGGTTGACGATCTTCACCACCAGCAACATCACCGGCACCTCGATCAGCACGCCGACCACGGTGGCGAGCGCCGCGCCCGACTGGAAGCCGAACAGCGCGATCGCCGCCGCCACCGCCAGCTCGAAGAAGTTGGACGCGCCGATCAGTGCCGACGGGCAGGCGACGCTGTGCTTCTCGCCCACTCTCCTGTTCAGCCAGTAGGCCAGCCCCGAGTTGAAGAACACCTGGATCAGGATCGGCACCGCCAGCAGCGCGATGATCAGCGGCTGCGCGATGATCTGCTCGCCCTGGAAGGCGAACAGCAGCACCAGCGTCGCGAGCAGCGCGAGGATCGAGGCGTGGCCAAGCTGCGCCATGGTCGCGTCGAACGCCGCCTGCCCGCGCTTCAGCAGCAGCTTGCGCCAAATCTGCGCCAGGATCACCGGGATGACGATGTACAGCACCACCGAGGTGAACAACGTATCCCACGGCACCACGATCGCCGACAGCCCGAGCAGCAGGCCGACGATGGGCGCGAAGGCGACGATCATGATGGCGTCGTTCAGCGCCACCTGCGACAGCGTGAAATACGGGTCGCCGCCGGTCAGCCGGCTCCACACGAACACCATCGCAGTGCACGGCGCGGCGGCCAGCAGGATGAGGCCGGCGACGTAGCTGTCGAGCTGTTCCGCCGGCAGGTAAGGAGCAAATACATGGCGAATGAATATCCACGCCAGCAGCGCCATGGAAAATGGCTTCACCGCCCAGTTGACGAAGAGCGTGACGCCGATGCCTTTCCAGTGCGATTTCACCTGATGCAAGGCACCGAAGTCGATTTTCATCAGCATGGGGATGATCATCACCCAGATCAGCAGGCCGACCGGGAGATTCACCTGCGCCACTTCCATCCGCCCCAGCGCCTGGAATGGCGCGGGGAAAAGTTGGCCCAGCAGCACGCCGGCGACGATGCACAGCGCCACCCACAGCGTGAGCCAGCGCTCGAACAGATTCATCGGCACCGCTGCCCCACCCATCCTGGCAGCGCGCTTGCCGGTCACTTCGCACTGCGCACTCATGCGGTCTTGCCGATCTCGCGCACGGCCTGCTGCAGCTTCATGCGGTCCAGCTTTTCAAATGGCAGGCTGACGAACATGCAGACGCGTCGCTGCAGCTGGTTCATCGCATCGACGAAGGCATGGCGCTTGACCTCGTCGCTGCCTTCGACCGCAGCCGGGTCGGGGATGCCCCAGTGCGCGGTCATCGGCTGCCCCGGCCACACCGGGCAGACTTCGCCCGCTGCCTTGTCGCACACGGTGATGACGAAATCGAGGCGCGGCGCGCCGGCCTGCGCGAATTCGTCCCACGGCTTGCTGCGCAGCTCATCGGTAGGGAACTGATTTTTCTCCAGCAACGCCAGCGCAAACGGGTTGACCTGCCCGGCCGGGTGGCTGCCCGCACTGAACGCCTGGAAGCGCCCCTTGCCCAGATTGTTCAGCAGCGACTCGGCCAGAATCGAGCGCGCCGAATTGCCGGTGCACAGGAACAGCACATTGAAGACGGGTTCGGCCATGGCAGCGTCTCCGTCGGTTCAGGCAGCAGCGGCTTGCAGGCCGAGCTTTTCGCGCACTGCCGCGATGAGCCGGGTGCGGATGTCGTCGCGTACCGCGAGGAAGCTCTCCAGCGGCTCGCCGTGCGGGTCGTGGAACGGCAGGTGGAGGGCCGGGATCGGCTTGGGGAAGATCGGACAGGCTTCCTTGGCGTTGTCGCACACGGTCACCACCAGGTCGATGTCCTCGTTCATCACGGCGTCGACGTCCTTCGGGTGCAGGCCGTCGGTGTTGAGGCCGGCCTCTTTCAGCGCAGCGATCGCGCCGTCGGCCACTTTCGGCTGCGGCCGGGTGCCGGCGGAGAGCGCGCGCACCTGGCCGGCGAGGTCGTGGTTCAGCAGCACTTCGGCCATTTGCGAGCGACAGGAATTGCCGGTGCACAGCACCAGCACGGTATAGGTTTTTTCAGCCACGATGGCTCCCTTGATGAATGAAAGAAAAACTTAGCAGCAACCGCCCGCCGCCGACTGGACCGGGGTGCAGCAGGCCGCTTTTTCCACTGCAGGCTCGGGCACGCAGCAGCCGCCTGCCGACGGCCCGCCGAACACCGGGATGCTGTCGAGCGTGTGGTAGGTCTCCCAGGCGATGCCGGTGGGGTCGGTCGCCCAGTACTTGTCCGACTTGGCGTAGCAGCAGGCGGTGCCCATTTCCTCGACCACTTCGGCGTCGAGCTTCTGCAGGCGCGCGTTCATTTCGGCCAGTTCGTCGGCGTTTTCGACCTGCACGCCCAGATGGTTGAGGCCGGCCGCAGCGCCGCGCGCCGAGATCGCGAAGTTGACGCGCGGATCGTCAAGCATCCACTTGGCGTAGTCGCCCTTGGTGACGGTCGGCTCGGCGGCGAACATCGTGGAATAGAACTTGATGCTGGCGGCCAGATCGTCGACCGCGACGTGTACGTGCAGGCGTTTCATGTTGGCTCCTTTTCGGGGACGCAGGCCGGGGTGCACACCGGCGAGCAGGGGTTGCCGCCGCAGCAGTTTTCGGTGAGAAAACCGAGCAGCGTGTTCATGGTGGCGAAATTTGCGGTGTAGATGACGAAGCGCCCGGCCTGCTGCGAGCTCACCATGTCGGCGTGTGACAGTTCCTTCAGGTGGAAGGACAGCGAGGACGGCGCGATGCCGGTGAGTTCGCTGATCCTGCCGGCGGCAAGGCCGGCCGGGCCGGCCTGAACCAAGGCGCGGAAGATGGCCAGGCGGGAATCCTGGGCCAGGGCGGCAAGGGCAGTGACGACGGTTTTCGTTTCCATGTTTCAATAATAATTGAAACGTTTGAAAATTTGCAAGCAGTTTTTTCGGTCTGACTGGCGTGCCACCGGACCCGGTCAAACCGGCCATCCTGAAAAATATCGAGTCGAACGGGAATAAACTGGGCATCAGAGGTGTTCACGTCCATGCAAGCCCAGACTTGCCCATTCTTCTCAACCCTTGAACAAGGAAACGCCATGAACACCTCATTCGCCACCTCACTCGCCGCCCTGAGCATGCTGGTCGCCTGCGCCAGCCCCTATGCCGCATCGCCCGCCAAGACCGAGATGGGCGTGCTTACCAATCCCGCAGGCATGACGCTGTATGTTTTCGACAAGGACGTGGCCGGTTCCGGCAAGAGCGCCTGCAATGGCGACTGCGCCCAGAAATGGCCGCCCCTGACCGCCGCCGCATCCGACAAGGCCAGCGGCGACTACGCCGTCATCACCCGCGACGACGGTTCGAAGCAGTGGTCCTACAAGGGCAAACCGCTCTACCTGTGGACCAAGGACCAGAAGCCGGGCGACATGACCGGCGACGGCGTCAACAACGTGTGGCACACCGCCAAACCCTGAGTGCGCGCCCGGCCAGACCTGATCGAGCATCTCCCCCGCCTGCGCCGCTATGCCCGGGCGCTGACGGGTGACGTCAATCGCGCCGACGACCTGGTCCAGGACACGCTCGAGCGCGCGCTGGCGAAGCTCGACCTGTGGCAGCCCGGCAGCGATCTGCGCGCCTGGCTGTTCACCCTGATGCACAACCTGTTCGTCAACCAGATCCGTGTCCGCCGTCCGCAGGAAACCGTCATGGAGGATGCGCTCGACGAGCCGGTGAGCGGCGGACAGATGGAAGCGCTGGCCGCGCGCGACATCCACGCCGCGCTGGCGCGGCTGCCCGAGGAACAGCGCGAAGTCCTGCTGCTGGTGGGGCTGGAGCAATTCGGCTACGCCGAAGCCGCCCAGGTGCTGGGCGTGCCGGCCGGCACCGTGATGTCGCGGCTGTCGCGTGCGCGCGAGCGGATGCGGCAGATGCTGGCGGGCGAATCCGAAATCAAACTGAAGCTTGTGAGATGACCGACACCGTGCACGAACACGAACTCCACGCCTATGTGGATGGCACCCTGCCCGCGGCGCGCCGTCTCGAGGTCGAGGCTTGGCTGGCGGCCCACCCGGAGGATGCTGCGCGGGTGCAGGACTGGATCGGACAGAACCAGTCCCTGCATGCCGCCTTCGACAGTGTGCTCAACGAGCCGCTGCCGCTGAACCTGGTGCGCGCCACGCGCCGCCCCGCCCTGCCCGCGCCGTTCAGGGCGATGGCAGCGACGTTGGCCATGCTGGTGACCGGCCTCGTCGGCTACGCCATCGGCCTCGGCAGCGGCGAGCAAGCGCCCACCGCACCGACCGCCTACCTCGCCCGTGACGCCGCCATCGCCCATGCCGTGTTCAGCCCCGAAGCGCGCCATCCGGTCGAAATCGACGCCGCCCATGCCGAGCATCTTGTGGCCTGGCTGTCCAAGCGCGTCGGCACCCAATTGCAGGCGCCGGATTTCAGCGCGCAGGGATTCGAACTGCTGGGCGGCCGGCTGCTCACCGGCGAAACCGGCCCGGTCGCGCAGTTCATGTACCAGGACAAGATCGAGCGCCGCGTCACGCTTTACGTGCGCCGCGCCGTGGCGGGCAACACGGCGACGAGCTTCCGCCACGCGACAGAAAGCGGCGTCGACGTGTTCTACTGGATCGATGGGGATTTCGGCTATGCGCTGTCGGGCCAGATCGGACGCCAGGCGATCCAGCAGCTGGCCGATGCGGCCTATCGGCAACTGGTCACGGCCTCAGCCAAACCCTGATCCCGCTACCGGCGCGCGATCTCAATAGCTGCAGCCCGGCCCCGGTTGCGCGCCCGAGCCCACGGCGTCCAGCCCGAGCATGTCGCGCGCCACCGCCTCGGCAACCTTGATGCCGTCCACCCCGGCCGAGAGAATCCCGCCGGCATAGCCTGCGCCCTCACCCGCCGGGTACAGGCCTTTGACATTCTGGCTTTGGAAATCATCGCCCCGGGTGATGCGCAGCGGTGACGAAGTGCGCGTCTCGACCCCGGTCAGCACCGCGTCCTTCATCGCAAAGCCCTTGATCTGCTGGTCGAACGCCGGCAGCGCCTCGCGGATCGCCTCGATGGCGTAGTCCGGCAGCGCGGAGGCGAGGTCGGTGAGATGCACGCCGGGCTTGTACGAAGGCTCGACGCTGCCGAGTTGGGTCGAGGGCTTGCCCTCGATGAAGTCGCCGACCAGCTGGCCCGGCGCGTCGTAATTGCCGCCGCCGAGTTCGAATGCGCGCGCCTCCAGCTTGCGCTGCAGCTCGATGCCGGCCAATGGGTCCTTGCCTGGAAAATCCTCTGGCGTGATGCCCACGACGATGCCGGCGTTGGCGTTGCGCTCGTTGCGCGAATACTGGCTCATGCCGTTGGTCACCACGCAGTTCGGTTCGGAGGTGGCCGCCACCACCGTGCCGCCGGGGCACATGCAGAAGCTGTAGACCGAACGGCCGTTCTTGGCGTGGTGCACCAGCTTGTAGTCCGCCGCACCGATCAGCGGATTGCCGGCACTGGGGCCCAGCCGCGCCTTGTCGATCAGCGACTGCGGGTGCTCGATGCGAAAGCCGATGGAAAACGGCTTAGCTTCCATGTAGACGCCGCGCTTGTGCAGCATCTCGAACGTGTCGCGCGCACTGTGGCCGAGCGCGAGGATGACGTGATTGCTGGCGAGCGTCTCGCCGCTGGCAAGCGTCACGCCGCGGATATTTTTACCCTTGGCACCCTCCTCGATCAGCACGTCGGTGACGCGCTGCTGGAAGCGGATCTCGCCACCCAGCGCCTCGATCTCGTGCCGCATGGTCTCGACCATGCCGACCAGGCGGAAGGTGCCGATATGCGGTTTCGACACGTAGAGAATTTCCTCCGGCGCACCCGCCTTGACGAACTCGGTCAGCACCTTGCGCCCCAGATGTTTGGGGTCCTTGATCTGGCTGTAGAGCTTGCCGTCGGAAAACGTGCCCGCCCCACCCTCGCCGAACTGCACGTTGGATTCCGGATTGAGCACGTGCTTGCGCCACAGTCCCCAGGTGTCCTGGGTGCGCTCGCGCACCGCCTTGCCGCGCTCCAGCACGATGGGTTTGAAACCCATCTGCGCCAGCACCAGCGCGGCGAAGATGCCGCAGGGTCCGAAGCCGACCACGATCGGGCGTTCGTCCAGGCTCTCCGGCGCATGGCCGACGAACTGGTAGTCCATGTCCGGCGTCGGCACGAGGTGGCGGTCGTTGCGGAATTTCTTCAACAGCGCCGCCTCGTTTTTCACCTCGACGTCGACCGCGTAGACCAGCAGCAGCGCATGCTTTTTGCGCGCGTCGTAGCTGCGCTTGAAAATGCTGAAGCTGATCAGATCGTCATCCGCCAGTTCCAGGCGCTTCAGGATCACCACGCGCAAGGCGTCCGCAGGATGATCAAGAGGGAGTTTGAGTTCAGTCAGTCGAAGCATGGTGAGTTTTCAGGTAATTCAAGGCGCCCTGCCCAGCGGCGCGTCCGCTGGCGAAGCAGGCCGTCAGCAGATAGCCGCCGGTGGGGGCTTCCCAGTCGAGCATCTCGCCCGCGCAAAACACGCCGGGCAGCTGGCGCAGCATCAGCTGTTCGTCGAGCGCCTCGAAGCGCACGCCGCCGGCGCTGCTGATCGCCTCGTCGAGCGGGCGCGGGGACGCAAGCGTAATCGGCAGCGATTTTATCGCGTGGGCGAGCTGCGCCGGGTCGTTCAGTTGATCGGGTAACAGAAGTTCGCGCAGCAACGCCATTTTCGCGCCCTTGATGCCGGCGCGGCTTTGCAGATGGCTGGAGAGCGAACGCGCACCGCGCGGATGGGCGACTTCGGCCATGACCCGGTCGAGGGTCTTGTCGGGCGCCAGGTCGAGCTGAACCGTCACCGTATCCTGTGCCGCGATCGTGTCCCGCAGCGGCGCCGACAGCGCATACACCAGGCTGCCCTCGATGCCGGTGTCGGACAACATCAGCTCGCCACGGCGTTCATGCGTCTGTCCGGCCGCATCGCTGAATCGCAGCGTCACGGTTTTCAGCGGCTGGCCGGCAAAACGGGTGCGCAGGTGCGCGCTCCAGCCGTTCGCCACGTCGAAGCCGCAGTTTGACGGCAGCAAGGGCGCGACCTCGACCCCGCGTTGAAGCAACAGCGGCACCCACGCGCCGTCCGATCCCAGCTTCGCCCAGCTGCTGCCGCCGAGCGCCAACACCACTGCATCGGCGCCCACGTTCAACTCACCCTGTGGGTTTGCAAAGTGCAGCGCTCCATCGTCGGTCCAGCCCAGCCAGCGATGCCGCACATGAAAGCGCACGTCGGATTCGCGCAGGCGATGCAACCACGCACGCAGGAGTGGCGCGGCTTTCATGTCTTTCGGAAAAATCCGCCCCGACGAACCGACGAAGGTCTCGACCCCCAGCCCGTGAATCCACTCGCACAAGGCGTCGGGGGGAAAGGCTTCGAGCAGCGGCTTGATCGTTTCGGCGCGCGCGCCATAGCGCGACAGGAAAACGGCGAAGGGTTCGGAGTGCGTGATGTTTATGCCGCCGACCCCGGCCAGCAGGAACTTGCGGCCGACTGACGGCATGGCGTCGTAGAGATCGACCTGAACGCCGCCTTGGGAAAGGATTTCGGCCGCCATGAGGCCGGCAGGGCCGCCGCCGATGACAGCGACGGTTTTCACGGGGTGCGGGGCTCAAGCGGGCCCGCTCTGGAAGTTTTTCGCAAAACAAAAGCCTGCGTGTCGCGGGCACGTCCTTTTCGCCGGGTCGATCCCCGCTGCGCGGGGACCCTCGCCCAACGGCTCAAGAACGTTACTCCCACTCAATCGTAGCCGGCGGTTTCCCACTGATGTCATACACGACGCGATTCAGCCCGCGCACTTCGTTGATGATGCGGTTGGAGACCTTGCCGAGCAGGGTGTAGGGCAATTCCGCCCAGTGGGCGGTCATGAAGTCGCTGGTGACGACGGCGCGCAGCGCGACGACATAGTCATACGTCCGGCCGTCGCCCATGACGCCGACGGACTTCACCGGCAGGAACACGGCGAAGGCCTGGGAGGTTTTCTCGTACCAGCCGCTGGCGCGCAGTTCCTCTATAAAGATGGCATCGGCACGGCGCAGCAGGTCGGCGTATTCGCGCTTCACTTCGCCGAGGATGCGCACGCCGAGGCCGGGGCCGGGGAAGGGATGGCGATACACCATGTCGTGCGGCAGGCCCAAGGCAATGCCGAGCTCGCGCACTTCGTCCTTGAACAGTTCGCGCAGCGGCTCCAGCAATTTGAGATGCAGCGTGTCGGGCAGGCCGCCGACGTTATGGTGGCTCTTGATGGTGTGCGCCTTCTTGGTCTTGGCGCTGGCCGATTCGATGACGTCGGGATAGATGGTGCCCTGCGCCAGCCATTTGGCGTTCGGCAGCTTCTCGGCTTCTTCCTGGAACACGTGGACGAATTCACGGCCGATGATCTTGCGCTTCTGCTCGGGGTCGGTGACGCCGGCGAGCGCGTCCATGAAGCGGTCGCGCGCGTCGACATGGATGACCTTGACGCCGAGGTTGTCGGCAAAGGTCTGCATCACCTGCTCAGCCTCGTTCAGGCGCAGCAGGCCGTTGTCGACGAACACGCAGGTGAGCTGCTGGCCGATGGCCTTGTGCAGCAGCGTCGCGACCACCGAAGAATCGACGCCGCCCGATAGCCCTAGAATGACCTCGTCGCTGCCGACTTCGCTGCGTACCTTGCCGATCGCCTCGTCGACGTAGTCGGGCATGTTCCAGTCGCCCGCGCAGCCGCACAGGTCGCGCACGAAGCGGTTGAGTATGTTCTTGCCCTGCAGCGTGTGGGTGACCTCGGGATGGAACTGCACGCCGTAGAACTTGCGCTCTTCGTCGGCCATCGCGGCGATCGGGGTGGCGGCATTGCTCGCCATCACCTTGAAGCCGGCGGGCAGCGCGGTGACCTTGTCGCCGTGGCTCATCCACACGTCGAGCAGGCCGTGGCCCTCGTCGTTGACGCGGTCCTGGATATCACGCAGCAGCTGCGTGTGGCCGCGCGCGCGGATCTCGGCGTAGCCGAACTCGCGCTTGGCGGCGGATTCGACCTGGCCGCCCAGTTGCGCCGCCATGGTCTGCATGCCGTAGCAGATGCCCAGCACCGGCACGCCGAGGTCAAACACGACTTGCGGGGCGCGCGGGGTTTCCTCTTCGTATACCGAACTGGGTCCACCCGACAAGATGATGCCGGCCGGGGCGAAGTCGCGCACGAATTGCTCGGTCACGTCGTTGGAGTGCAGTTCGCAATAGACCCCGGCCTCGCGCACGCGGCGGGCGATGAGCTGGGTGTACTGAGAACCGAAGTCGAGGATGAGGATTTTCTGGTGCATAAATATTGGGTTCTTGTATCAGTCGGCTAAAAAGTAGTCCACGGTGGAAACCACACGCACCTTCTTGATGTGCGCGGTGCTTCCGTCCCGGTCCTCGATGCTGAATTGCCCCTGGCTGGCGCGCTTGATCTTGCCCAGGGTGCTGGCGGAATCCTTGGCAAATTTTTCTGCGGCCTGGCGGGCGTTGCGGGTGGCCTCCTCGATCATCGTGGGCTTCAGCGCATTGAGGCTGGTGAACAGGAAACGCGCGCGGTTCTCGTAATCGCCGGTATTGAGCGCGATCCCCTGCTCACCCAGCACCGCGAGTTTCGGCATGGCCTTGAGCACGGCGTCCACCTGCCGGGTGTAAACGGTGACCACGGATTTGCCGGTGTAGCGCAGGCGGTTGGCCAGCTCGGCGTTGCCGTAATCCTGCGCCTGCCGGTCGTTGATCGACGGCGCGGAAACGGAGATTTCTTCTGGCTTGAATCCCTGCGACTGCAGGAAATCGATGATGACGCCGTTCTTGTTCTGCAGGGTCTGATACAGGTGGGCCAGGTCGGCATCCGCCTCGCTGAAGGCGATGGGCCAGATCGCCGTATCAGCGGGGACTTCGCGCTCGGCCAGGCCCTTGACCTCGACGCTGCGTTCGAACTGCTTGAACTTGACGATGCCGTCAGCGAGCAGCCAGGCCGCGATCACCATCCCCAAAGCCATCACCACGGCTGCCGCCAAACGGTTGTTGCCCATGCGTCCCTCTCCGTACTGTCGGCTGCGAGCTGTTATTCCACTCGGTAGTTGGGTGCTTCCTTGGTGATCTGCACGTCGTGCACGTGCGATTCGCGCACGCCGGCCGAAGTGATTTCGACGAATTCCGCCTTTGCATGCATGTCGGTAATGGTGGCCACGCCCAGGTAGCCCATCGACGAGCGCAGGCCACCCATCAGCTGGTGGATCACCGCCAGCACGCTGCCCTTGTAGGGCACGCGGCCTTCGACGCCTTCGGGAACCAGCTTCTCGGCGCTTTTTTCGGTGTCCTGGAAATACCGGTCGCTTGATCCCTGCTGCATGGCGCCCAGGGAGCCCATGCCGCGATACGACTTGTAGGAGCGGCCCTGGAACAGCTCTATATCGCCCGGCGCTTCCTCGGTACCGGCCAGGAGACCGCCGAGCATGACGCAGTTGGCGCCGGCAGCCAGCGCCTTGGAGATATCTCCGGAATAGCGAATGCCGCCGTCGGCAATCACGCCGACGCCGCTGCCCGCCAGGGCATCGGACACATTCGCCACCGCAGTGATCTGCGGCACACCGACACCCGCGACCATGCGCGTGGTGCAAATTGAACCGGGGCCGATACCCACCTTGACCGCGTCGGCGCCGTGTTCGACCAAAGCCGCTGCAGCCGCCGCGGTGGCGATGTTGCCGCCGATGACCTGGACTTCGGGGAAGTTCTGCTTGACCCAGCGCACGCGCTCGAGGACGCCCTTGGAATGGCCATGCGCCGTATCCACCGTGATCACATCAACCCCGGCAGCCACCAGTGCAGCCACGCGTTCTTCGGTGCCTTCGCCGGTGCCGACCGCAGCGCCGACGCGCAGGCGACCCATGGCATCCTTGCACGCCAGCGGATGCTCGCTCGATTTCTGGATGTCCTTGACGGTAATCAGACCGCACAGCTCGAAGGCGTCGTTCACCACCAGCACGCGTTCCAGGCGATGCTTGTGCAACAGCGCCATCGCCTCGTCGCGATTGGCACCTTCCTTCACCGTCACCAGCCGCTCTTTCGGCGTCATGATGTTGGCCACCGGCTGGTCGAGCCTGGTTTCAAAGCGAAGATCGCGGTTGGTGACGATGCCGACCACCCTGCCGCCATCGATCACCGGCAGGCCGGAAATGCGCTTCGCGCGGGTAATCTCGAGCACCTGGCGCACCGTCATCTGCGGGGTGACAGTAATGGGGTCCTTGACCACGCCGGATTCGAAGCGCTTGACCGCTGCAACCTGCGCTGCCTGCATTTCGGCGTTCATGTTCTTGTGGATGATGCCGATGCCGCCTTCCTGCGCCAGCGCAATCGCCAACCGCGCCTCGGTTACCGTATCCATGGCGGCAGACAACAGCGGCAGATTCAGGGTGATCGTGCGGGTCAACTGCGTGGACAGGCTGACTTCGCGAGGGAGGATGGCAGAATGGGCGGGAACGAGCAGAACGTCGTCGAACGTCAGCGCTTTTTGCAGAACACGCATGGGCTTTCCTTAACGCAAAGCGGAATTATACGCGCCCGGCCCCGCCCCACACAAACCAGCGACAAGCACACTGCCTTTGGTCGTAATCTACCAACCCAAATAGTCGGCTGGCGGTTGACTCCCGTGCCTGTTGCAGCTAACTTTGCGTCAGCATTCAACCTGCTAGGGCGCACGGTTCAATAGCCCGACACCTGAACGCCATACAACTCGAGGAGATAAAACAATGTCCAAAGTTTTGCTTGCCCTGACTTCTGCCGCCCTGCTGGGCCTGTCCGGCTGTGCCGATATGCAAACCAAGACGGACGCCAAGCCCGCGGCAGCCAAAGCAACCCTCAGCGCCGAAGCGCAGACTGCGCTCACTGCTGCCCAGGCTGCTGTCAAGGATGCCAAGGCCAAGAATGCACTGTGGACGACCGCAGATGCCGCGCTGAAGGCTGCCGAAGAAGCTGCGGCAAAAGGCGACAGCGCAACGGTGCTGAAGCAGTCAAAACTGGCCAGCGACCATGTCCAGAAAGGTCTGGCCCAACTCAACTACCCGATGCTCAAAGTTGGTGATTGATTTGTCCCGTTCCGGCAAACAGGCCTTCCGGTATCACGCCGGAAGGCTTTTATTTTTGGGCGCACTGGCGTTAGCGTTAGCCGCACCCGCGCATGCCGACCTTTACAAATGGACGGATGCCCAGGGCAAGGTGCACTACACGGACCAGCCGCCGGCAGCAAACGCCCAGGTCATCAAAGGCACCGGAGCGGGCCAGGCCGAAACCACGAGCCAGGCCAAGCAAACCCTCGACGCCAAGGATCAGGCTTACCAGAAGCGCCGCAAGGAGACTGAGGAAGCGCGCGCCAAGGCCGAAAAGGAAGCCGAGCAGGCACGCATCCAGCGTGAAAACTGTGCCAAGGCACGCAGCAACCTCAGCACCCTGCAAAACAGCACGCGCACTTACACAACCAATACCGCCGGGCAGCGAACCTACATGGACGATGCGGCGCGGGCTAACGCGCTGGCTAACAGCCAAAAGGCCGTTTCCGACTTCTGCAAGTAATTCGGCTTCAAGACAGTCCGCGCGGTTTCACACGGCTTCAGGAGCGTCCGCGCCCGAGGTTTTCTCGGGGGCGGCGTCGCCCCCGCCTTTTTTGGTGGCCTTGCCTTCCTCCGCGCGTTTGCGACGCACTTCCTTGGGATCGGCGATCAGTGGGCGATAGATTTCCACCCGATCCTTGTCGCGCACCGTTTCATCCAGTTTGACCAGCTTGCTGAAAATCCCGACCTTGTTTTTGGCAAGGTCGATTTGGGGAAAAGCGTCCAGCACGCCCGATGCGCGAATGGCGTCCTCCACCGTCGCGCCTTCGACCAGTTGTACCCGCAACAGGGGTTGTTGCGCCGGCAAGGCATAAATGACCTCGACGTTGATATGGGCTGCGCTCATACGGCATACACCTCGTCGGCTCGGCGTACAAAGGCATCGACAAAGCTATTGGTGATATGACTGAAAACGGGCGCCAGAATCGTTTCCAGCACCCGGCTGGAAAACACGTACTGCAGGCGAAACTCAATCTTGCAGGCCTCATCCCCCAATGGAATAAAAGACCAGTCGCCCTCCAGTTCGGAAAACGGACCGTCCTGCAAGGTGATGCGCATCTCGCGCGGGTGCGATTTGATGTTTTCCGTGGTGAAGTGCTGGCGTATTCCCATGTAGGCGATATGGATCGTTGCCACCGTGCGATGTTCGTCGCGCGTCTTCAATTCGGTGCCGCCGCACCAGGGCAGGAAATCGGGGTAATCCTCGACCCGATCGACCAACTCAAACATGCGTTCCGGGGTATGTGCAACCAGCACACTTTTTTCCACGCGCGCCATGGGATACTGAAGCCTTGTAAAATCAAGGATTGTACGCAAGCCCGTCACCCATGAGCATCGCCGACAACAAAAAAGCCTTTCACGATTACTTCATCGAGGAAAAATTCGAGGCCGGCCTCGTGCTCGAAGGCTGGGAAGTCAAGGCCATCCGCGCCGGCCGGGTGCAGCTGAAGGAAGCCTATGTGGTCGTCAAGAATGGCGCCGTCTATCTGATCGGCTGCCACATCAGCCCGCTTCCGACCGCCTCCACCCACATCCATCCCGATCCCACGCGTTCACGCAAACTGCTGTTGCACGCGGCCGAGATCAGCAAACTCATCGGCAAGACCGAACGGTCCGGTTTCACCCTGGTGCCGCTCGACATGCACTATTCAAAAGGCCGCATCAAGCTGGAAATCGGCTTGGCCAAAGGCAAAAAGCAGCACGACAAGCGCGCAGCTGAAAAAGACCGCGAGTGGCTGCGCGAAAAACAGCGGATGGTGCGCACCACCCAGCACTAAATGCAGAAAGCGCCGACTAACGGATGAAATAATCCGCTTATCGGTCGGTTTCTCCTTGTACGCGTGTCGAGATATTGACTACAATTGCCATTATCTCGACAAGCAAGGACAAGCCCGATGTCTGCCCTGCCCGTTTACGAAGTTGAGTTCATCCCGCTGGAACGCCGTTTGGGTGACCGTCGCGTCGCCCCGCGAGGTGCCGCATTGCCACCCGAAATCACGGCGGATCGCCGCAAAGTCTCGAGTCGGCGCACGGATGACCGCAAATCCGCGACCCTGAAAGTCGTCTAGGCGTTCATTGACGCAGGCGCATCGCGCGCTTGGCGTCCTGTTTATCCTTGGCTACAGTGAGCCGGGGCGCCGTCCACCATTACGCGCACCCAGTTGCCTGATCCCACAGAATTTGCATGCGCAGCCTACCCGTGACCGCAACATGGCAGACACGGGATTTTTCAGCCACGGCCGCGGCCATGTGACAATGGCAGACACCCGTTCGCATCCCTGCGTTTTCCCCTGAAAGTTGAGTCCAGTTTGCCTGCCAACGTAGCCGACCTTGCGGCCTTCGATGAGATCATCGACGTCCGCTCTCCCGGCGAATTTGCCGAAGACCATATTCCCGGCGCCATCAACCTGCCGGTGCTGGACGACGCCGAGCGCGAGCGTGTCGGCACCCTGTACAAGCAGGTGTCGTCGTTCGAGGCGAAAAAAGTCGGCGCGGCGCTGGTGTCGCGCAACATCGCGCAGCATCTGGACGTCTGGTTTGCCGACAAGCCGAAGTCATACCGCCCGTTGGTGTATTGCTGGCGCGGCGGCAGCCGCAGCGGATCGCTGACGCACATCCTGCAGAAAATCGGCTTTGCCGCGATGCAGCTCGACGGCGGCTACAAGGCCTATCGCCGGCATGTGGTGGCCGAGCTTGTCCGCCTGCCGGCGCTATTCAGCTATCGCGTGTTGAGCGGCCCGACCGGCAGCGGCAAAAGCCGCCTGCTGCAGGCGCTGGCCGAGCAGGGCGCCCAGGTGCTCGATCTCGAAGAACTGGCCGCGCATCGGGGCTCACTGCTGGGTGCGCTGCCGGGCCAGCCCCAGCCGTCGCAGAAAAGCTTCGAGAGCGTGGTCTGGTTCGCGCTCAGCCGTTTCGATCCCGCACGACCGGTGTTCGTCGAGTCGGAAAGCAAGAAGATCGGCGCGCTGCGGGTGCCCGATGCGCTGATCACGGCCATGCGCGCCAGCCGCTGCCTGCGGCTGGAAGTGCCGCTGGCAGCGCGGATCCGGTTGTTGACCGAGGATTACGTGCACTTTCTGCATGATCCCGAGACCATCAACCGCCAGCTGGGATTTCTCACCGAGTTGCGCGGCAGCGAGACCATCGCGGAATGGCAGGCGCTGGTCAACCGCGAGGCCTGGCCCGAACTGGTGGCGGCCCTGCTGGAACAGCACTACGACCCGGCTTATCTCAGGTCGCTGTCGCGCAATTACGCCGCTTCAGCCAACGACCAGATCTTCCACGCGGAAGATGTGTCGGCCAGCGGGCTGCAACAGCTGGCGCGCGAGATTCTGGCCTCGGCTTAAAGCAGCTTGCCCAGCACGAAGCCGATCACGATGCCGATGATGGTCGCGATCGTGATGCCGCGGTAGGTCAGCACATCCTTCGAGTAGCCCCGCCGGATGGCGATGTAGGACACCAGATAGCCGACTGCGTTGAGCAGCCAGATAAAGCCGATCGACAGAACCTTGACGATGATCGGGCCGATCACCGGCACCAGCGTGATGATGCCCAGGAGCCAGGCAAAGGCATTGGAGACCAGCCCCACGGCCACCACGCTGCCGGCAATCACACTGCGATCCACATTGAAGTGCAATCCCAACCACACCAGCGCACCGATTGCGCACCACAGCGGCAGCATCACTTTCCAGTTTCGCCACCACGGCGCCCGGGGTGAAAAATCAACCTCGAAGTTGTCCGGCTCAGTCATGTATCAGATGCAAGCAAGCGGGGAACCCCAACATTAGTCGAAAAATCAGCCCCGCCCCACTTCGATCACGTTCTGCACATGCTGCAGCCGCGCCAGCAGGCGCGACAACTGCTGCAATTCCTTGACCCGAACGGTGAGCTGCATGTGCGCATATTCGCCTCGGCTCTCGGTATTGACGCGCAGCACGTCGAGCTTGTCTTTCGCGATGACATCGGAAATATCGCGCAGCAGACCCTGGCGGTCAAACGCCTTGAGATGAATGTTCACTTCGAATGCGGCACCGGCGTCGAGCACCCACTCGGCCGGCAGCATGCGGGCGGGGTTGGCACGCTTGAGCGCAGAACAGTCTGCGCGATGCACGGTGAGCCCGCGCCCCACCGTGGTATAGGCGACGATGGTCTCGGGCGGCTGGGGTTTGCAACAGCGCGCCAGCGTCAGCGGCACGTCGCCCAGCCCCGGAATGGTGACCGGATTGCCGGACTTGGCACGCACCCGAGGTTTGCTGGTGGGCGTCAGGGCGGGTATGACCTTGCCGGATTCCTGCAGGGCGTTGACCAAGTCGCGCTGGCCGACGTCGCCACGACCCAGCGCGGCAAGGAACTCGTCCACCTTGCCGAACTTGAGCCGCTGCGCGAGCTTTTCCTGGTTCGCGTCCACCACGCCCAGGCGCTTGAGCTCCTTGTCCAGAAGAGTGCGGCCAAGACCGACCTGTTCGCCTACGTCGCGCTGGCGGAACCAGGCACGCACCTTGGAGCGCGCGCGATGGGTGGCCAGGTAGCCGAGCGCGGGGTTGAGCCAATCGCGGCTGGGCGCGCCGTCTTTCACGCTGACGATCTCGACGCGCTGGCCGTTGTCCAGCGCTGTGTTGAGCGGCACCATCGCGCCGTTGACCTTGGCGCCGCGGCAACGATGACCCAGATCAGTGTGCAGCGCGTAGGCGAAATCCACCGGCGTCGCGCCACGGTCGAGCGCCACCACCCGCCCCTGCGGCGTCAGCACGTAGACCTGGTCATGAAACAGTTCGGTCTTGAACTGTTCGGTGAACTCGCTGCTGTCGGCGACGTCGTCCTTCCATTCCAGGATGCGCCTCAACCATGCGATTTTTTCCTCGTACTGCGCGTCCTGGCGGCCGCCTTCCTTGTAGCGCCAGTGCGCGGCGACGCCGAGTTCGGCATGCCGGTGCATGTCGAAGGTGCGGATCTGCACTTCGAGCGCGCGGTCTTCAGGTCCGATGACGGCGGTGTGAAGCGAGCGGTAGTCGTTGCTCTTGGGCTGCGAGATGTAGTCGTCGAATTCGCCCGGGATCGGCTGCCACAGGTTGTGCACCAGGCCAAGCACGGTGTAGCAGTCGATCTCGTGCTTCACCAGCACGCGCACCGCGCGGATGTCGTACAGCTGTTCGAAGCTCAGGCGCTTGCGCCGCATCTTGTTGACGATGCTGGCGATGTGCTTGGGGCGCCCGGTGACTTCGGCCTCGATGCCATGCAGCGCAAGTTCGGACTGCAGGCGCTCGATGATGCCCAGTATATAAGCCTCGCGGTCGGCGCGTTTTTCATCGAGCTGCGCGGCGATGGATTTGTAGGTGTCGGGTTCCAGATAGCGGAACGCCCAGTCCTCCATTTCCCACTTGATCTGCCACACGCCGAGCCGGTTCGCCAGCGGCGCGAACAGCTCGCGCGCCTGATGGCCGAGCGCTTCGCGAGTGGCGTCATCCTGGCTGGCGACACAACGCAAGGCGTGCGTGCGCTCGGCCAGTTTCACCAGTACTACGCGGATGTCCTCTACCATCGCCAGCACCATCTGACGCAACGCTTCCAGCTGGGCATGCGGATCGACCCGCTTGTCGGTCGTGCTGGCGGCCAGCGCCTCGATGCGCGCCATGGCGGCCACCCCGCGGGCGAGTCGAGCAGCGGTGCCGAAGCGAGTATCGAATTCCGGTGCCTCGCCCAGGCAGGCATGCAGCAAGGCTGCAGCCACTGCATCCGCCCCAACCCTCAACTCTGCCACGATCAAGGCCGCGCCGACGCTGTGCGCGAACGCATCGCTTGCCCCCAGTTGCTGGTGCACGTGCTCCAGCGCGCGCCAGGGCAGATCGTTTTCCGCCACCGGCAGCACGCGCGCCAGCGCCTGCCGGGCGGATTCGAGGTCGGTCGCTTCAAAGCAGCGGGGCTTCGAGGTTTCAGTCATGGTCTCGATCAATCAGCCTGCCAGTAGCGGCGGTGGGTGGGTCGATATTGTGAGGCCTCGACCCCGGCTTCGCCAAAATCGAGGCGGATCAGCCCGCCGGAATCGCTGCGCAGCATGCGCGCCTCGATATCGCGGAAGCGCGCCACGACGTGGGGATGCGGGTGGCCGTAGCGGTTACGGTGGCCGAGGGTGAAGACGACCCATTCGGGCCGGGTCGCCGCGACGAATTCAGGGATGGACGAGGTGCGGCTGCCGTGATGCCCGGCGAACAGGACGTCCACCGGGGTCACCAGGTCGGACTCCAGCAATTCGAGTTCCGTCCGCCTTTCGCCATCGCCCGTCAACAGCACGCTATGGCGTTCGCTCCTGACCCGCAGCACGCAGCTGAAGTCGTTGTCGCGGCGGCGCGTTTCGGCGTAGGCCGCAGGCACGGGATTCAGGATTTCGAACAACACACCGTCCCAGTTCCAGCGCTGGCCGCGCTTACACTGGCGTGCAGCCCGTACGCCATCGAGCAGCGGACTGGCGGCCGGCAGTCCGTGCAGCAACCAGCCGCTGGGGATGTCGCGCAGCACCGAGCGCATACCGCCGCTGTGGTCGTTGTCGTCATGCGAGACGATCAGTCCAGACAATTCCCCGACACCCGATGCGCGCAGGTAGGGGACAATGATGCGCTCGCCTGAATCGCTGTCGGCGAATGCCGCGCCGGTGTCGTATAGCAGCGCATGATTCGCAGTGCGTATCAGCACGGCTGTGCCCTGCCCGACGTCGATCGCCTCGACGCGAAAGTGCTCTGGCGCCATGGCATCGCGTAACGGAAACAGCAGCGGCAGCCACAGCAGCAGCCCCAAGAGACGCAACGGAAATCCGCGCGGCAAGAGCGTCCACACGGTGCCGACCAGCGCCAGTAAAACTGCCCACCAGTCCGGCGCAGGCAGGCTCGTCACCGCCAGCGGCAGATTGCTCGCCCAGGCCAGCCCGACGCCCAGCCAGGTCATCAGCCACGCTGCCACATGCCACAACGGCGGAATCAGCACGCCCAGCAGCGCGAGCGGGGTAATCAGCCAGCTCACCAGCGGAATCGCGACCGCATTGGTCAGAGGTGAGATCAGCGAAACCTGCTGAAACAGCAGTAGCAGAACCGGCGCCAGCGCCAGGGTGACCGCACCCTGCACCGTCACCCATCCGCGCCAGGTGCCGGGCATCGCCACCCGACCCAGGCTCACCCACAGGATCGCGGCCATGGCGCCGAACGACAGCCAGAATCCGGCCGACAGTACCGCCCATGGGTCGATCAGCAGGACGACGAACAGCGCCACGACCAGCGCCGTGAAGGGACGGGGCTCGCGTCGTCCCCAGAAAGCCAGCGCCAGCACGATCAGCATGAACAGGGTGCGCTGCGCCGGCACCTGGAATCCGGCCAAGAGGGCATAGCCGAATGCCGCCAGCACCGCTGCGACGAGTCCGGCCTGACGCGCAGGCAGGCGTTCCGCATGGCGCGGCAGACGCCGCCAGACGCTCGCCACCAGCCAGCCAGCAAGGGCTGCAATCATGGTGACGTGCAGGCCGGAAATGCTCAGCAGGTGGTTGACGCCGGTGCGGGTGAACGCGCGCCACTGGTGATGCGGAATGCTGCGCTGGTCACCGACCACCAGCGCGGCGATAACCCCGACATAGGGCGCGTCACCCAGGGTTGCGAAGATGCGTTCGCGGACCCCGGCGCGGCTAGCGGCGATCCAGGCAGCGGGCGTGGCAGCCTGGATGTCGAGGCGTTGAGGTGCAGGAAGTTCGCGCACATAGCCGCTGGCCTGGATGCCACGCTCCAGCATCCAGGCCTCGAGGTCGAAGCCGTGCGGATTGCTGGTGCCGTAGGGCCTCTTCATCCGCACGGTCAGGCGCCAGCGTTCCCCGGCCCGCATGCGCGTGTTGAAATGGGTGGCCTCGCGTGGCCAGTAGCGCGTCAGCTGGACCCGATCCAAAGCCGGCACATTGGCAGTGAGGACCTGCTCGACGTCGAACACGAAGCGTTCGCCGCGTGCGTTGGCGTGCGGCAGATCGGCGATCACGCCGACCAGTTCGATATCGATGCCCTGCCAGTGCGTGGGCAGGCGTTCAGCCAGCCGCGCATCCGCCCGCCAGGCAGCCCATGCAAAGCCGAGCGCCACGCACAGCAGCGCGATGCCGAGTCGGCGCATGAATTCGGCAAGCGGTCGGGTACGCGCCGGTAGCCACAGCACTGCCAGAAGCAGCGGCAACAGCCACAACCAGCGCGCAGATGGCAGCGTGGCCTGCTGTTGCAGCAGCCACACCCCCAGACAGAACGCGATGAGGGTGAGCCGCATCGCGCCGAAGGCTCAGGCCGGCTGCAGGCTTCCGTCGACCAGCCGAAGCTGCCGGTCCATGCGCGCCGCCAGTTCGGCGTCATGGGTGACGACGACCAGGCTGGTCCCGTGTTTGCGGTTGAGCTCGCGCATCAGATCGAACACCGCGTCGGCGGTGTGGCGGTCGAGGTTGCCGGTGGGCTCGTCGGCGAGGATGCACGCCGGCTGCGTGACCAGCGCGCGGGCGATGGCGACGCGCTGGCGCTCGCCGCCGGAGAGTTCGCCGGGGCGATGGTCGAGACGATGGCCGAGGCCGACCTCATCGAGAATGGCGGCGGCACGCGCCAGCGCCTCGGCGCGCGCCATGCGGCGGATGAGAAACGGCATGGCAGCGTTTTCCTGCGCGGAAAACTCGGGCAGCAGATGGTGGAACTGGTAGACGAAGCCGAGCGCGCGGTTGCGCAGCTCGCAGCGTTCGGCCTCGGAAATCGCAAAAGGATCGCGCCCCATCAGGGTGATGTTCCCGGAAGTCGGCGAGTCGAGCCCGCCCAGCAGATGCAGCAGCGTGCTTTTGCCCGATCCCGAGACGCCGACAATGGCGAGCGACTCGCCCGCATGGACTTCCAGATCAACGCTGCCGAGCACCGGCACATCGATCCTGCCCTGGCGGAAAATTTTGCCCAGCCCGGTGCAGCTCAACACGATCTCACTCATAACGCAGCGCCTCCGCCGGATTGATGCGCGACGCGCGCCAGCTCGGATAGAGCGTCGCGAGCAAGCTGATGAGCAGCGAAATCCCGGCGATGATGCCCACGTCATTCCACACCAGCTTGGACGGCAGTTCGTTGATGTAATAGACGTCCGCGGGGAACAGGTCCATGCCGGCCAGACGCTCGATGATGGGCACGACGGTTTCGAGATTGAGCGCCAGCAGCACGCCGCCCGCCACGCCAAGCAGGGTACCGAACACGCCAATGAAGGCCCCCTGCACGATGAAGATTTTCATGATCGAACCGGGCTGGGCGCCGAGGGTGCGCAGGATGGCGATGTCGGACTGCTTATCGGTCACCGCCATCACCAGAGTGGAGACGATGTTGAATGCGGCGACGGCGACGATCAGCAGCAGGATCAGAAACATCATGCGTTTTTCGATCGCCACGGCGCGGAAGAAATTGGCGTGGCTTTGCGTCCAGTCGGTGAGGTAATAGTGGCCGTTGAGGCTCTGCGACAGCTCGCGCGTGACGAAAGGCGCGCGAAACAGTTCGCCCAGCTTGAGCCGCACGCCCGACACATCCTCCCCCAGCCGCAGCAGCTTTTGCGCATCCTGCAGATGGATTAGCGCCAGGCCGGAATCGTATTCGAACATGCCGGCTTCAAAGATGCCGGTCACGGTGAACTGCTTGACCCGCGGCATCACGCCCGCCGGCGTGATGTTGCCCTGCGGCGTCAGCAGCACGACCTTGTCGCCTGGGTACACATCGAGCACACGGGCAAGCTCGCCGCCGAGGACGATGCCGAATTCGCCGGGTCTGAGGTCGGTCAGCTTGCCGGCCTTCATGAAATGGGAAAAATCGGCGACCTGGCTTTCCAGTTCCGGCAGCACCCCGCGAATGATCGCGCCGCGCACCATGTCACCGTTGGCAAGCATGCCCTGCGCGTTGACATAGGGCGCACCCGACATCACTTCCTTGTTCTGCTTCGCCTGCACCAGCACGCCACGCCAGTCGGCCAGACGATCCGCCGGTCCGCTGATTTCCAGGTGCGCCGCCACCCCGAGGATGCGCGTACGCAGCTCTTCCTGGAAGCCGTTCATCACACTCAGCACCACAATCAGCGCCATCACGCCCAGCGCAATCCCCGCCATGGAGGCGATGGAGATGAAGGAGATGAAATGGTTGCGGCGCTTGGCGTGGGTGTAGCGCAGGCCGATCAGAAGTTCAAAGGGAAGCAAAACAGGACTCGCTGAAAGAATGATCCGAGTATGCCACAGCCGCCCTATTCCAATTCCAAATCAAAAATGACGCGAAGCCAAGCCGCAGACAGTGCTGCAGCACGGCAAGGCGAAGGCGACAAGGCAAGTTTTGATTTGGGATTGGAATCATTCGCCCAGCAGGTGCAGCACCACCCTGCGCACCTGCGCGGCACGCCGGTGCTCGAAGACGTAAATTCCCTGCCAGGTGCCGAGCAGCGGCTTGCCGTCGGCAACCGGGATCGCCAGATGGGTTTGCGTCAGTGCCGCGCGCACATGCGCCGGCATGTCGTCCGCACCTTCCAGCGTGTGCTCATAGAGCGGGTCGCCTTCCGGCACCAGTCGCGACAGGAAGCGCTCCAGATCGGTCTGCACCGTCGGGTCGTAGTTTTCCTGGATCAGCAGGCTCGCCGAAGTGTGACGGATATACAAGGTAAGCAGGCCTTTCCGGATACCGCAGGTTTGCACCCAGTCGCTCACCTGCGGGGTGAAGGCATACAGCCCTTTGCCACGGGTGGGAATGCTGATTTCATGAAAGGCTTGGCGCATGGGCCGTTATTCTAGCGAATCCGCTTTGTTACACTCGTTGCATGCTGTTTCTCGTCCCGTATCTGTTCCCCCCTGCGCGTCTGCTGGAAGCGGCCGCGCAGGATCTGCGCCTGCCCGCGCTGCAGACCCTGCTGGCGCGCGGCAGCCGCCAGACGTGCCCGGCCGAGGGCGTGGAAGCGGCCCTGTGCGAGGCGCTGGGCATTCCCCGCCAGCAGGATTGGCCGCTCGCCCCGATCACCCTCGAAGCGGATGGCGGCAAAGCCGGAGAGTCCTACTGGCTGCGCGCCGACCCGGTGCATTTGCGGGCGATGCGCGACCGCATCGTGCTGGCGGGCAGTGATGCGCTTTCTCTATCACGTGAGGAAGCGGACGCGCTTGCCGACGCCGTCACTCGGCATTTTGGTGCCGACCTGAGCCCGCTCCCCTTGCACCCGCAGCGCTGGTACCTACGATTTCCCCAGGTGCCGCGCCTGACCACCACGCCGCTGTCGGTCGCAGTGGGGCGCGACATCGATCCGCTACTGCCGCAAGGGCCCGACGCCATGCGGTTCCGGGCCGCGCTGAATGAACTGCAGATGCTGCTGCATGCGCATCCGGTGAACCAGGCGCGCGAAGCGCGCGGCGAGCTGCCGGTGAATTCGCTGTGGCTGTGGGGCGGCGGCTGCCTGCCCGCCGCCCGCGGCATCCCTCTGACGATTTATACCGGGGATGCCGAAGCGCAGGCATTGGGCGCCTTCTGCCGCGCGCGTGTTGATGCGTCACCCACGCATTTTGATGCGCAGATTCTCGAAACCGAAGGGGGCATGCTGCTGGATGGCCTCACCCTCTCCGGACAGGTCGGCGACGCCTATGGCTGGCGCGAATCGCTGCGTGAACTGGAACAGGATTGGTTCGTTCCACTACGGGGCGCACTGCGCAGGATCGGCCCGCGAGGCCTGCGCCTGCTGGATCCGATCAACGGCAAGGCCTTGCATCTGCACGCACACGATGCCTGGCGAGTGTGGCGACGCCCGCGCTGCCTGATATCGATGCTGTCTTGAGGCGATTGGCGAGGCAGGCTCAGACCGGTGTCGCCCACAGGTCGTGTTCGTCGGCTTCCTCGACGCGCACCTTGAGACGCGTTCCCGGCTGCAGATCGAACACGCCTTCGAGGTAGACCACGCCGTCTATTTCGGGCGCATCGGCATGGCTGCGTGCCAGCGTCCCCACCTCATCCTCCTCGTCGACAATCACCTCGATTTCACGGCCGATCTTGGCGTCGAGGCGGGCCGCCGAGATTTCCGCCTGCACCCCCATGAAGCGTTCCAGCCGCTCTTCCTTCAACTCTTCGGGCACGGCATCGGGCAATGCGTTGGCCGCCGCACCTTCCACCGGCGAATACTTGAAACAACCGACGCGGTCGAGCTGTGCTTCCTTCAGGAAGGCCAGCAGCTCCTCGAACTCGGCATCCGTTTCGCCGGGAAAACCGACGATGAAGGTCGAGCGCAGCGTGAGATCCGGCACCGCGGCACGCCAGGACTGGATGCGATCGAGCGTCTTCTCGACCGCGCCGGGGCGTTTCATCAGCTTGAGAATGCGCGGACTGGCGTGCTGAAACGGAATGTCGAGATAGGGCAGGATGATGCCGTCGGCCATCAGCGGAATCACGTCGTCGACGCTCGGATACGGGTAGACATAGTGCAAGCGCACCCAGGCGCCGAGGCTGCCCAGCGCACCGGCCAGCTCGGTCATGCGGGTTTTCAGCGGGCGACCGTTCCAGAAGCCGGGACGGTATTTCACATCGACCCCGTAGGCGCTGGTGTCCTGCGACACCACCAGCAATTCCTGCACGCCGGCGCCGACCAGCGCTTCCGCCTCGCGCATCACCTCGCCGATCGGGCGGCTCACCAGATCACCACGCATCGACGGAATGATGCAGAAGGTGCAACGGTGATTGCAGCCCTCGGAAATTTTCAGGTAGGCGTAATGGCGCGGCGTGAGCTTGATGCCGCCCGGCGGAATCAGGTCCTCGAACGGATCGTGCGGCTTCGGCAGCGCCGTGTGCACCGCCTCCATCACCTCGTCCAGCGCGTGCGGTCCGGACACCGCCAGCACCTTGGGATGCGCCTCGCGCACCACGTCGCCCTTGGCGCCGAGACAGCCGGTGACGATCACCTTGCCGTTTTCCGCCAGTGCCTCGCCTATGGCCTCGAGCGATTCCTGCACTGCGGCGTCGATGAAGCCACAGGTGTTGACCACCACCACGTCCGCGTTCTCGTAGCTGCCGACGATTCCGTAGCCTTCAGCACGTAGTTGCGTCAGGATGCGCTCGGAATCGACCGTCGCCTTCGGGCAGCCAAGCGAGACAAATCCGACGGTCGGCGTGCGGGCGGGGTGTGCTTTGGTTACCATGACGTTCAATCCTGATGGAGCCGTAAGATGTATATCGTAGCGATTGGCTGGGCCTATGTGATCCTGATGATGGCGATCACCGCCAGCAGTATCGGCAAGGCGCTGGCCATCCTGTTTTTTCTGGGAATCTTGCCGATTGCGCTGTTTGTTTATGTGGTCGACGGGCCACGGCGGCGGCGACGCTCAATGGCCGTGCCCGATGACATAACCGACCAGCGCGACACTACCGATTCCCAGTCCGATCAACGCTAACTGCTGCAGCGTGGAGGCGATTTCCGCACGTTTGTGCAGGCCGGGAAGCAGATCCGAGAGCGCCACATACAGCATGCTCGCAGCCGCCAGCCCCAGCAGTACCGGCGTCCAGCCCTCCAGCATCGATAACGCGAAATAGCCCAGCAACGCGCCAGCCATCGTTGCCACCCCGGTCAGCAGATTGATCAGGAGCGCTTTGGTGCGACTGTAGCCCGAGTGCAGCAGGATCAGAAAGTCGCCGATTTCCTGCGGGATTTCATGGGCAATGATGGCCAGTGCAGTGACAACCCCGAGGCGGAAATCGACCAGAAACGCGCCCGCGATGATGACGCCGTCGACAAAATTGTGAAACGTGTCTCCCACGGTGATCATCAGGGCGGAACGCCCATGGTCGTGGCTATGGTCATGACTGCCATGCGCCTCGCATATTTCATCGTGACAGTGTCGCCACAACACGAGCTTTTCAAGCAGAAAGAACAAGAGAATGCCGCCCAGCAACGCCTTCGCCACCGTCTCGATGTTGCCGTCTTTCATCATCACGGCTTCCGGCAATACTTCCAAAAGCGACGCACCCAGCAGCGCGCCGATGGCGTAACTCACCAGCACCGGTACCCAGTGCGGCCTCGCCGACAAGGCCACTACCGCAGCCAGCAACAAGCTCAGCAGGCTGCCCGCGGCAGTTGCGATCAAAATGATGGCAAGGGTAGACATGGGGAACCAGGAGCATCCAAAAAGAGGGGGGATTATACCGGGGGCAGGCCTGCAGGCCGAGCCTGTTGACGCTGAATACGGAGAAGTAATCAATCCAGGAAAATCAGCCCGATTTTCCTGAGTGAATTGACCATGAGGCAAACAGATGTGGGATCCCGCAGCCTGCTAAGGCTGCGGGCTATATTAGCTAAACGCAGTTATTGATGCGCTTCGCACTATTATTTTTTCAGTTTCTCTGGCCCAACCGACAACTCCTCTTTCAGTTTCTCAAGGCTAGCCTTGCCAAAGCCTTTTACGTTGTCCAGTTCATCCAAATGTTTAAAATTGCCATTGGCTTCCCGGTACGTGATGATTGCCTTGGCTTTTGCCGGCCCCACGCCTTTGACCATCTCAAGTTCTGACTGCGTGGCTGTATTGATATTCACAGCGGCAAAAGCCGGAAGCGCCATCAGTCCCGCCAATACCACCAACCCCTTATACAGCTTGTTCATACTTCCTCCTTGGTTGAAGATTACGAGTTGTGAGCAAAAATACTCACGTAGCCAACTTACCTTCACCCGGAGAAACCATCTATACAACTAAAGTTGTAGATGAACATTAATCAATTGATTTAAATGAATAAATAATTTCAAGGCCATGCAAAAATCCAATATTCAAGACGCTTCTGCAGCCTTATGAGCGCCAATTATGCCGGTCAGCCAAAATTAAAAACCCAATAAAAAACCCCCTCTTTATGGGAGGGGGTTTTGGGTACCCGGAGGTACGTATAAGGAGTCTGACGATGACCTACTTTCACAGGCGGATGCCTACTATCATTGGCGCGGGAGCGTTTCACCGTCCTGTTCGGGATGG
>JAIBFA010000058.1 GCA_019459325.1 Thiobacillus sp.
AGATCGATTCCTATCGTGATAATGCTCATGGACTTCCCCTTCCGTGGTCTTGATGAGGTTCGGAAAATCCATCATGGCACTTGTTGCCGATCGCGGCTTCCGCCGCAACCTCGGGACGGGGAAGTCCCTTTCATTCGTTAGGCATTCCAAATGGATCGTGACGCAATCATCGAAATTGGCATCGATGACAAAGGCCGCCTCTACTTGACGCCGAGTACCAAGGCATTCCCATACATCTACCGTGAAGCAATGGAGGTCCACTGGGATGATCAGGGCCACTACTTGCACGCGCCACTTCCGGCACGCGCACAACTGGCTCAACCAATTTGGTGGTTCGAGCGAATTCTTGCCGCTGCTAGAGAGCAAGATTGCGAGCTATATATTGACCAACAAACAAAGTGGCATAACGTTCCAGTCCAGCTAAAGAGCGAAATCTTGTCCATTACCGGGGCCGCCCATGCCTAACACTACGGTCGACCTCGCTCCCTTCGGTCGCTGGACGCTGCGCGATAAAGCCGCGCAGCGCCGGTCACTTCCACGTTAGGAGGCCTATGAAACGTATGGTTACGTTGATTGCGATATTTGCTGCACCATACGCACACGCCGATTGCCTGGACACGTGGCTAACATACACATCATCGACGTTGTCCTTGTCCATCGATTACAGTGAGGGCTGCTACCACGGAGAATTGAAAATCAACTTCTCCAAATTCTCCAAAGATGACCCGCACTGGCCTTCCCCGCAATCACGCTGGAGCTCGGTTCCCTTTGATCGCGAGTGTCCTTCGAGCAAGGTTGGGAAGGACGGCGAGACCATGGAGTTTAGCTGTCGCAAGGATGGGAGCTCTCCTTTAGCTGGAGCGACTTACCGGTACAAGGTAGTCAAAGCGAAATACCGGTGCGATGATGGAAGTATCCCGCTGCCAGACCGTTCATTTATTTGCATTCGTGGCTGTGCTCCTACTGTGCCACGAAAATTGGAGGGCCAATATAGTGAAGGTACTTGCTGATAGCGCTCCATGGCCCCCTAACCTTGCGCTCAACCTCGCTCCCTTCGGTCGCTGGACGCTGCGCGATAAAGCCGCGCAGCGCCGGTTAGCTCTACGTTATGCGATTAAAAGCTGAACTGCCATGAACGAGTGCATTGCGCAACGAAAACTTATGTTTAGCCTGAAGGGAAGCAGCGAACGTAATCCATTCGTAGTCCAGATTATGGCGCCCCGTGAGCTAAAAGAAGGTGACGTCGAGTTCCAGTTCACGAAAGGCACGGCAGTTTGCGTCGTTCAATTTGAGGGCTTGCCGAGCGCCAAGCCCGAGCAGATATATGGCGCTGATTCTCTTCAAGCACTTCAGCTCGCCACAAACGTTGAACCCATCCTCAAGCGTCTGAGCAAAAAATATGATCTCTTTTTTCCAACAGGAGAAGGCTATTTTGAGGAGTGAGCGTAATTTCTGGCGAGTGCCAGCGCATAACCCGGCGCTCAACCTCGCTCCCTCCGGTCGCTGGACGCCGCTAAAGCGGCGCCGGTTAGCTCTACGTTAGGCAACGCATATGGCCACACCTGATGAGTTGTACTCCGAAGTCAAACCAGACATCGAGGCTGTCGCAAATCCCCTGTTCGAGTTTTCTGAGCAATGCCTTCGAAAGAGAGGCAATTTCCTTCCTCATGCAGCAGTTCTCGATGCCGCTGGAAAAGTGGGGCTTGTAGCCGCAGCGCCGAATACAAAGAACGACCAAACAAATTCAACTGAAGTATTGCCGCTGTTGCACGATGGCCTTCGTGCTCAAGCAAGAGAAAAAGAGTTAGTGGCTATTGGTATCGCCGAGAACGTCACGGTCACCCCTGATGGCCAGCCATCCACACAAGCAATTAAAGTACTCTTTGAGCATAGGCGAGGGCTTGTTGTCGCGTTGTATCTTCCGTTCAAAAAGCAATTCTTGCGTGGCTATTCATTTGGGCAAGCATTTACTGTGCTTGCCGCTGGGGAAGTCAATGCTTGGCCGGAAGCTGCTGCCTAACATGGCGCTCAACCTCGCTCCCTTCGGTCGATGGACGCTGCGCGATGAAGCCGCGAAGCGCCGATTACCTTCACGTTAGCAACTGTGTTGTAAGTCAACAGGAGGATTCCAGGGAGTGCGATGCTTGAGCATGGAATTCATGATGACCAGCAGTTTCCTCATGCAGGCGGTCAGGGCCACTTTGGCCGGTTTGCCCTGGCTGCGCAGACGTTG
>JAIBFA010000080.1 GCA_019459325.1 Thiobacillus sp.
CCCCACACCAGATTTCCCCGGGCGCAGTCATGCTGCATCCCGCACGGTTAATCCTCCCACCCGCGTTTTTGGGTGGCAGCCAGCAGGGCTTTCAGCCCGCCCACCGCCCGCGCCCCACCCGCCGCGGCGCGGCCGGCGGCCACGCCTTCGCTGCATACCACCTGTTTGACACTGAGCCTGAACCGCTGCGTGCCGGCTGCGGCCTGCCGCGTGGTGAGCGTGGCTTTCCATTTCGCAGGCTTGGGCGGCAGCGGGCCGGGCGAAAACACCATCGCCAGTTTGTTGCCGCGCATGACATTGGTCACCTGACGCTGGCGACGGTCGAGCAGGACGAAGTCGCCATCGTCCCCGCCGCTGTCCATGCGCATGAAATCGGGCGTGACGAGGATGCGCGTCAGATACGGCGGATCACCCGGATCCTGATCGAGATAGCGCAACACCGTCATGTCGGCGGCGGCGGCCGCGCCCGCGCCGAAAAAAACCATGCCCAGCAAGCACCCCAGCAGGCTCTTCATTCCGTTAACCCCCGTGCGAGATCGGCCTGGATGTCGGCCACCGATTCCAGCCCCACCGCGATGCGCACCAAGCCGTCGCCGATACCCGCCGCCGCGCGCTGTTCCGGCGTCATGCGGCTGTGCGTGGTGGTGGCCGGATGGGTGATGGTGGTCTTGGTGTCGCCCAGGTTAGCGGTGATCGACAGCAGTTGGGTCGCATCGATCAGTTTCCACGCAGCCGCCTGCCCCCCTTTGAGTTCGAACGCGACGATGCCGCCGCCGGTCTTCTGCTGTGCCATCGCCAGTTGATGTTGCGGATGCGACGGCAGGCCGGGATACAGGACGCGCGCTACCTGCGGCTGCGTTTCCAGCCATTCCGCCAGAGCGAGTGCGTTTTTGGAGTGCGCATCCATGCGAATGGACAGCGTCTCCATCCCTTTCAGGATGACCCAGGCGTTGAAGGCCGACAGCGTCGGCCCGGCGGTGCGCAGGAAGGTATACACGCCCTCCATCAGCGCCTGGCTGCCGAGTACTGCGCCCCCCAGCACCCTGCCCTGCCCGTCCAGATATTTGGTGGCGGAATGAATGATGATGTCGGCGCCGAGGTCGAGCGGCTTTTGCAGCGCCGGCGAGCAGAAGCAGTTGTCGACCGCGAGCCACGCGCCGTGCGCATGTGCGATCTCGGCCAGCGCACGGATGTCGCTCACCTCGGTGAGCGGATTCGACGGCGACTCGACGAAGAACAGCCTCGTGTTCGGCTTCACCGCCGCGCGCCATTCTTCCGGGTCGGTCGGCGAAACATAGGTCGTTTCGATGCCGAAGCGGCCGAGGATGTTGCTGAACAACTGCACGGTGGAACCGAAGATCGAACGCGAGGCGACGACGTGCTCGCCCGCCTTCATCAGCCCCATCACCGTCGCCAGAATCGCCGCCATGCCGGAAGCAAATGCCACGCAGCGCTCCGCGCCTTCGAGCGCGGCGAGCCTCGCCTCCATCATGCTGACGGTGGGATTGGTGAAGCGTGCGTAGATGGGTCCGGGCTGCTCGCCCTTGAAGCGTGCCGCGGCTTCGGCCGCGCTGCCGAACACGAAGCTGGAGGTGAGGAAAAGTGCCTCCGAGTGTTCGTTGAACTGGCTGCGTACCGTGCCGGCGCGCACCGCCAGCGTCTCGATGTCGTATTCGTCGTTGTTCATGTTCGATTCCAAAATAAAAAACCCCGAACGGCAAGCGCGGTTCGGGGTTTCCCTGACGACGCTTTAGCCGAATTTATCAAGCGCCCGCAAGCTGAGGTTCAAATCGGCGCCAAGGACAATTTACGCCCGGCGCCGGACACGGTCAACCGTTTCCGGTCGCCAGGTTGAGATCGAGTTGCTGGGTCGACAGGGCCGACGGCGGCGGCGTTTCGCCGTTGCGCACGGCCTCGACGTAATTCAGGTACTCCGGCGTGACGTCGCCGGTGATGTAACGGCCGTCGAAGCAGGAGGTGTCGAAGTCCAGAATCGCCGGGTTGCCCGCGCGAACCACGTCCACCATGGCGTCGAGATCCTGATAGATCAGTGCATCGCAGCCGATCTCGCGGGCAATGTCCTCGTCGGTGCGCCCGTTGGCGATGAGTTCGTTGCGCGTCGGCATGTCGATGCCGTACACGTTGGAGTAACGCACCGGCGGCGAGGCCGAGGCGAAGTAGACCTTCGCCGCGCCGGCATCGCGCGCCATCTGCACGATCTCGCGGCTGGTGGTACCGCGCACGATCGAGTCGTCGACCAACAGCACGTTGCGGCCCTTGAATTCCTCGGCGATGGCGTTGAGCTTCTGCCGCACCGATTTCTTGCGCAGCGCCTGTCCCGGCATGATGAAGGTCCGGCCGATGTAGCGGTTCTTGATGAAGCCTTCGCGGTACGGCACGTTGAGGTGATTCGCCAGCTGCAGCGCCGAGGGCCGGCTGGTATCCGGAATCGGGATCACCACGTCGATCTTCAGGTGGGCGAACTCGCGCTTGATCTTTTCGGCCAGCGACACGCCCATCGCCAAACGCGTGCTGTAGACCGAGACGCCGTCCATCACCGAATCGGGGCGCGCGAGATAAACGTATTCGAAGATGCAGGGATTGAGCGCGGACTTGTCGCTGCACTGGCGGCTGTGCAGCTTGCGCTGGTAATCGATGAACACCGCCTCGCCCGGCGCGACGTCGCGCAGCAGGCGGAAGCCCAGCGTATCGATCGCCACGCTTTCCGACGCGACGATATACTCGTGCGGCGTGACCTGATCGTTGACGCCGATCACCAGCGGGCGGATGCCGTACGGGTCGCGGAAGGCCAGCAGGCCATAGCCTGCGATGAAGGCCGTCACCGCATAGGCGCCCTTGCAGCGCGCATGCACGCCGGCGACGGCGCCGAATATCGTATCCAGATTCAACTGACGCCCCGAGGCGCGCACTTGCAGCTCATGGGCCAGCACGTTCAGCAGCACTTCGGAATCCGAATTAGTGTTGACATGGCGCAGGTCGGAACGGAACAGCGATTCCTTCAGTTCGTGGGTGTTGGTCAGGTTGCCGTTATGTCCCAGCACGATGCCGTACGGGGAGTTCACATAGAACGGCTGCGACTCGGCCGACGACGAGGCGCTGCCGGCGGTGGGATAACGCACGTGCGCCACACCCATGTCGCCCAGCAGGTTGCGCATGTCGCGGGTACGGAACACGTCGCGCGCCAGCCCCTGTCCCTTGTGCATGTGGAAGCGGCTTTCTTCCGCCGTCACGATGCCGGCGGCGTCCTGGCCGCGATGCTGCAACACCATCAGCCCGTCATACAAAAGCTGATTGGCCGACGAATTGGAAACGACTCCGATTACCCCGCACATGCTGTGCACCCATCCATAAAATTATTCGAAACGAACGTATTCCGCCACATCGGCCGGCACCAGCGGCAAGGCGGCGAACGCCATGGCCTGCAGGCTGCCCGACAGCGCGGCGTGCTTCCAGAACTCGGTGCGCGGCAGCGAGGTCAGTCCGGCGGCCAGCGTCAGGCCGATCAGAATCACCAATCCCTTGGCCAGCCCCAGCACGCCGCCCAGCAACTTGTCTGTGCCGGCCAGTCCGACTGCCTTGACGAGCGTTGCCAGCGCATGTCCCAACAGCAGCACGGCGATCAGCACCACCAGAAAAACGACCGCAAAACCGGCAAAATAGCGGATCGCCGGGGTTTCAATCCCGACGGGAAGCAGCGGCGCCACCATCAGCGCGCCCCACTTGCCCGACACGAACGCCAGCATCCAGGCGGCCAGCGAAAACAGCGTGTCGACCATGCCACGCATCAGACCGCGCACCACGGTGAGGATCAACACCAGCACCACAATGATATCGAGCATGCTCATTTTGCGAGCACCTGCCCGGACATGCCGTTTTCGGCCAGTTTTACCGCAGCCGCCACGGCGGCTGCGCGCGATGCGTAAGGGCCCACGCGCACGCGCGTCAGCTTTCCGACGGTGTCGGTGTAGGCCGGCAACCCGGCCTGGGCCGCACGCGCTTTGAGCGAATCGGCCTTGGCGGAATCGGACAAGGCGGCCAGTTGCACGACATAGGCCTCGCTGGCTGCTGCGGGCTTGGCCTGCTTGACCGGCGTCGCAGCGGGCTTCGGCGGCGGCGGCGCGGACACGGGTTTGACCGGTGCCACTTTGGCGGGTTCAGATTTGGGGGCGGGCTCGGCCTGAGGCGCGGGCTTGGCGGGTTCGGCCTGAGGCATGGCCTGGGTCTCAGGCGGAGCGGACACCGCCTCGGGTTCATCTGCCTGGTCCGGTTGCATGGTCGGACCGGGTGTCGGATCGGGCACGGCCGCCATGCGCACGGCCAGCGGACTTGCAGGCGGCGGCTCGTCTTCGAGCAGCAGCGGCAGCATGATCACCGCCAGCAGGGTGAGTGCGACCGCACCAATCAGACGGCGCCGGGCGAGGCGTTTGAGATCATTTTCACTGCTGGGTGGCGGCATGGTCGAGGACGGCGGCAACGGTGTAGAACGAACCGAAGACGAGAATTCTATCACCTTCGTGCGCCTCGCCCCGCGCCTCCGCGAGCGCTGCGTTCACATCCGGCCGCACGCTGATCGGCGCGCCGTTCGCGTGCCCGCGCAAAATGGCGGCCAGCGCCGCGGCATCCTGCGCGCGCGGCGACTCGGGGGTGCAGGTCCACCACGCATCGATCTCGCCATGCAATGCCGCGAACACGCCCGCCGCGTCCTTGTCGGCCAGCATGCCCACCACCGCCAGCGTGCGCCCGGCCACCGGCTGCTCGTGCAAGGTGGCGGCAAGCGCACGCGCCGCTTCCGGATTGTGTGCCACGTCAAGGATGACGTCCGGCGCCCGCGCAATGCGCTGGAAGCGTCCCGGAGCCCGGGCCGTGGCGAGGCCCTGGCGTATCGCCTCCTCGCTCACTGACAGCCGGTCGCCCAGGGCTTCCAGACCCGCCAGCGCTGCGGCGGCGTTGCGCAACTGGAAGGCGCCCGCCATGGCGGGCAGAGGCAATCCCGGCCCGCTGGTGTGCGGGCCGCGATAGATCCACTGGTCACCCTCGCGCCGGGCGGAAAAATCCCGATTCACACACTGCAGGTCGGCGCCGATCTTCCGCGCGTGATCGATAAGGCTGGCGGGTGGTGCCGGGTCGGCACAAATGGCAGGTCGGCCCGCACGATAAATGCCGGCTTTCTCGAAACCGATCTTTTCGCGCGTGTCCCCCAGATACTCCATGTGATCGAGGTCGACGCTGGTGACAATCGCGACCTCGGCGTCGAACACGTTCACCGCGTCGAGCCGGCCGCCCAGACCCACTTCGAGGATGGCGACGTCGACGCCGGCGTCGATGAACTGGAGCATCGCGCCCAGGGTGCCGAATTCGAAATACGTCAGCGAGGTGTCGCCGCGCGCCGCGTCGATTTTCTCAAACGCGGCAACCAGTTCGGCGTCGCCCGCCTCCGTGCCGGCAATCCGCACGCGCTCGTTGTAGCGCAGCAGATGCGGTGAGGTATAAAGACCGGTTTTGAAGCCGGCGGCAGCGAGGATCGCTTCGAGATAGGCGCAGGTGGAGCCCTTGCCGTTGGTGCCGCCGACGACGATGAGCGGAAAGGCCGGGACAAGCCCGAGTGCATCCTTGACCCGGCGCACCCGGTCGAGCCCCAGCTCGATGGCGCTGGGATGCAGCTGCTCCAGCCGCGCCAGCCAATCGGCCAGCGAAAGACCCGAGCGCGTCAACACGCCCTAGGCAGCAAGCGCAGGCCGGCCCATCATCATCGCCAGCGTGGCGGCGAGTTCATCGCGCATCTGGCGGCGGTCGATGATGCGGTCGATGGCGCCCTTTTCCTGCAGGAATTCGGCACGCTGGAAGCCTTCCGGCAGCGTTTCGCGCACCGTCTGTTCGATCACGCGCGGCCCGGCAAAGCCGATCAGCGCATTCGGTTCGGCTACGATGAGGTCGCCCAGCATGGCGAAGCTCGCCGACACGCCGCCCATGGTGGGGTCGGTCAGCACCGAGATGAAAGGCAGACGGTTGCGCGACAACCGGGTCAGCGCGGCCGAGGTTTTCGCCATCTGCATCAGCGAGAACAGGCCTTCCTGCATGCGCGCGCCGCCGCTGGCGGAAAAGCAGACGAAGGCCGAGTTCGACTCGATCGCCGCTTCCACGCCCAGAACGAAACGCTCGCCGACGACCGAACCCATCGAGCCGCCCATGAACTTGAACTCGAACGCAGCCGCCACCACCGGCACCGCCTTGACGCTGCCGCCGATCACCACCAGCGCATCGGTTTCCGAGGTGCCTGCCTGGGCTTCCTTCAGGCGGTCGGGATATTTCTTGCCGTCCTTGAATTTCAGCGGGTCGAGCGGCGTCACCTGTGCGCCGATCTCATGCTGCCCTTCCGTATCCAGCAGCATGGCCAGCCGCGCGCGGGCGCCGATACGGTGGTGGTGGCCGCACTTGGGGCACACCTCAAGATTGCTTTCAAGGTCGGCACGGTAGAGCACCTCGTTGCAGGCCGGGCACTTCGACCACAGCCCTTCCGGCATCGATTTGCGCGCTTCCACCCGGCGCTTGATTTTCGGAGGCAGAATTTTCTGGAACCAGCTCATTTTTTTCTCCGCTAGCTAAATTTTGGCTAAATATCCGGACCGGCTTATTTCGATGCGGCGTCGACACCGCGGCGCAACTCGGCCACCAGGTGCTTGACGCGGTTGACGCACTCGCCTTCCGGTGCGGTCTCGATTTCGCTGATGATGCGGCTGCCCACCACCACGGCGTCGGCAATCCGCGCCACCGCCTCGGCCGTCGCGGCGTCGCGGATGCCGAAGCCGACGCCGACCGGCAGGCTGCAATGCCTGCGCACCATGGCAAGCTTCGCCGCGACTTCCTCGGTGTCGAGATTGGCGGACCCCGTCACGCCCTTCAGCGACACGTAATAAATGAAACCGCCTGCGGCAGCCGCCACCTGTTCCACGCGCGATTCGGGGGTGGTCGGCGACAACAGAAAAATCGGGTCGAGTCCGTGTGCCTTGAACACGTCGGACACCCCGGCCGATTCCTCGGGTGGAATGTCGACCGTCAGCACGCCATCCACGCCGGCCGCTTTCGCGGCCTGGGCAAAGGCCTCGTAGCCCATGTGCTCGACCGGATTGGCATAGCCCATCAGCACCACCGGCGTCGTCGTGTTGGTCTTGCGGAATTCCGCCGTCATCGCCAGCACATCACGCAGCCCGACCTTGTTCGCCAGCGCCCGCTCGGAGGCGCGCTGGATCACCGGGCCGTCGGCCATGGGGTCGGAAAACGGCACCCCCAGCTCGATGATGTCCGCCCCGGCTTCCACCAGCACATGCATCAGCGGCACCGTCATGCCCTTGCCGGGATCGCCCGCGGTGATGAAGGGAATGAGGGCTTTCTTGTTTCGCGCTTTCAGCGCGGCAAAGGTCTCGCCGATTCGGCTCATGGTTCGGTCTTCTGAAAATTCGGTTCGAGGGAGGCAGGCTTACAGCGTAATTCCCGACACCTTCGCCACGGTGTTGATGTCCTTGTCGCCGCGCCCGGAGAGATTCACCAGGATGATCTGGTCTTTCTTCAGGGTCGGCGCGAGTTTCTTCGCCTGGGCGACGGCATGGCTGGATTCGAGCGCGGGAATGATACCCTCGAAGCGGCACAGGTCGTGGAAGGCGGCCATGGCTTCGTCGTCGTTGATCGCCACGTACTCGGCGCGGCCGGCATCCTTCAGATAGCTATGCTCGGGGCCGACGCCAGGGTAGTCGAGGCCGGCGGAGATCGAGTGGGTTTCGATGATTTGGCCGTTTTCGTCCTGCATCAGATAGCTGCGGAAACCATGCAGCACGCCCGGGGTTCCAGCAGATAGCGGGGCGGCATGCTTGCCGCTGGCGATCCCGGAGCCGCCGGCTTCGACGCCGATCAGGCGCACGTCTTCATACGGGATGTAGGGATGGAAAATGCCGATGGCGTTGGAACCGCCGCCGACACAGGCGATCACGGCATCGGGCTGGCGGCCGGTCAGCTCCGGCATTTGCATAATGCATTCGCGGCCGATCACACACTGGAAGTCGCGCACCAGCATGGGGTAGGGATGCGGGCCGGCGGCGGTACCCAGGATGTAGAAAGTCGATTCGACGTTGGTGACCCAGTCGCGCATCGCCTCGTTCAGTGCGTCCTTCAGCGTTTTTGATCCACTGGAGACCGGCACCACGGTGGCGCCCAGCAGTTTCATGCGGAAGACGTTGGGCGACTGGCGGGCAACGTCCTCGGCGCCCATGTAGACCACGCATTCCATGCCGTAACGCGCGGCGACGGTGGCCGAGGCGACGCCGTGCTGGCCGGCGCCAGTCTCGGCGATGACGCGCTTCTTGCCCCTGCGCCGTGCCAGCAGCGCCTGGCCGATGGTGTTGTTGATCTTGTGTGCGCCAGTGTGGTTGAGGTCTTCTCGCTTGAGGTAGATCTGCGCACCGCCGTATTGCTCGCTGAGCCGTTTGGCGTGGTACACCGGGCTGGGACGGCCGACGTAGTGCTTCAGCTCGTATTCGAATTCGGCCATGAAGGCGGGATCGTTGCGCGCCTTGTCATACTCGACGCGCAGTTCTTCCAGTGCCGCCATCAGGGTTTCGGCGACGAAAATGCCGCCGTAGGGGCCGAAGTGGCCGCGGGAATCGGGGAGATCTGTCAGCTTCATGATGCTTCTTTCGCTTTCGCAATGAATTGCGCAACCTTCTGCGCGTCCTTGATACCTTTCGTGACTTCCACGCCGGACGATACGTCAACCGCCCACGGACGCACCTGTTGGACTGCATCGGCGACGTTGTCGGGCGTGAGTCCGCCCGACAGGATGACCGGTTTGGGCAGATTCGATGGGATCAGACTCCAGTCGAAGCATTCCCCGGTGCCGCCCGGCACGCCCGGCACATAGGCGTCGAGCAGCAGGCCGCGCGCGGTATCAAAGTCAGCCGCGTATTTTAGCAAATCCGTGTCGCGATTGACGCGCACCGCCTTGATGTAGGGGCGGCCGAAGCGCGCGCAGTCGGCCGGCGTCTCGTCGCCGTGGAACTGCAGCAGGTCGAGCGGCACCGCCTGCAGAACCGATTCGATGAATGCGGGTTCGGCATCGACGAACAGGCCAACCGTCTGCACGAAGGGCGGCAGTTCGCGCACCAGCGCGGCAGCCGCTGCAATCGTAAGGTGGCGCGGGCTTTTTTCGTAGAACACGAAACCCAGCGCATCTGCTCCGGCCTTGCACGCGGCATGCAGATCCTGCAGTCGGGTGATGCCGCAGATTTTTACGCGAACAGCCATCGTTCAGAGCTTTCCGGCAAGGCAAAGTGCGCAGGATACCGGATGTGGGTGAGATACAGCCCGGCGGCGTCGAAGGTGGGCGCGGCGAGCGCGCGGTCCCGGCTGTGCAGAATCTCGCGCACCCACTCGGCTGGCTGCACCCCGGCACCGACCTGGATCAGGCTGCCCATCAGGTTACGCACCATGTGGTGCAGAAAACCGTCGGCACGGAAATCACATAAAAGATAATCACCGCGCCGCTCGATGTGCGCCAGCCGCAGTTCCTTGACCGGCGATTTGGCCTGGCATTCGGCAGCGCGGAAGGCGGAAAAATCATGCTGCCCGATCAGCTGTGCCGCTGCCAGGTTCATCGCGTCTGCATCGAGCGGGCGATGATGCCAGCCGATCAGCCCGTGGCTGAGTCCGGGCCGCACAGGGTGATTCAGCAGCACGTAGCGGTAGCCGCGCTGGGTCGCGACAAAGCGCGCATGGAAATCGTCACCGACCTCGCGCGCCCACAGCACCGCCACGCCCGCCGGCAGGTGGCTGTTGACGCCGCGCACCCAGGCCGACAGCGGACGCGTTGCGGGGGCATCGAAATGGGCCACCTGAAACGCCGCGTGGACACCGGTGTCGGTGCGTCCGGCGGCAGTGACGGCGGTTTTCTTGCAGGCAATCGCAGACACCGCGGCTTCCAGCGCGTCCTGCACGCCGCAGCCCTGCGGCTGCGACTGCCAGCCGCAAAAACCGACGCCGCAATATTCCAGCCCCACCACAATTCGCATATCAGGACAGCCTCATGCCAAAACGACCCACAGCAAAAGCGAGCCCGCGAGTATGACGGCGCTGTCGCGGCTTTGCCAGCGCTCGGCCTCAAGCGTGTAGGTGGCGGGCAATGCCTCATCGGACAAGGGCGCTCGCAGCGCATCCAGCCAGCGCGCCGGTTTCGGCATGTGCTCGACATAATCCAGGGTCAGTTCCAGGCGCACCGCGAAGGCGCGCCGATCGAAGCCGAACCAGGTCAGCGGCCAGGCCAGCGCATACAGCCCATAGATCAGGCGCGGACGGGACGTCGTCGCCAGCAGCACGGCGAGTCCGACCAGCATCAGCACCAGCCGACCGGCGCGCAGCGCGCCCTGCTGCAGGCCGTCGACGCCCGGGCTCGCCCACCCCAGCGCCGGCCACAGCGCAGGACCCGGCAAGGCATAGGCATAGGTGAGCAGCAGCACCGCCAAGAGCCAGCGCGTGCGGCGCAGCAGGCGCCCGCCTTCGTGGCGGACCGGCGCAAACAGAAAGGCCGTCGCGGAGGCGACGGCCAGGAGGGTCAGCAGGGGCAGCGCAGCACGTTCCACCGCCACTGCCCACCCGCACCACAACAGGATACGGGCGGCTGGATGGATCGATCTAGCCAAGCGAACTCATCATGCCTTTCGCGTCGGCCTTTTGCTTGTCGCTGCCTTCGGCCAGCACTTCGTTGAGGATTTCACGCGCCCCTTCCTTGTCGCCCATTTCCACGTAGGCGCGGGCGAGATCGAGCTTGGTGCCGACTTCGTCCAGTTCGAGCTCGTTGCCGCCGGCTTCGCCGAGGTCGAGATCGAGGCCGCTGAAATCGAATTTGCTGTCGGGGCCGTTGTCTTCTTCCAGGCCAAGATCCAGCGTCAGGGCATCGTCGGCCGTCGCGGGCAGGTCCAGGTCCGGCAGGTCGAAGTCGAGACCCTGGGTGTCCATTTCCACATAGCCCGAATCGGGTTTCGCAGCCGGCTCGGCTTGGGTGTCGAAATTGAGGACATGTCCCGCGGTCTCGAACTCCAGCGGCGCGCTTTCGATCACCGGCTCGACCTCGGGTTCGGGTTCCGGCGCAGGCTCGGCGTGGAACTCGAGTACCGGCTCGGCAGGCGCTTCGGCCTCAGCCAAGTCGCTATCGAAGGCCAACGCCCCACCTGCGACCGCTGTGGTGGCTGCCACCGTTGCCACTGCTGCCGACTGAACGGCTGCCGGAGCGGCGCTCGACTGCACGCCGCCATACAGGGGATTGGTCGGATCGATACTGCGGCCCATTTCGCAGGCTTTTTCCCACAAGGGGCTCGATTTGCTGCCCAGCGCGGCATACAGCTCGCCGGCGACCGACTCGAACGTCGCGGTGTTGCGCCGTGCGGCATAGATTTCCAGCAGCTTGACACGGATTTCGTGACGGTCCGGGTTTTTGCTGATCGCTTCCTTGAGGATTTCCTCGGCCTGCGCGTCGCGGCCATAGGCCATGTACACCTCGGCTTCGGCGATGGGGTCGACGTCGTGGGTATCGATGGTGCCCAGGCCCGCCTGGCTGAAGTCGGTCAGGAAGGAGGTGTCGCCGGTGTTGACGCTGCCACCCGACGCGGCCCCGATCACGGTGTTGGGTTGAACGTCACCGCCGGTCATGATGCTGTCTTCAAGCGCGGTGCCACTGGTTTTGCGACGGCGACCACCGCCCGCCATCATCCACCACAGCACCCCGCCCAGGCCGAGCGCGGCCAGACCGCCGCCCCAATACATCGGGTTGGCAAGCAGCGGGGCATACCAGTTCTCGGCAGGCTCGGGGCTGGCCGCCGGCGCCGCAACGACTGGCGCAGGAACGGGCTTGGGTTCGGGCGCAGCTTCCGGGGTGGGTTCCGCTGGCGCAGGCGGCGGAGCTGACGCTCCGTTTTGCGCCTGTTCCTTCATGTCAACCAGCTTCTGCATGTCCTGAATCTGCTTTTCCAGCAGAGCCACGCGCTGACCCGATTCCTGCAGCGCTCTTTCGCGCGCGGTGGCGTCTTCCTCCTGGGCGCGCAACTTGTCCTGCAGGGCACGGGTTTCGTCGGCCTTGCCCGCAGCGGCGGCTGCCGGCGGCGCGACTTTGGACAGCTTCAGCACATCCTGCTGCGCTTCGGGTGCCGGCTTGGCGCGGTCTTCCACCTTGGGCGTGATCTTGCCGCTGCTGGCCTGGCCAGGGGCGGCCTGGGCTTCAGGCGCAGCGCTCACGGCTGCGGCCAGTTTCTGCCGATAGGCGCGCCAGTCATCCGCCTGCAGCTTGAGTTCGCGCACCGCTTCCTGCTGCGGAATGGCGGCCACTTTTTCAGCCGACGGCACGTTGAGCGTCCTGCCTGCCTTGAGGCGGTTCACGTTGCCGTCGAACGCCTGGGCGTTCTCGCGATACAGTCCCAGCAGCGTCTGCTCCAGGCTGACGCCTTCAGGGCGAACGCGGATGGCGATACCCGTCAGGGTATCCCCCCGCTTGACCTTCACGCGATCGGGCGTTTCGGCCTGGGGCGCGGGCGCCGGCTTGCGCGCTGCTGCCGGGGCCGGCGTTTCGGGTGTAGCGGGCACCTCGGGGGCTTGCGCGGCCGCCTCGGGCGCCGGCTTGGCAGCGGCGGGGGCTTGCGCCGGCGTCACCGCAACCGGTGCCACCGTTTGGGGACTGCCCATACCAGGCGGATCGAGCAGCATGGTGTATTCGCGCACCAGCCGTCCCGACGCCCAGTTCAGTTCGACCAGCATGTCGATGAAGGGATCGTTGACCGGGCGGCTGGAGGTGACTTTCAGTACCGCCTTACCGCTGGGTTTTTTCACGACGGTGAAACGCAGGGAGGACAGCACCGGAGCGAATTCGACACGCGCATCGCGAAAAGCCTGGTCGGAAGCGAGGCTGGCCGACAGGCTGTCGAGCTCGGCCTTGTCTGCCGCGAACAATTCGATCTCCGCCGCAAGCGGCTGGCCGAGTGCCGAGGTAACCGACAGCTTGCCCAACCCGGCGGCATGCGCCATCAGCGGCACGGCAATCAGGCCGGCAGCCACCAGTTGGGTGGTGAAGCGCTTCAATTTCATCCCGTTTCTCCCTATTCGCCCCGCCCAGCGGAGCTGTTGAATCCTTGACGCCACTATTGACGGCTCGGCAGGCGCAATCTTTAGTGCAACAATCGCACCAGCACGTGTTCCGACCTTCTCAACCCTGACCCGGTCAGGCTTCCAGCAGGATCCGCAGCATGCGACGCAAGGGTTCCGCCGCCCCCCACAACAACTGATCGCCGACCGTGAACGCGGTCAGGTACTCGGGCCCCATGTTGAGCTTGCGCATGCGGCCGATCGGCACGGTGAGCGTTCCGGTCACCGCCGCCGGAGTCAGTTCGCGCATGGTGATGTCGCGGTCGTTCGGCACCACTTTCACCCACTGGTTGTGGCCGGCGATCAGGCTGTGGATGTCGGCGAGCGGCACGTCCTTGGTCAGCTTGATGGTGAGCGCCTGCGAATGGCAGCGCATCGCGCCGACCCGTACGCACAGGCCGTCGATCGGGATCGGCTTGTCGCTGCGGCGCATGATCTTGTTGGCCTCGACCTGCGCCTTCCACTCCTCTTTCGACTGGCCGGATTCGAGCGCGACGTCGATCCACGGGATCAGGTTGCCGGCCAGCGGCACCGGCCAGGCGTCGACCGGATAGCGGTCGGAGCGGATGAAGTCGGCGACCTTGCGGTCGATTTCGAGGATCGCGGACGCGGGGTCGGCGATCAGATCCATGACTTCCGCGTGCACCGCGCCCATCTGCTGGATCAGTTCGCGCATGTTGCGTGCGCCGGCGCCCGAGGCCGCCTGGTAGGTCATCGGCGACACCCATTCGACGAGGCCGGCGTCGAACAGCCCCCCCATCGCCATCAGCATCAGCGAGACCGTGCAGTTGCCGCCGACGTAGGTTTTGACGCCGTGGGCGATGCCGTCCTCGATCACGTTCTTGTTGACCGGGTCGAGGATGATGATGGCGTCGTCCTTCATCCTGAGCGTCGAAGCGGCATCGATCCAGTAGCCGTTCCAGCCCGCCGCGCGCAGTTGCGGGTAGATTTCCTTGGTGTAGTCGCCGCCCTGGCAGGTGATGATGGTGTCGCACAGCTTCAGCTCGTCGATGCTGTTGGCATCCTTCAGCGGCGGCACGTCGCGACCGATGTCGGGACCCTTGCCGCCGACGTTCGAGGTGGTGAAGAACACCGGTTCGATGTGGTCGAAATCGCGCTCGTCCTTCATGCGGCCCATCAGCACGGAACCCACCATGCCGCGCCAGCCGATCAGTCCTACCTTCATCATTTCGTTTCTCCTTTGAGGGGCCAGGAACTGGGATCTAGGGGCTGGTTAAATACCCTGCGATCCTCTCCCTACCCCTAATTCCTATATCCCAGATCCTAGTCCCTAGAGCGCCGCGACGACCGCGTCGCCCATTTCGCTGCACGACACTTTCTGCGTGCCCTCGGTCCAGATGTCGCCGGTGCGCAGGCCTTGCGCAATCACTTTCTTCACCGCATTCTCGATACGGTCGGCAGTCGCCAGGTCGGCGAAGGTGTAGCGATACATCATCGCCACGGAAAGAATCGTTGCCAGCGGGTTCGCCAGGTTCTTGCCGGCGATGTCGGGCGCGGAGCCGTGGATTGGCTCGTACATGCCCTTGTTGTGCTCGTCCAGCGAGGCCGACGGCAGCATGCCGATCGAGCCCGACAGCATCGACGCGGCGTCGGACAGGATGTCGCCGAAAATGTTGCCAGTGACAATGGTGTCGAACTGCTTGGGCGCGCGGATCAGCTGCATCGCCGCGTTGTCGACGTACATGTGGGAGAGCGCGACCTCGGGGTAGTCCTTCGACACCTCGATCATCACCTCTTTCCACAGCTCGGAGCATTCCAGCACGTTGGCCTTCTCGACCGAGCACAGCTTCTTGCCGCGCTTCATCGCGATGCCGAACGCGACGTGCGCGACACGGCGCACTTCGGACTCGGAATACAGCATGGTGTTGAAGCCGACGCGCTCGCTTCCCCCGGTTGGGCTTGGCCGCATTTCGATGCCGCGCGGCTGGCCGAAATACACGTCGCCCGTGAGTTCGCGCACGATCATGAGGTCAAGCCCGGACACCACTTCGGGCTTAAGCGAGGACGCTGAAGCCAACTCGGGATACAGCAGCGCCGGGCGGAGGTTGGCGAACAGGTTGAGTTCCTTGCGGATGCGCAGCAGGCCGCGCTCGGGGCGCAGCGGGCGGTCGAGCGTGTCGTACTGCGGCCCCCCGACGGCGCCGAGCAGCACCGCGTCGGCTGCGTGCGCGAGCTTCAGGGTCGCTTCCGGCAGCGGGTCGCCTGCCGCGTCGTAACCGGCGCCGCCAATCGGCGCGGTTTCCATTTCGATTTTCGCGCCGTCTGCGCGCAACACGTCAAGCACCTTGACCGCCTGCGCGACGATTTCCGGGCCGATGCCGTCACCGGGGAGTACTGCAATCTTCATTGTTGTGATCCACTAAATAGCCAGGGCGCTTCCTGCTTGCGCCGTTCTTCGTAGGCCTTGATCTTGTCGGCCTGCAACAAGGTCAAACCAATATCGTCGAGCCCGTTCAGCAGGCGATGTTTGCGCCCGCCGTCGACTTCGAACGCCAGCACCTCGCCGCCGGGCGTGGTCACGGTCTGCTTCTCGAGGTCGATACTGAGGCGGTAGCCCTCAGCTGCCTCGCATTCGCGGAACAGGCGTTCGACCACCGCAGCATCGAGCACGATGGGCAGGATGCCGTTCTTGAAACAGTTGTTGTAGAAGATGTCGGCGTAGGACGGCGCGATGATGGCGCGGATGCCGTAGTCTTCCAGCGCCCACGGCGCGTGCTCGCGGCTCGATCCGCACCCGAAGTTGTCGCGCGCGAGCAGCACCGAGGCGCCCCGGTAGCGCGGAAAATTCAGCACGAACTCGGGGTTCGGCTGACGCGTGGCGGGGTCCATGCCCGGCTCGCCGTGATCGAGATAACGCCATTCGTCGAACAGGTTGGGGCCGAAGCCGGCGCGCTTGATCGACTTCAGGAACTGCTTCGGGATGATGGCGTCGGTGTCTACGTTGGCACGATCCAAGGGCACGACCAAGCCATCCAACAATGTGAACTTGCGCATTACTTGCTCGCTTCCTCTAATTTTTCACCGCCTTGTTGCATCTTCTCGCCGACCCACTCGCCCGCCTTCTTGACGCCGCGCTCGGTTGCTTCGGCACCTTTCTTGATGCCGCGCTCAGTGGCCTCCGCGCCCTTCTTGAGGGCTTCGCCCGTCTTTTGGACGACGCTTTTTTCTTCAGCCCATGCACCTTGCGCCATCGCCAGCAACAGCAATACCCCGAAGATTCGTTTCACCGCTCACTCCTTGCGTACATCGACGAAATGGCCGGCACAGGCAGCGGCGGCGGCCATCGCCGGACTGACCAGATGGGTCCTGCCGCCCTGCCCCTGCCGCCCCTCGAAATTGCGGTTGGAGGTAGAGGCGCAGCGCTCGCCCGGCTCCAGCCGGTCGGCGTTCATCGCCAGGCACATCGAGCAGCCCGGCTCACGCCATTCGAAACCGGCTTCGACGAAGATCTTGTCGAGGCCCTCGACCTCGGCCTGCTGCTTGACCAGACCGGAGCCCGGCACCACCATCGCCAGCTTGACGTTGGGCGCGACCTTGCGGCCCTTCGCCACGCTGGCGGCTTCGCGCAGGTCCTCGATGCGGGAATTGGTGCACGAGCCGATGAATACCTTGTCCACCGGAATCTCGGCAATCGGGGTGCCGGCCTGCAAACCCATGTATTCCAGGGCGCGCGTCCAGTCGTGCCGTTTGACCTCGCTCGGCGCGTCGGCCGGATCAGGCACGCGGCCACCAACGGTCGTCACCATTTCGGGCGAGGTGCCCCAGGTGACCTGGGGTTCGATCTTCGCGGCATCGAGCTCGACCACGCGATCGAACGCCGCATCGGCATCCGAATGCAGCGTGTTCCACCACGCGACGGCCTGGTCCCATGCGGCGCCCCTGGGCGAATAGGGACGGCCCTTGACGTAGTCGATCGTGGTCTGGTCGACCGCCACCATGCCGGCGCGTGCACCCGCCTCGATCGCCATGTTGCACAGCGTCATGCGGCCTTCCATCGACAGCGCCCGGATCGCCGAACCGCCGAACTCCAGCGCGTAGCCGGTGCCGCCGGCAGTGCCGATCTCGCCGATGATCGCGAGCGCAATGTCCTTGGCCGTCACGCCTTTGCCGAGCGTGCCTTCGACCTTGACCAGCATGGTCTTGGAGGGCTTCTGCCACAGGCATTGCGTCGCCAGCACGTGCTCGACCTCGGAGGTGCCGATGCCGAACGCCAAGGCCCCGAAGGCACCATGCGTCGAGGTGTGCGAATCGCCGCACACCACGGTCATGCCGGGCAGGGTCAAGCCCTCTTCGGGGCCGATGACGTGGACGATGCCCTGGCGGATGTCGTCCATCTTGAATTCGGTGATGCCGAACTCGGCGCAGTTGGCGTCGAGCGTTTCGACCTGCAGGCGCGAGATCGGGTCGGCAATGCCCTGGCTGCGGTCGGTAGTCGGCACGTTGTGGTCAGGCACGGCGATCGCCGCGTCGACCCGGCGCGGGGTGCGCTGGGCCAGCTTCAGCCCCTCGAACGCCTGCGGGCTGGTGACTTCATGCACCAGATGGCGGTCGATATAGAGCAGCGTGGTGCCGTCGGCTTCGACGTGCACGACGTGGGCGTCCCACAACTTCTGAAATAAGGTAAGTCCTGACATGGGGAATAAGACGGACAGCGCGTAAAACGTTGATTATTTCATAGCTTAGGGGCGGCTGGCACGGGTTTTGTTTGGCCCCACAGGGCATATACCGCCCACGCCAGCGCTGCGCTCACTGCAGCCAGGGTGAAGGTCCACGCCGAACCCAGCGTGTCCCAGGTCAAGCCGCTGGCCAGCCCGCCGATGGTGCCGCCGACGCCGTAGGACAGGCTGGTGTAGAGCGCCTGTCCACGCGCCTGGTGGCGCCCTCGGAAATGCTGATGGATCAGCGCCACCGCCGCCGCGTGATAGGTGCCGAAGGTAAACGCATGCAGCGTCTGCGCGCCCCACACCAGCCAGGCCGATTCCACCCCCCAGGCGATCACGAGGAAGCGCAGCACCGCCAGCGCAAAGCTCGCGAGGATCAGCCGGCGCGGGGTCACTTGGGCAAAAATGCGCGGAATGATGAGAAAAATCCCGATTTCGCACAGTACGCCGAGCGCCCACAGCCAGCCCACCGTGGACTTGTCATAGCCATGATCGACCAGATAAATTGAGTAGAAGGTGTAGTACGGCCCGTGCGTCACCGCCATCAGCATGCAGGCTGCCAGCAGCGAGGCCACCTCCGGCCGCTTCAGCACGTCCCAGACCGGGATGTGATCGCCGGCATGCGGCAGGATCTCGGCCTCGGGTATCACCCGCGCGAACGCGACGATGCCCAGCATCACCGCCAGCACCGCCCACGGCAGCCAGCTGATCGAGACGGTGTCGAAGGCATAGCCCAGCCCCACCACCACCAAAATGAAGCCGACCGAGCCCCACAGGCGGATGCGGCCGTAGGTGTCAGTGCGTTCGCCCAGATGAGACAGCGTCATCGCTTCGACCAGCGGCAGCGACGCGCTCCAGAAAAAACTCAGCGCCGCCATCACCGCAAACAGCCACCAGAAGCTGTCGCCGACGAACACCCCGGCGAACACCAGCACGCTGCCGAGCGCCGCGATCTGCACGATCGCGGTGCGGCGGCCGGTGCGGTCGGCGATGTGCCCCCAGATGTTGGGCGCGAAAATCCGCATCACCTGCAGCAGCGACATCAGCACGCCGATCTGGACCGCGTTGAACGCCAGCGACTGCAGGTACAGCCCCCAGAACGGCGACATCGCACCGACGAAGGCGAAGTAGAAGAAATAGAAACCGGACAGACGCCAGTAAGGGACAGCGCTCATGCGGCCGGATTATCCCTGAGCCTGGCACCGTTTCCGCATCTGCAATTCAATCCGAGGGGGAATAAAAACCCTGGGCGACCTGATCACCCCATGCCGGATGGCGAATCGCGCGAGGGGATGCGCGCGATCCACGCCATCATGATCAGGCCGCCGATTCCCATGCCCAGCTTCGCTGGCCATCCCGGCACGAAAAACCCGATGGAGACCGCGAAGCTCAGCGCGATCAGCCCCAGGGCGGTGCGCTTCGCGCGATACGGGATGCTGCGATGTTCGCGCCATTCGCGGATCAGCGGTCCGAACTGCGGGTGATTCAGCAGCCAGTTGAAAACGCGGCGTGACGAGCGCGCGAAGCAGGCGGCAGCCAGCAGCAGGAAGGGCGTGGTCGGCAGTACCGGCAGAAACAGTCCCAGAACACCCAGCAACAGGAATAGCGCACCCGCGCCGGCAAATGCCAGACGAATTGGAATGGGATGGCGGTGAGGGCCGCCACCGTCTACCTCCTCTGCCAAACCGCCCCCCTGAACCTCTGCTGCGAATCCAGCCCCTGGATGCCGGGCACACCCCCAGCCGCGCATGACTGCTGCCAGCACCGAGCCGCGGCTACTTCAGCACGAACGTCAGCTTCATCCGCAGGGTGTATTCGGCAATCTTGCCTTTGTTCACCTTCACGCTCTGATCCATCACCCAGGCGCCGGTGATGTTCTCCAGCGACTCGGCTGCCTTCGCGATCCCCTGCTTGAGCGCGTCCTCAAAACTCTTTTTGGAACTTGCCGTGACTTCGATGGTTTTTGCGATGCTCATGTTTCCCCCCTTCCGGTTGAACAAACTGCCTCGACTTTCAGACTATCAACTTGCGCCGGGAATCCAACTACAAAATCGGTCTGCCGGTCCTATTTCATGGCGGAGCGCAGCTTGACCGTCTCGCCGGCCACCGCGAACAAGCCATTGCCCCGGTGGTGTAGCGTCTGCGGTTTCTTGACGGCGCTGTCCACCCAAGCGTGCACCACCTCGAGAATGAAAAAGTTGTAGCTGTTCACCAGTCGCGTATCGGCCAACCGGCATTCCAGACTGGCATAACATTCGGCGATCAGTGGCGCCTGCACCTCGGAGGCTGCCGCCGGCGTGAGGCCGAATTTCGCGAACTTGTCGACCTTGATCCCGGAGCAGTTGCCGATGCCCACCACCTGCTTCGCCAACTCCAGCGTCGGGATGTTGATCGCGCATTCCCTTGTCGCTTTCAGCGTGTCGAACGAAGCATTGCGGCCGCTGATCACGCAGCCGACGAGCGGCGGTTCGAACTCCATCATGGTGTGCCATGACATCGTCATGATGTTGGCGCGCCCCTTGCTGGCCGTCGTCACCAGCACCACCGGCCCCGGTTCCAGCAGGCCGTACACCTTGGAGAGAGGATAGGGACGCTTGGCCATGGCTTACCTCGTTCATGAATCATGACTCTCTTAGCTTAGTCATCCTGGCGCATCTGTCACGGACTGTCACAGTCTGGAACCGCCGCGACACAGCCCTGCCACGTACCCTCCCTAGCATGCACTCACCGCATGCATTCAACCGCATGTCGGACATTTAAATCTGAATAGGAGTGACTCATGAAGCACACTGCACACGCCCTGGTTCTCGGTTCCCTGGCCGCCCTTTTCTCGGTATCTGCGCTGGCCGACCACAACAGCCCCAACGGCGCCGGCTGGGCCAACATGCCGAATGACATTCACAACACCCGGATCGAAAGCGATCTCAGCGGAAGCGAATTTTCCGACTTCGTGCGCCAGGGGGCCGGTGCCGACACGGTGAACCGTTATCTGGACAGCACCACCACCCGGCAATCGGCTGCCGGCAGCGCTGCCACCTCCCGCGGCGGCAGCCGCCGCTAAACAGCGTCGGGCGCCTACACGTCCTCTGCCTGAAAACGAGACCGTCGCCCCTTGGGCCACGGTCTTTTTTATGGCGGGCACGGTGTCCGCCTTCTGCTTGCCGGACCCAAGTTCCCTCTTGCCCACACCGACAGTAGCCTGAAGCGACGCACCGGCAAACGGTCCTTGTATGCAGTGCAGCCCTGGCCTATTTTTAAAACAGTCCTGAAAGCCGCTAAGGAGATGACCATGCTGCACGTTTCAACCGATATCAACCGGCTCATCCGGGAACCGGCAACCGATCCCGATTTTCCTCAGGCACCGCTGGAGTGGACGCGGGATGATGCGATGAAAATTGCACGCGAGGAAGGTTTGGAACTCACGGCGGACCACTGGGAAGCCATTCGTGCCCTCCAGAGCTACTACGCACAACATGCCGACGACACCATCATCAACCTGCGCGACCTGCATGATGCCCTCGATGAGCACTTCCATCAGAAAGGCGGCCTGAAGTATCTGTACACCCTGTTCCCGGGCGGCCCCATCGCACAGAGCTGCCGCTTGGCTGGGCTGAAAGCCCCCTTCATCGCCTCCGACCCCAGCTTCGGCAGCGTCGCCTAATGGTTTAGCCGGCGGGGTCGCTCGCCCAGCCTATGCGCCAGTCGGCGCACTCTACGGTGCCGTGCGTGCGTTCAACAACTCGCGCGTCGTATATGCAACCGCTCGTATAGCCAGAATTGTTCACGATCACCGCATGGTGATGCATAAGGCGCCGATAAGAACGGCCAGCGGCCTATGCACGGAGGGCTGAGACGATGGACGGAAGCCTACCGTCCCGCGCCCGAATCGCCCGGCAGCGAGGCAGCCCAGGCCGCCCCAAGCGTGGCTGATCGGCCAGCCTGCGCTTGATCAAAGGCACAAATGCCCACATACTTGGCCACCGGGGCAGTAGGGCTTTCCCCTTCTGGTCCTTTGCTTGATCTTGAATGCCAGGTACCCAAACGCGTTGTGGCTTCCCTGATTTCATCCTCACCAATCGATTTGCATGACCTGCGACTCGACGATGCGCGCGCGCTGCTCGAGCATGCCGGGCAGGACAGTCATCCGGAACCCGGCGAGCCGCCCCTGCGCTACCTGCAGCGGGTGATCGATGGGCTGTCCGAGCTTTCGCTCAAGGATCCGCTGACGGGACTGGGCAACCGCAGGCATTTCCGCGCCGTGCTCGAGCGCTCGATCGAGATCGTCGCGCGCTCCGGCGAATCGGTGCTGCTGCTGCTGCTTGACATCGACCACTTCAAGAACATCAACGACACCCATGGCCATGTGGTTGGCGACCAGGTGCTGCAGGCCGTTGCCGGCTGCCTCGCCGCCTGCGTGCGGCCGATGGATACCGTCGTCCGTTATGGCGGCGAGGAATTCGCGATGGTGCTGCCCAGTTGCCGGCCTGCCTGCGGACGCACCGTCGCCGAGCGCATCCGCCGCGCGATCGAATCGCTGTCGGTTGCGGCAACCCCGCAGACTAACATTCAGGTCACGATCAGCATTGGGGGCGCCTACGCGCCGGAATGGGTGCGCTCCACCGCAGATCTGTGGATCGAGCGCGCCGACCTGCAGCTGTATCGCGCCAAGACCGACGGACGCAACCAGGTGCACCTCGACCTGCCGCAGGAAATTTCGGTCAGCGCCGAGGAGAAAGGCCTGCTGTTCGGCCATCTCCCCCTCGATGAGACGGCAAGTGTCGCCGATGTCGCACCCGAACCCGCGGACAATATTGCCCATCGAGTAAGCGCATGAACGAAGTCCTGCCCCCCCCCGCCGACCAGCAGAGCACGGCCAAAGTACCCCTGAAGCCGCTGGGCAAGGTCATCGCCGTCACCAGCGGCAAGGGCGGCGTCGGCAAGACCTTTGTCTCCGCCAACCTCGCCGCCGCGCTGGCCAAACGCGGCCACAAGGTGCTGGTGCTCGATGCCGATCTGGGTCTCGCCAATCTCGATGTCGTGCTCAACCTGTATCCCAAGATCACGCTGCACGATGTGTTCACCGGCAAGGCCAAGCTCGAAGAGGCCATTCTGCAGGCGCCGGGCGGCTTTTCCGTGGTGCTGGCAGGTTCCGGCATGGTCGAATATTCGCGCCTGACGCCCGAGGTGCGTGACGAATTCCTGCGCATCATGAGCGGCCTGGTGCCGCATTACGACGTCGTGCTGCTGGATACCGGCGCAGGAATTTCCGACGTCGTGCTGTTCGCGGTTTCGCTGGCGTCCGAAGTGCTGATGGTCGCCACCCCCGAACCCACCTCGCTCACCGACGCCTACGCCACGATCAAGGTATTGGTGGGGCAGCAACAGCGGCAGACCGTGCGGGTGCTCGTCAATCAGGCCGCCCGCTCCGGCGCCGGCCAGGCCATCACACATCAGCTGCAACAGGTACTCGACCGCTTCGTCGTCACCGACCCCGACCGTCCCATCCGTCTGATCAACATGGGCGAGATCCCCGTCGACCCCGAAGTACGCCAGGCCGTGATGCGCCGTCAGCTGCTGATGCAGGCCACGCCCGGCTGTCCCGCCGGCGTGGCCATTGCGCAGCTCGCCCGCAAGCTGGAAGAAAGCGTCATTCCCAAAGCCGCGTAGTCCGCGCAGCCTGCACGGCGGCAATCCGCCTCAAGCTTGGTCGGGAGCGGTCCCGGCCTTGATCAGCGCCATCACCTTGTCCGGCTCCATCCGCAGCAAGGCGCCGATCTCGCGGTAATCATCCGGCAGCGCAGCGTTGTCCCAACCCTGGGCGGAATGCCGGGCCAGATTGACAGCCAGCATCACGTTGCGCACCCGGGTCGTGTTCGCCTGTCCCGGATCCAGTAGATTCAACAGCAGCGCGGGCAATTGCCATTCGATCGTCAACTGGCGCTGCAATTCCAGCCCCGTAAAACCGAGCACCTGTTTTTGCACGTCCGCGCTGCGCAGCGTCTTGTCGGCTTCCTGTCGTTTGTGGATTTCCAGCATCTGTCGCGGGTTGAAGCACCACATCAGCATTTCGGCGACGTGGGTGAGCAGCGCGGAGACGTGCACCTCTTCCGCATGCAGGTCGTGCAGGCGCAGTGCCCAGTCGAATGCGTAATGTGCGGCACGCTGCGCGCGCCGGACGGTGTGCAGCAGATGCACCAGGGCCTCGAGGTGGCCCTGCAGCATGTTTTCCGAGATCGGCGTCGCCGGCACCTCACGGAAGAAGGTATCCAGGCCCATCATGAGCAGCGCTTCCTTGACGTCAACCAGTTCATGGGTCTGGTTGCGGCGCTTGTGCGTCTGCATGTAGCGCAGCAGCTTGACCGTCATCAGCGGATCGTCGGTCACGACATGGGCAATGCTGCGCGCGTTGAGCTGTGCCTCATCGGCACGCATACGTTCCAGTTCGCGTGTGGTGTGCTTCAAAACAGGAATATCGGCCTGACCCAAAAAGGCGAGCCAGGCTGCCATGCTTTTTGGTTGCTGCGGCATCATCCCCCCAAAACAGTACGGTGTGACTTCATGGCTAGCGAATGCGCTTCCTGCACCGGATATCGGATGAATCGGTGGATATCCCCTTAACTTGAGCCGCCCTTGTGCCTGCGCATGCCCCGCAAGGCCTGCTCGCCCAGGGGCGGGTCGTCCGGCTCGATTTGCAGGCTGGCGCGAAGGTCGCTGCCGAACGCCGGATCGTAGCGCCAACGGATCAGCGCCACCGTCAGCAGGGTGATCGTGGCCCCGATGACGGCCAGCGCCATGTCTTTCTGGGCATCCCAGACATCGCCCTGCGCGCCGAGGAAAGCCAGGCCTGCCGCGGGATCGACCCGGGCGGCCACCCGCCATTCGATGATCTCGTACGCCGCCGAAAAGGCCAGCACCAGTTCCAGCGGGAACCAGTACGCCCACACCCCGCGTACCTTCACTACGCGCATGAAAATCTCGCGCAGCGGGTAGACCAGCAGCAGGCCGAAGCAGAAATGCACCAGCCGGTCGTACATATTGCGCCCGGAGCCGAACCAGTGCTGCAGCGTGGTGCCGAACGGCACCTCGGCATAGGTGTAATGCGAGCCCACCACATGCAGCAACATGAAGAGCGTCATCAGCGTGTAGGAAAGATCGGACAGCCTGAAATAGCGCCCGGTCAATAGAATCACCGGCACGAACACGAACACCAGATAGTTTTCCAGCAGCCAGTCATGCGGATAGCGGGGCTCGATCGCCGCCCACACCCAGACGGCGGCGAACAGGCCTAGAAGAACGCCGTGGTAGCGGGTCATGCGCAAACCTGGGTGAGGGGCCGCTGCGTGTCCTTAGCGTCCTTAGCGCCCGTATTGCTGCTGCATGCGCTTCATCATCTCCGGATCCATCTTGAAATTCCCGCCGGGGCTCATGCCCGGCATGCCGGACATCGTCACCGAGCCGTGCTTTTGGCCGGGCTTGCAGGGGCCGATCCATTTCCCCGTCATGGTCGACGCGGTGGTCTGCATGCCGTGCATCGGCGGATCGAACCGCGTCGTGTTTTCCATGCGGTAGTCGGTGACCAGATTGCCGGTAATCACCGTGCGGCCGGTGGCAATGTGCTTGTCGACCGTGCACACCGAGTCGATCACCACCTTGTTCCCCGAGCGCTTCATGTCCATTTTCGAGCAGCGCTTGCGCATGTCCTGGCCCTCCGCGGAATCGGCCGTCATGTCGTCCTTGCTCTGGTCGATACACATCTGCATCGTCATCGGCCCCGGCATCTTCTGCCCGTCGACGGTGGTTTCAGACTTGATTTCCCACAGCCCCGACTTGCGCATGGGCGTGTCGGCTGCAAGCGCTGCGGGCGCGAGAAAAACGGACGCCAGGCCGGCGATCAGGACAAGAATGCTTGTATCGGTACGCATAGTGAACCCCTGGATGATTAAACGAAAAAAGACCCGATTCGACCGCGGCCACGCGCCCCTGCGGGCATCGCTCAAGACCGGCCGCCGCTTTGCTCAAAACCCGCCAATATAGGCATAGCCGTCGTTCTGCAGCTTGATGAGGCGCGTGTAGCCGTCGTGCACGATCGTCACCCCGGGCAACACGTCGGCGGGCGTCCAGCCCTTGGCCCGCATCACGCTATGGCAGATTTCCACGCTCACCCCCAGATTCAGCAAATCCTGCGTGATCTTGGCATTGAGATTGACCGCGAAGGGATCGTTGACGACGTTCTGATAGGTCTCGTCGATCAGCAGAAACTGCGCGGCGTCACCATGCAGCACCAGATGGATATCGAGCTGCGCGGGTTCCACGCCCTGCTTGCCGTAGGCTTCGATCAGACCGCGCGCGTAATACAAGCCCTTGCTGATGCCCGCCGCCGTCCCCGCGGAATGAATATCGTAGACCACCTTGTACTGCGCGCGCGGATCGACCTTCACCATCGGCCGCCCGTCCGGCGCTGCCGCAGCATCGGCCGACAACGCGGGCCCGGCCAGCCCCAGCAGGCAGCCGATTGCACAGATGATTGGGGTCAATCGCATGAGACTCCTCCGCAACACGTTGAACATCGGCTCGCCCTTCGCCTCCAGGCGCACGCGGGCGAACCGTGCCGTGACAGGACCAAGGGGGTGGCGCCCTCGGTCGCTGCCATCCTGCCACAAAAAACAAAAAAACGTGGGCGGTTACCCGCCCACGTTTATCCGAATGCCGCCTGATGATCAGGAATGATGGCGATGGTGCTGACCGCGGCGGCGATCGGGCAGCGCCTCGGCATCAAACACCTTCTGCTGCTCTGGCGTCAGCTGGGCGTAAAAAGCCTTGGTCGCCGCCGCACGCTCAATCATCCTGGCGCGGTGCACTTCCGACATGGCCAGCACCCTGTCCAGGCGTTGCGGCGTGCTCAGCTTGTCAAATTCAGCGCGCATCGCCTGCCGCTCACCGCTCATCCGGTGCATACCCGTCTGGCTGACGCTGGCAAAGGCATTCCAGGCCGTTTCCTGCCCCGGCGCGAGTTTCAGCTTTTCTTTCAGCCCGGACAAGTGCTCGGCACGACGCGCCTCCCCTTTGGCGTGGACCTGCTGTCCGTGCCTGTCTTCGCAGCCCGCCTTGCCTGCGGGCTTACCGTCAGACATGGCAAAAGACGAGGCGGCCAGAATGCCACCGCCCGCGATCAGGGCCACCATCAAGGCCCGTTTGGTCAGGGAAGTCGGGATCAATTTCATTGTGTTCTCCTTAAGAGACGTTATCAAAACAGCCAGCCCAAGCGGGATGGCATGCAACGTATTCTGGGGAGGGGATGTATCCTAGGGATGTCTGCCACCCGCAAAGATGTAACGGGTTGTATCCGAATGTAACCCGCGCTGCCTGCCCCGGCACCGGCGCACCCCCACTGAAAGGAACCTGGGATTGAAGCCGAACTACCAGTACGAAAAGCGCCAACGGGAGTTGGAAAAGAAGAAAAAGAAGGCCGAGAAAGAGCACAAAAAGTCGGCGACTGCCGAAACGCCCGTTGCCGAGGCCCCTCTGGCTGCTGAGACGATCGCTCCGCCGGACAACAAGTGAATCCCGGGCGGCGCCCAGGAACCTTGCGGGACCGCGCCTTGCCCGCCGATGCGGATGGACTCAGCCCGCCTGCCCAACGGACGGCGGAAGCCGGTCACCGACCGGGAACACGGGACGGTCCCCTTATTCGGCTCGGGAAGGGGACAGGCTGACAATGACTGCGCCGCCCTCTTTTCGCTCCACCACCAGCGCGCCTTTCTTGTGCGCGTCGTCCAGGATCTTTCCAAACGCGCTGTAGCCGTATTGCGATTCGCTGAAACCCGGATGGACCCGCTTGATGGTGCTCTTGATCAGCGACGCTGAAATCGAGCCCTCGCCGCCGCGCTCCGCCACCAGCTGCTCCAGCGTGCTCACCACGATCTCGATCGCGCGGCTCTTCTTTTCTTCATCGCTTGGCTCTGCCTTGCCCTTCGCCCGGACTTCGTCGCCTGCCGCGGCTTTTTCCGTCGCCGGCCGGGCTCTGCGCCGGGTCGGGCTTGCCGTCTTGGCCGGGCCGTCGACCGGCTCTTTCACGGGCATTGCAGTGGCCGCCGGTTTTTTGGCGGCGGCTTTTTGCGACGCCTTGATCTGCGCGGGCTTTACCTGCACCAGATCTTCATAAAAGATGAATTCGTCGCAGTTGCCGATCAGCAGCGACGATGCCGAGCCGCGCACGCCGATGCCGATCACGCTCTTGCCGTTTTCCTTCAGCTTGGAGATCAGCGGCGAAAAGTCGGAGTCCCCGCTGATGATCACGAAGGCATCGATGTGCGACTTGGTGTAGCAGAGATCGAGCGCATCCACCACCATGCGGATATCCGCGGAGTTCTTGCCCGACTGCCGCAGATGCGGAATTTCGATCAGCTCGAACGCCGCCTCATGCATATCGCGCTTGTATTCCTTGTAGCGGTCCCAGTCGCAGTAGGCCTTCTTCACAACAATGCTGCCCTTGAGCAGCAGCCGCTCGAGTACGGGGCGAATCTTGAAATCCGGGTAGTTGCCCTCTTTCAAGCCGATGGCGACGTTCTCAAAATCGCAAAATACGGCAAAGTTGTGCGTGTCTGATGTGGCCATGCTTATTTCCTCCTGATTTTTTACTTTACGCTGCGTCGCTTTCCGCTTTTCAATCTGACCGATCAGTCGGCCAAGCCCTTGGTGAGCAAGGCCGCCACGGTTTCATTGATGCCCGTCTGGCGCGATGCTGCGAGTGCCTGAATTTGCTTCACCAGTTCGCCATCGAGCTTGACGGCAAATGACACCAGCCCCTGCGCCTGTTCCAGCTTGCGTTGGCCGCGGCGCGACACCGCCGCGCTGGCTGCGCTGCCAAATCGATCGGGCGTGCCGGCCTGCTTCATATGGCCATTGATTTTCAGGCCTTCGTTTTTGTACAGATCGGTTTTCTTCATGAGGTTTTCCTGGATTACACGCCATAGGCTTGGGCGCAGAACTGCCGACAGCATAAGCGATGCAGCTGCGCTGCGGACGAATCGTCGAGCCCTACGCCGTCCAATGTCTTCAATGCAGGGACCGAGTGTGCGGCGTTCTCAGGAAGGCCTGCGGGTCGAATCCAAGCGCTGCGGCCCGCGCCAACAATCTCTCCAAGGTCGCCTCATCAAGCTTCGGCTCCCTCGCCAGAATCCAGGCATAGCGGCGGCCCGGTTCGCCCACCAGCACCCAGCGGTAATCCGGGTCGAGCTCCAGAATCCAGTAGTCGCCATAGAACGGCCGGAAAAAACTCACCCTCAGCTTTGCGCCATGGCTCCCCTCAACAAGCCTGGCGATCCCGCTGGCCTGTTCGAAGCTGCCGTCGGCTGTGCGGCACTGATTCAGCACCGACACCCTGTTTCCATCCGGGCGATAGGTCGCCCGGGTATCCGACACGCACATCGATTGAAAGCGGTTCGGCAACCGGGCGATCTCGTACCAGGTGCCGTAATAACGGCCCAGATCAACCGCCGCGACAGTGGGAAGGGGCGCAGGGCTTGTGCAGGCTGCCAGAAAAGCCCCGGCAAGCATGGCAACTAAGTAAACAGCGGGTTTCATGATTGCCGCTTTCTGAAACAGAGGGATCAGCTTCAATTGTATTTCGCCCCATTTTTATCTGAAAGAAATCCGGAGCGGGCTACTTTGGGCGAGGAACTGCCCCGCAAGCCACGTTGTCTAGCGGGTCAGGTGGGCTTCCTTGCCTGGCCTGAAACCTACGCGCAGGAGTCTAGACATGCTCGTCACGCCTCCGCTTGTGCAGCACCATGCGCCCCAGGGTTTTCGCGACCGGATTGCACTGGGTTTCGTCAAATTTCTGCGGGTGTTCGCTGACGCTTTTTTTGCCCACCGATACGGCCATCGCGCAGTCGTGCTCGAAACCGTTGCGGCCGTTCCGGGCATGGTCGGCGGAACGCTGCAGCATCTGCGCGCGCTACGCCGAATGGAAAGCGATCATGGCTGGATACGCACGCTTCTGGGCGAAGCGGAAAACGAGCGCATGCACCTGATGACCTTCCTTCACATTGCGCAGCCCACGCGGCTCGAGCGTCTGCTGGTCGTGCTCGCCCAAGGCGCCTTCTACAATTTTTTCTTTGTCCTTTACCTGATCTCACCCCGGACCGCGCATCGGGTTGCGGGTTACCTTGAGGAAGAAGCCGTCCAAAGCTATACCAAATACTTGGCGCGTGTGTACGAGGGCGCCTGTGCCAATGTCCCGGCGCCCCGGATCGCCATCGATTACTGGCAGCTCCCATCCGACGCGCGACTGCGCGATGTCATCCTGTCCGTCCGGGCAGACGAGGCGCATCACCGCGACGTCAACCACGAGTTTGCAGACAAGCTGGCGGCGTAATTCCCCTTTTATCCTCTGCCTGATCGGAAGCCCTGTGAATCCCATGCAACGCAAGCCCACCCTTTTTCGCCGGCTGAACATCATGCTG
>JAIBFA010000023.1 GCA_019459325.1 Thiobacillus sp.
GTTGGTGTGATTGTAGTTCAGTCGTGTGCTTTTCCTTTCTCATTGGGCGCGCGGCGATGCCGACCGGCATCTGGACGACGGCACATTCTGGCCGCTGCCGATCACGCTCAGCTGCCAGCAAAAGAACGCGGCCGGGCTCAAGTCAGGCGACCGTGTCGCCCTGCGCGATGGCGAAGGCTTCATGCTCGCGGTACTGACCGTCAGCGATGCGTGGGATGACAACGGCAACCGGCACCTGGGCGGCGCAGTCGAAGGCGCCGCCCTACCGCCGCACCCCGACTTTGCAGGCTTGCGTGCCACGCCTGCCGAACTGCGCGCATTGCTCGCGCGCCGCGGCTGGCGCCAAGTGATTGCGTGGCAGGCACACCGTCCGATGCACCGCGCGCAGTTCGAGTTTTGCCTCAAAAGCGCGATCGAGAACGAGGCCAATCTGCTGCTGCATCCGCAGGTGGGCGGGGATATTACCGAGGCGCCCGGTTATTTTGGTTTGGTGCGCAGCTTTCTCGCCATCCGCGAACGCTTTCCGGCCGCCACCACCCAGTTGTCGCTGCTACCGGCAGCGCCGCGCGAAGCGAGTGCCCGTGCCCTGCTGTTGCGTGCCATTGTCGCGCGCAATTACGGCTGCGGCCTTCTGATTGCCGGCGGCGAACACCAGCCCGACGGCGATTTTCGTCGCGGAGAAGACCTGACCCAGCCGCTGGCCGACCTGCCCGTGACCGAGCTGGCCGAAAAAATCGGCGTGCGGCTCATTGCCTACCCGCGCATGGTGTACGTGGAAGATCGCGCCGAACATCTGCCGGAATCCGAAGCGCCCGCGGGCGCACGCCTGCTCACTCTGAGCGGCGAGGAATTCCAGCGCCGCAAGCGGGCCGGGCTGAAAATCCCTGACTGGTACAGCTTTCCGGAAGTGCTGAGTGAGTTGCATCGGCAAAGTCCGCCGCGCGACCGTCAGGGCTTCACCGTGTTTTTCACCGGTTTGTCCGGCGCCGGCAAATCCACCCTGGCTCGCGCGCTGGCCGCCCGGCTGATGGAAATGGGTGGGCGCTGCGTCACCCTGCTCGATGGCGACATCGTGCGTCGCCATCTCTCATCCGAGCTGGGCTTTTCCAAGGCGCACCGCGACATCAACGTGCGGCGGATTGGGTTTGTGGCGAGTGAGATTACCAAGAACCGCGGCATCGCCATCTGTGCGCCCATTGCCCCTTATCGCCAGACCCGTCGTGACGTGCGTTCCATGATCGAAGCGGTAGGGGGTTTCATTGAAATCCACGTCGCCACCCCGATCGAAACCTGCGAGTCGCGTGACCGCAAAGGTCTCTACGCCAAGGCGCGTGCCGGCTTGATTCCGGAGTTCACCGGTGTCTCCGATCCCTACGAAGTGCCGGAAAGCCCCGAGCTGGCGATCGACACCACCAGCTTGGGTATCGACGAGGCGGTACAACAAATTCTGCTGAAACTGGAGCACGAGGGCTACTTGCGCTGACCTGAGCCACATGTAAAAAAAGCCGACGCAATGCGTCGGCTTTTTGCTGGTGCGATGAAGCAATCAGGCTGTCTTGCGGCGGCGCATGACGCCCAGGCCGGCCAGTCCGATGCCGAGCAGCGCGAGTGAGGCCGGCTCAGGCACCCCAGGAAGGCTGCCCTGCTCAAGCAATGCGTAGTGGACGGTGCCACCCATGACCAGGTACTCGCCAACGCCGTCGCCCCAGAACTGGATCTTGGTGAAATCGCCGCTGTCATCGAAGGCAGCCACAAAAACACCCGCGCCGCCGTTGGTGAGGAATCCGTCACCGAAGACGGTAGACGCGCCTACCTGGATGGGGGTGCCATCGTCGAAGGAGATGTAAAGGTTGGAGGGTTGGCAGCAGGTCGCCCAGTCGCCCACCTCGAAGCCGATAGAATTGATCGCAGTATCGAAGGTCATGGTCAGACCGCTGCCGATGGCGCCGATACCGGGGGAGCCTTGCGGGTTGATGTTGATGGTCTCACCGCTGGTGGTGCGGGCGGGGGTGGCATTATAAAGGTTGTAAACGCCATCGGAAAAAATAGCGCCGCCGTTGTTGCGGGTGATGACATAGTCACCCCGGTCCAAGCTGGTGCTGCCGGTCGCGCCTAGAGGGCTCCAGTTGTCATGCGTGGCTGTGCCCCCAGCAGACGCAACCGTATTGTTGAAGTTGATCAGACCGCCATCGAAGTCGTCATAGACCGTCACGATGGTGGCGTTGGCCAAACCGCTGCAGAGGGCGGTGACCGCAAACATGGCAGTGGGAGCAAGATTCTTAAAGGTCAGTTTCATACCATTCTCCTGGACTTGTTGTAGATAACTCTTTTTTCAATGGGTTTTGAAACAGTGCGATGTTTCCCAAAACATCACCCCCACTGAGCTTGCCAAGCTAAAAGCATTTGTTATGCCATGTCCGCGTGAGTCTTTTGAATATTGTTACTAATCAATTACATAAATGACAAATGCCTACCGGATCGTTTGATGAATTTAAAAAAACCGCTTGGAATGTAAAAATTTCCGACGTTCCCCCTCTGGATCTGGGAGCTTGGCTGGCTCGGCCCGGGGTTCAGGCGCGTGCGGGCGATGGCTGCGACAGCAGCGAGCCCGCCACCATGCCGGTCAGGCTGGCGACCAAACCGGAGAACTGCGGGGGCAGGGCGGCTTCCGGCGCGATGAATTCCATGGCGATCCACACGACGAGACCGAGCAGGATGGCCAGCCCCGCGCCGGTATTGGTGGCGCGTTTCCAGTACAAGCCGGCCAGCAGCGGGACAAAGGCGCAGGCAAGGGTGACCTTGTAGGCGTTGGCGACCATTTCGTGAATGCTGGTTTCTGATTCCAGCGACCATAGCGAATAGACCACCACCAGCATGGTGAAGGCGACGACGACGGCGCGGGTGATCCACAGCAGCTTTTTCTGGCTCATGCGGTGATGCGGCATGAATTCCTTGATGATGTTTTCCGAGATGGTGACCGACGGCGCGAGCAAGGTGCCGGAGGCGGTGGACATGATGACCGACAACAAGGCGCCGTAAAAGATGATCTGCGCATAGAACGGCAGGTGGGTTTTCACGAAAGTCGGCAGCACCAGTTGGGCGTCATCGGCCAGCAGAGCCGCGGTCATGGCCGGATCGACCAGGGTGGCGGAATAGGTGAGATAAATCGGCACCGCGGCGAAGACGAAATACAGCGAGCCGCCGATGACCGTTCCCCACACCGCGATGCGTTCGTTTTTGCCGGCGTTGGCGCGCTGGAACACGTCCTGCTGCGGAATCGAGCCCAGCCCCATGGTCAGGAGGCCGGCGATGAAGGTGACGATCGCCGCCCATTCCAGCGGCGGCCAGAATTCGAACTTGCCGGACGCGGCAGCGTGTTCGACTACCGGCGCGATGCCCCCTACTTCCGGCATGTCGCCCACCAGCTTGGCGATCCACAACAGACCGACGACGATCACGGTCATCTGCACCAGGGTGGTCAGCGCCACCGACCACATGCCGCCGAACAGGGTGTAGAGCAGCACCACCGCCGCGCCGATGAGGACGCCCTCAGGCTGAGTGATGAGGCCGTCGGACAGCACGTTGAACACCAGCCCCAGCGCCACGACCTGCGCCGATACCCAGCCCAGGTAGGACAGCGCGATCGCCGCCGAAATCACCACCTCGACCGGGCGGTTGTAGCGCTGGCGGAAGAAGTCACCCAGGGTGAGCAGCTTCATTCGATACAAGGGTCGGGCGAAGAACAGGCCGAACAGGATCAGTGCAAGCGAGGCGCCGAAGGGATCGGAAATCGTGCCGCCGAGGTTCTCGTCGAGGAAGGTGGCGGGAATGCCGAGTACGGTTTCGGCGCCGAACCAGGTGGCGAACACCATCGCCACGACCACGATCATCGGCAGCGCCCGTCCGGCGGTGATGTAGTCGCTGGCGTTGTGGACCCTGGTGGCAGCGTACAGGCCGATGCCGATGGAGAGGATTAGATAGAGGGTGACGAAACCGATGAGCATGGCAAGATGACAGTCAGAAACGATGGGAGAGGGTGAGTCCGGAGCCCCAGTCCGGGCTTGCATGGCTGAGACCGCCCACGGCATAGAGATTCAGCCTGCTGGCGGCGTTCAAACGAAAATTCAGGTAGAGCATGGCTTCGCTGATCGGGTCGCTGGTGGAAGTGACCGCTTGCTGCCAGTCGTAACTGCCGCCGAATGACAGGGTGGGCGTGAGGCGGTAATCCGTACCGATCGAACCCAGCCAGACATTGCGGTATTCGATGGAATCCGGGTCGCCCTTCCACTTGTAACCCAGGTTAAGAAAGGGCGTCCATTGGTCCATGGGTTTGAGAAGCTCGGCCTGAAGGCTGTAGTCATTCTTGCCGGTGCCCAGGAATTTTGATGTGCTGGCGGTGCCGAATTTTATTTTTCCGCTGATATCGAGACCCGCCCAGTTGCGGCGTTCATCGATGAGGTTATACGTAAGAGCAGTGGTGATGTCGCCCATCCCCTCGGTGGTGGAGGCGTTGCCCGGCGTGTTGAGCGGGTCGCCGTCCGGGGTGACGTTGCCATCCCCCTGAACACGCAGCCAGGCAGTCGACACGCGCACGCTCCAGGCATCCGTCCGGTATTTCAGGCTCAGCGGCAGCGCCCATGTTTCGGTCCTGGTTTGGCCACCGTAGCTTCCGGAGGAGTAATCGAGCCCCAGGCTGACGATCGGTTTGCCGTCAGCCTGGGCTGGTGGGCAAAAGGCGGCAAACAGCGTGCATAGCAAGGCAGTAACGCGCATGGCAATCCTTCAAACAAGTGGCTGCGATTTTACTGGTAGTGCGCGGTTTTTGAGCCGGCTCCTGCGGTAAGTCGTCATGCGCCAGCCACCCTAAGCAGCGGCGGTCTCATTGAAGGCGTTCACGCTTTATAACGGCGCGTATCCCGACTGGCATACACATTCCGGCCAGGGTGCGGGGAGCGAGAGAAACGCGCGGCGCAGAGGGAGCATGCAGGCGCGCCGCAGCACGTTACAAGGAAATTTTTAATGCCATGTGCAGGGGGACTTAATCGTCATGTTCGTGGCGTTCAACCCGCTCAACCCGCTCAACCCGCTCGGGTTTCTCGATTTTCTCGGGCCGTTCGACCTTCTCGGGCCGCTCGATTTTCTCAGGACGCTCGACCTTCTCGGGTTTTTCGATTTTCTCAGGGCGCTCGACCTTCTCGGGTTTTTCGATTTTCTCCAACCGGTCTGATTTTTCGATCCGTTCGATTTTTTCCGGGATTTCAGGTTTTTCGGAATGCTCCTGACGCTCACCGGATTCGGGCTTTTCCGGGCGTGCCGTCTCTTGATCCGCGCGCCTGGACTCCGTATCGGAGTGGTGTTCCTGGTCCTGCTTGAGCGTTTTCTCGCCAAAGCTGCCGCGCCGGGCGGGGTCGTCTTCCCTCTGGATGGGGCTGTTCCTGTTGTTTCCTGGACGAGCCGCTGCTTCCACCTCGCGGGCGTGGAGCTGTCCGCCTTTGCGTACGGCATCGATGATGGCCCACTCGCCCGCACGGGGTGGCGCCTGCCTGCCCCGGGTTTGGGTATCGATCAGGAAACGCTGGCCGCCAATGTTGAGTCCTGCCTTGTCGGCGTGACGAACGAGGCCCTGGATCACCACACGATCGACCGGCATGACGCGTTCCTCGCGCTCAAAGCGGGTGATCTGCATCCGCCCTTGCGCATAGCGTCCTTCGGCGCGAACCATGGCGCCGGGTTCGAGTTTGGGCAAACGCCCTTCCAGCGTGACGCCATCGACCATCAGCCTGCCTTGGGCGTTGCGCTGCACCTCGCCGGTGAGGCTGTCGGGCATGTCGTCGGGCACCACATCCAGACGGGTGGCGACCGTGCGGCCATGTGCGCCGACAAAACCGCTCACCGCGACTTTGACGCCCGGGACGAGGCCGGCAGGTAAAACCGCGCCCGGGCTCAGGCTGATATTCCGTCCTTGCACGCGCAGTCCGCCGGAACCCAGCCCTTGTACCTGGGCGACCAGCAAATGCCGGACTTGAACCCGCTGCAGGGTGAGCTGCTCGCCTTGCCCCTTGGCCAGCGCACGCACGACTTGTCCCACCTCAAGATCGCGGGGTGAAGCTGTCTTGCCGTGGATGGTGATGGGGGTAGCCGGGTGGTAATGCAACTCCAGGCCGTTCACGCAAATGCTGGCAAACCCGGTGATGACCCCTTCGACTTCGACCGTGTGACCGGTACCGCCGGTGCCACTGCCATCCCCGCCTGGTTTTCTGTAAGGCGTGGCCCCGGTGCCGCTCTGTCCAGAACCGTCTGCGCCCTCGGGCCGCCGGCCCGTGCCGCCGGCGCCGCTGCCGTCGCGCATCACGGGCGCACCGCCGGTCGAACAGGGGTTGGCCGCATAGAGTACCGGCGCCAGCGTGAGCGCAATCAAGCCCAGCAAGGCCTGGTGCCAGCGCTTCGTGGTCTTAGGCCTCATTCTTCCCGCTCATTGGCTTGATGAAAATAGTGGCCATAGGTCACCCGGTAGTGGGAATCTGTCTGCTGGTGGTCACGCTCCTGCAGTTCCATCGCTTTCTGGCTGAAAGCCTGCATCACCTGGCTCGACAGTTGGCGTGCATAAGCCGATAAAATCAGCGTCGAATCCTTGCTCAATCGGTCGTAATAGACGCTGCGCTCGAGCTGGGCCGGCGTATCGGGCTGGGTCAGATTGTGCGCGCACGTATCCAGGTGATCGTGCACATTCTTTCCCAGGTAAAACAGCTTTTCGTCCAATCCGTGGCTGGGCACAAACGCGTCGGTGACCAACACGACACGGTCGAGGTTGTCGACTTGAGCGACGCCCAGCCTGAGCCATTCGTCCAGCAAGACGCGCGGCCGGATGTCCTTGTTCACCGAGCGCACCAGCGATTCGAAACTCATGGCTCCCCCCCTGTGGGCAAGCCGATGCAAGGGAATCGGGCGACCTTTGTGATCCAGATATTCTGCACACGCGGTCCAGCGCGCCACAATTTGGGCGCCGAGCGACACGGACATGGGCGGCTCGTCGTTGCCGCTGACGATTTCACTACGCAACCGTTTCACATCCAGCCGGTGGATGCCGGTGAGCAGACTGACCCGGCTATCGGTTTGGGGCCTGCCATCGACGGGCATCGTGGTCGCCACTTCTACATAGGTCAGCTTGAGCAGGCTGGCGAGCGCGGGATATTGCACGCTGTAGTGCAGCAGCAGCTTGACCAGCGGACGCAGCAAACGCCTCACTGCTGCGGTCAGCGAGCGAGGCGGTGTGACAAGAGCGTGTGTGCTAACCGGTTCCTGCATGCTTGCTCAAATAAAAGTCTTATGCACGACCGGATGACCCGGATGAGGCGTCCGACTTGACTTCGAACACGACCGTTCGTTTGTTTGATTGCGTACCAAGTGTAACAATTTAACACGCCATGCGGAATTCCAGGATGGTGGGACCACGATGCCTGATGATTGATAGTCAGGCGCAGCGCTCAAACCGTGCCATGTTTGGTTTCAAACTGAATGCCGACTTTTTTCAGCAGATCGGTTGGCAGTACCCCGCCAGCGGAAATGATGACTGCATCGTTCGGTAGCGTCTCCTGGCCGGACTCCAATTCCAGCAGAACCTCACCGGATTCGATCCGGACCACGTTGGACTTGAGCAGAACATTGAGGCGGCCATTTTGCTGGGCTTCTTCCAGGCGCTGACGGTTTTTCGGCTTGACCCGACCGAAGGCATCGCCGCGGTAGGACAGGGCCACGCGGGTGTCGGCTTCCCCGGCGATGGCAAGCGCCGCTTCCAGCGCGCTGTCGCCGCCGCCGACGACCAGTACGTTCTGCCCCCGGTATTGTTCGGGGTCGATCAGTCGATAGACCACCTTGGGCAGTTCTTCGCCGGGGACGTCCAGCTTGCGCGGCGTGCCGCGGCGTCCGATGGCCAGCAGCACTGCCCGGGCGGAATAGGTCCCCCCGGAGGTGGTGACCTGAAAGCCCTTGCCCTGCGGCTGGATGCTTTCCATGCGTTCCCGGAAACTGATTTTCAGCCCGGTCTTGTCCACGATCCCGTTCCAGAATTCCAGCAGGGCTTCCTTGCTGATTTCCGACATCTTGACCTTGCCGACAATCGGTAACTGTACGGGGGCGGTCATGATGACCTTGTTGCGCGGGTAGTGATACACCGTCCCGCCCAGAGAGTCTTCCTGTTCCACGATCCGGTAGCGCAACTTGTGCTGGATGGCGCCCAGCCCGGCCGCGATTCCGGCCGGTCCCGCACCCACAATGACTACGTCGAGGTCGGTGCTTGCCTCTCCCTTGAGCGTGTCGCGGATGGCGTTCATGGCCTGGCGACCCTGTTCGGCGGCTTTCCGCACCAATCCCATGCCGCCCAGTTCGCCGGCAATGAACAGCCCCGGCACATTAGTCTCGAAGTTGGGCTTGACGAGCGGGATATCCACCCCGCGCTTTTCCGTGCCGAAGACCAGCTTGATGGCGTCAAACGGGCAGGAGGCCATGCAGGCGCCGTGTCCGATGCAGACCGAGGGGTTCACCAGCTGCGCCTTGCCGTCGATGAGCCCCAGCGCCCCCTCCGGGCACGCCTTGACGCAGGAACTGGAGCCGATGCACCGAAGCGGGTCGAAAACCGGGTGCAGCGAAACCGGCTCACTCAGGCCGGACTCCCGGGATGCCTGCAATGCCAGGGCGTGCTTTTCGTCAAGCCGGCGGCGTCGATTGAAATAAAGGTAGAACACGATCGCAAGCGGTGCCAGGTAAAGCCCGAGGTTCAAAAACGACAAATCCATCTCAACATCCATCAGTAAATTCCAGCCCAACATGATTGACAGGCCCGGAGCCACGCGCATCCGCGGCACAGTGTGTGGGGCTTTACGGCAGAATGCGCGCGCTAACTTAGTACTACATATAACAAATTATTGCGCGTGTAAAATATTTACACGCGCAGCAGTAAATTTGTTAGGATCACTGCCGTTATGGGTATTCAGATTAACGACCAATAAAGGGAGCAAAGTGCAGGAAACGATGACGATGCAGGCTCCGCTCAGGCTGGAGGCGGCCACCGCTGCCCCAGCCAAGCCGCGCAAGCGCGAGATCGGCGCCGCCGCGATGACGCTGGGCGTGACCCTGCTCGTGGTGTGCGCCTGGGCGATCAGCCGTTGGGGCGGCTTTACCGCGGGCTCAGAAACGGGCTACAACCTGGGGCTGGCAGGCGGCATCATGATGCTGCTGCTGTTTCTCTATCCGCTACGCAAGCATTTCCGCTTCATGCACGGCTTCGGGCCGGCCAAATACTGGTTCGCCGGGCATATGACGCTGGGGATTCTGGGGCCGCTGTTCATCCTCGTGCATTCGAATTTCAAAGTGGGCTCTATCAACGCGGGCATTGCGCTGGCCAGCATGTCGCTGGTGGCCAGTAGCGGCATCATCGGTCGCTTCATCTATACCCGGATTCACCATGGACTGTACGGACGCCGCGCCAACCTGAAAGAACTGCACGAACTGGCTGGGCTGAATTCAAAAGAGGTCCAGTCAAAACTGGCGTTTGCACCCAGCGTGGAGAATGCACTCACCACCTTTGCGGCCGCCCTCGCCACGCCTCATCGTGACCCGCTGCGCACGGCGTGGACATTTGCCACGCTCTGGCTGCGTCGTCGTATTGTTTTTAATTACTGTGCGCGCGAGCTGAATCAGCTCTTCAAGCGCCACGCCCGGCTCCGTGGATGGGACCGCGCCAAGTATCAGCGCCGTCTCACGGCGGCCAAGAAGATGGTATCGGCTTATTTATTAAGTGCTCAGCAGGTTGCCCAGTTCAACACTTACGAGCGACTCTTTTCCCTGTGGCATGTCCTTCATGTTCCGTTCGTCTACATGATGGTGTTCAGCGCGATTGCGCACGTTGTCGCTGTGCATATGTATTGATGGGCCCAGGGGAGAGGGAGACGGTTTCAAGAACGGCAGCGTGGTTTCCATAAGAACATTTTTCGTGGCGCTGCTTCTGCTGTTGGTCGGGTTGACGCCGGGATTCGGCCTCGGCCTGGCAGGTGCGGGCTCGCTGGAGAGCGTGCTGATGCCGGGCAAGGTCATCAGTGGCCACGCCAAGACGGAACAGAAATGTGAGGCGTGTCACATCCGGTTTGACCGGGAGGGGCAGAACAAGCGGTGTCGGGATTGCCACAAGGACGTGGGCCAGGACATCGCGCAGAAGCAGGGTTATCACGGGCGGATCAAGGAGCAGGCCTGTCGCACCTGCCACACGGAGCACAAGGGGCGTGAGGCACGGATAGTCGTGCTGGATGAAAAGTGGTTTGACCACACGCTGACGGATTACCCGCTCAAGGGCAAACACACGGAAACGGAATGCGGCAAATGTCACAAATCAGGCAGCAAATACCGCAGCGCGCAAAGCGCCTGTGTTGCGTGCCACAAGAAGGACGACGCGCACAAAGGCAAGCTGGGCGCGAAGTGCGCGGATTGCCATACCGAGCTCGACTGGAAGGAAGCCCGGTTTGACCATGACACAACGGATTTCAAACTTGAAGACAAGCACGCCAAAGCGAAATGCAAGGATTGCCACCGGGACAATGTCTTCAAGGACACGCCCATGGCTTGCGTGTCATGTCACCGGAAAGACGATAAGCACAAGGGTCGTTTTGGCGAGAAATGCCAAACCTGCCACAACGCCAAGGTCTGGGATGCGCTTGTGTTCGACCACGATAGGGACACGAAATACCTGCTGCGCGGCAAGCATCGACAAGCCCGCTGCGACACCTGCCACACCGGAAACCTGTATCGCGACAAGCTGCAGACTGCCTGCGTGTCCTGTCACAAAAAAGACGACAAGCATAAAAGCTCGCTGGGCGAGAAGTGCGGCGATTGCCACGTCGAGCGCGACTGGAAGGAGGCGCGCTTCGACCATAGCCGGTCCCGTTTCCCCCTGCTCGGCAAGCATGACGCCATCGAGTGCAAGGCCTGCCACAAGAGTCCGGTCTTCAGAGACACGCCCATGACCTGTATCGCCTGTCACAAGAAGGATGACAAGCACAAAGGCTCGCTGGGCGACAAGTGCGGCGACTGTCATGGCGAGCGTGACTGGAAGGAAAACCGGTTCGACCACGGTAAAACGCGGTTTGCCCTGCTCGGCAAGCACCGCGATGTGAAGTGTGACGATTGCCACAAAGACCGGAAATACAAGGACACGCCGGTCGCCTGTCTCGCCTGTCACAGGAAAGACGACGTGCACAAAGGCCAGCAAGGCGAAAAATGCGAGCAATGCCACAGCGCACAGGACTGGAAACAGACCACGTTCAATCATGGCCGCACCCGCTTCCCGCTGCTGGGCAGGCACATTGCCGTGGAATGCAAGAAGTGCCACGCCACGGCGCAATACAAGGACGCCAAGACGGAATGCCTGGCGTGTCACGAGAAGGATGACGTGCACAAGCGTCGCTTGGGCGTGCAATGCGAAAGCTGCCACAACGCGCGCAGTTGGAGCCTGTGGGACTACAACCACAACACCCGCACCCGCTTCAAGCTGGAGGGCGGACATCGCGGGCTGGATTGCTATAGCTGTCACAGCAAGCCGGTGACCGGCAAGGCGGTTTTGCCGATGACGTGCGTCAGCTGTCACGACAAGGACGATGTGCACGACGGGGCGTTTGGCAGGCAGTGCGACAAATGCCATGGCATCGATTCGTTCAAACAAATCAAGTCACGCATGGGGCAGACCCGCACCTCGGGGAAAGTCACGACATCCGGAATGGCCTGCCCGACATCGGTTCGGGGGCTGTGCGGGGATGGGGCGGTGCAACGCGCGCTTACCCTGCAAGCCATGCTTGCCGCAGGAGGAGATGCAAGATGAAACATGCTGATTCCGTTGCCCGGTTCCGCTTGCTGCCGGGCTCCTGGCTTACATGGCTATTCCTGCTGACCTGCGTGATCAGCGGGTTTTCCCCGTCGGCGTCTGCAGCCAGCTCGAATGGCAAGTCTTTTGACCATACCAAGACCGGGTTTCAACTGAGTGGCGCCCATCGGGGTGCCGGGTGTGAATCCTGTCACCTCAAGGGCGTCTTCAAGGGAACCCCCACCCAATGCTCGAGCTGCCACTTCAGCGGCAGCCTGCGGGCTACGGCTTCCACCATGCCGGCCAGCCATATCCCGACCAAGCAGGCGTGCGACAGCTGCCACAATACCGCGACGTTCTCAGGTGCGCGCTTCAGTCACACGGGGGTCACGCCGGGTAGTTGCGCCACCTGCCACAATGGACGTATCGGCACAGGCAAGCCGAGCGGGCACGTTGCAACCACGGCCACCTGTGACACCTGTCACAAGCCAAGTGCATGGACGCCAGCCACCTTCAGCCACAGCGCTGTAGCCCCAGGCAGTTGCGCCAGTTGCCACAATGGTCGTGCCGCGACCGGCAAGCCGACCACGCATATCCCGACCACGGCCGCCTGCGATAGCTGCCACAAGACGTCTGCCTGGACGCCTGCCGGCTTTAATCATGCGAGCGTAGCGCCCGGCACCTGCGCGACCTGCCACAATGGCAAAACTGCCACGGGCAAGCCGAGCACACACATCCCGACCACGGCGGTGTGCGATACCTGTCACAAGACGTCTGCGTGGACGCCTGCCACCTTTAGCCACTCTGGAGTCGCACCCGGCACCTGCGCGACCTGCCACAACGGCAAGACCGCAACCGGCAAGTCGACCAACCACATCTCGACCACTCAGGCGTGCGACACCTGCCACAAGACCAGTGCCTGGACGCCTGCAAATTTCAGCCACACAGGTGTCGCGCCAGGGACCTGCTCGACGTGCCATAACGGTTCGAAGGCGACCGGCAAGCCGACCACGCACATCCCGACCTCGCAGGCGTGCGACACCTGTCACAAAACCGCGGCCTGGAAACCCGTGACGATGAACCACACGGGAATTGCGCCCGGAACCTGCTCCACCTGCCACAATGGCAAAACTGCCCCGGGCAAGCCGACCACGCACATCCCGACGACGGCCGCGTGCGACAGCTGCCATAAAACTTCATCGTGGAATACCGCGACGATGAATCATGCCAGCGTAGCCCCTGGCACCTGCTCGACCTGCCACAACGGGACGACTGCCACCGGCAAACCAACGAGCCATATCCCCACGACAAAGTCCTGCGACACCTGTCACAAGACCGGCGCATGGACCCCGGCCACCTTCAGCCACACTGGCGTCGCTCCGGGAACCTGCTCGACCTGCCACAACGGGACGACCGCGACCGGCAAACCGCCTACGCACAATCCCACTACGCAGGCCTGTGATACCTGTCACAAGACGTCTGCCTGGGCACCCGCGACCTTCAGTCATACCGGCGTCGCTCCTGGAACCTGCTCGACCTGCCACAACGGAACGACCGCCACCGGCAAACCGACTACGCACATTCCCACTACGCAGGCCTGTGATACCTGTCACAAGACGTCTGCC
>JAIBFA010000086.1 GCA_019459325.1 Thiobacillus sp.
CCGATGAAGCCGCGCAGTTCGAAATCGAGCGAGGAAGCGCCGAAGCCGCTGTATACCACCTTGCCGGGCGCCACCGCTTTCACCGGCGCATGGCGCTGCCCGACGATGTCGATGGCCATTGCCCCCCCGGGGCCGAAACGCCCCGCCCGCCGGGCCGGAGGGGGGCCCACACCAAAATAAAAACCACCCCCGGCGGGGGGGGGTCTAAATCAAACCGCTCGACGACGAGCCGGCGCCGAGCGCGCGCCCGCTGGCTGAGCCGCTCGTGCTGCAAGAGCCGCAGGCCGTACTGTTGCCCTATTCCGAGGCCAACTGGGCACAGGTGACGGCGCCGCCGCGCCCGGTTGCAGCGGTTGCGCCGGCTGTGCCGCCACCTCCTGCGCCCGTCGCGGCAGTGCCGCGGGCTCCAGCACCCGCAGCCAGCGCGGTGGTCGATAATTGGTTGTGGCCCGCAGACGGCACGCTCGCCGGGCGCTTCGGCGCAGCGGGCGGCAAGGGCATCGACATCGTCGGGCAGCGCCATGCGCCGGTGAAAGCGGTGGCGCCCGGCAAGGTGGTATACAGCGGCAGCGGCCTGCGCGGCTATGGGCGGCTGCTGATCGTCAAGCATGCGGGCGAATACCTCTCCGCCTACGCGCACAACGAAACGATCCTGGTGAAAGAAGGCGACACGGTGGCTGCCGGGCAGAAGATTGCCCTCATGGGCGACAGCGACGCCGACCGGGTGAAACTGCATTTTGAAATCCGCCGTTATGGCAAACCCCTCGATCCACTGAACTATCTGCCGGAGCGTTCATGAGCCGTACCCCCAGCGATGAATCGGAAGACCTGACGCCTGACGAAGCTGAAGCCGAAGCGGAGCAGCAGGCCGTTGCGGACACCAGCGAGGAACTGGCCTCAGCCATCCTCGACGAGCCGCAGGTCGACGTCACCCAGCTGTATCTCAACGAAATCGGCCAGGCGCCGTTGTTGACTGCCGAAGAGGAAGTCGCGCTGGCACGGCGCACCGTGCTGGGTGACTTCGAGGCGCGCCAGACCATGATCGAGCGCAACCTTCGGCTCGTGGTCAACATCGCCAAGCATTACGCCAACCGCGGGCTGACCCTGCTCGATCTGGTGGAGGAGGGCAACCTCGGCCTCATCCACGCGTTGGAGAAATTCGACCCCGAGCGCGGCTTCCGTTTTTCCACCTACGCCACCTGGTGGATACGTCAGAACATCGAGCGCGCGATCATGAACCAGTCGCGCACCATCCGCCTGCCGGTGCATATCATCAAGGAACTCAACATCTACCTGCGCGCCAAGCGCCATCTGGAAACCCACGGCGTGACCGACGCCAGCTCCGACGACATCGCCGCGCTGACCGGGCATACGGTCGAGGACGTGCGCCGCATCATGCAGTTGAACGAGCGTGTGGCTTCGCTCGATGCGCCGCTCGACGTCGATCCCACGCTGTCGCTGGGCGAGGCGATCGCCGACGACAATGCGCACCTGCCTGACGAAATGTTGCAGCTGGAGGAAATCGAACACCACGTCCACGAATGGCTGACCCAGTTGAACGACAAGCAGCGCTGGGTAATCGAACGCCGTTTCGGATTGAACAACTGCGAAGCCTGCACCCTGGAAGACCTGGCGCTGGAACTGCAGGTGACGCGCGAGCGCGTGCGGCAGATCCAGATGGAATCGCTGCGCGTGCTGCGGCAGCTGCTGCGGCGGCGCGGCGTGTCCAAGGACGAGCTGTTCTAGCCGGGAAGGGCGCTGGCGCACCCGCTCGGAGTGTGCCCGTGCATGAGGAGTTGCAGCAATGATCAACTGGTCGCAGATCGACACCGTCTTCCTCGACATGGACGGCACCCTGCTCGACCTCCACTTCGACAACCATTTCTGGCTGGAACACATGCCGCGCCGCTATGCCGAATACCACGGCCTTGCGCCGGAGGTGGCGCGTGAGCATCTGACCGCGCACTACGAACGTCACAGCGGCACGCTCAAGTGGTACTGCCTGGATTTCTGGAGCAGCGAACTTGCCCTCGACATCGTGCAGTTGAAGGAGGAAGTGGCGCACTTGATCGCGGTGCGTCCCGACGTGCCCGCCTTCCTGCAGGCGGTGCGCGCGTCGGGCCGCCGCGTGGTGATGGTCACCAACGCCCATCCAAAAAGTCTCGGCCTGAAAATGCGGGAGACCCGCATCGACGCCTATTTCGATGCGCTGATTTCCTCGCACCAGGTCGGCCTGCCCAAGGAGCACCCCGATTTCTGGCAGGGCCTGCAGGCGATCGAGCCGTTCGACAAGACGCGTACGCTGTTCGTCGACGACAGTCTGCCGGTGCTGGAGAGCGCCAAGGCCTACGGCATTGCGCAGCTGCTGGCGGTGTGCAATCCGGACTCTAGGCAGCCGCACAAGGATTGCGGGGAGTTTCAGGCGATTACGAGTTTTGAGCAGGTGATGCCGGACGCGTGAAATGCGTCGTCATTGCGAGCGCGGCGTGGCAATCCAGTTTGGAATGGGCGCGAAGCACCGCTGATGGAAAAACCTTCAGGGGCTGCTGACCGTTGGCCGGGGGTAGCCCGGCGGCTAGTCACTTTCTTTTGTCTCGCCAAAAGAAAGTAACCAAAGAAAAGGCGACCCCGACAGTCCCGAATTCCCGAAGATCAAGCGCGTCGGGTGGGCGGCAAAGAACTCGCCCCG
>JAIBFA010000012.1 GCA_019459325.1 Thiobacillus sp.
AGATCGATTCCTATCGTGATAATGCTCATGGACTTCCCCTTCCGTGGTCTTGATGAGGTTCGGAAAATCCATCATGGCACTTGTTGCCGATCGCGGCTTCCGCCGCAACCTCGGGACGGGGAAGTCCCTTTCATTCGTTAGAGGGCAGAGATGAGGGCGCTATCCATCCAAGTGCAACCTGCTCGCTCACCAGGTATCGATATGGCCGGAGTCCTTGCGGAATTTGAGGCTATAGCGGGTGCCACAGAGCTTGTGAAACATCACGCCTTCGACAGCGGCGATGACCAAGGGGCATATTTCAACTTCACCTTTGGCACTCCTGATGCCAAGAAGTTATGGCAACTACTTCAGAGTCGGCTGTATAACTCTGGCAACTTTTCCAACCACATGCGTCAGGCCTCAATGGCAATGTGCTCCAGCGAAGAGGGGTGGGATGATTACTTGTTGCTGTACCACTACGATCCGGCCGTCGGTTTGGATGATGCCAATGCCCTCTAACACTGCGTTCCACCCGACCGGCTACAAGCAGCTTCGCTGCTCTCCGCCGTCGGGTGAACTTCGACGTTAGAGGGCATATGAATTTACGAAAAATTGCCTTATATGGTCTGGCCGGAATCGGAGGCGCATATATTCTAATGTTGACGTTCGTCTCCTTTGTTTCAAGCAATGTAGTCACCCCTTTACGCTCAGCGATATCTCCCGACCAGCAGAGAGTCGCAGAACTAGTAATTGAGCAATCTGATGAACCTCCGAGCAAGTTAGTTAAGCTCTGGATACATCGAAGTGATGTTCCAAGACGCAAAATTGGTGTGGAGTTGTCCGGCGCCTCAACAACTGACATCGATTTAACCTGGCGAACGGAACGCCAGCTAGAGGTGGTCTACCCGATATCCTTAGAAATATTAAATGATCCCGCCAGGCTAGATGATGTGGAAATTCTTTACTCTGCGCGACTGCCCTCTAACCCTGCGGTCAAGCGGGACGCGCCGCAAGCTGCGCGCCCCTTACCTTGAACGTTAGGGATCACCGTGCGTCGAGCACTTGTCATCGTTCAGCAAGTTACGGTTTCCTTTGTATTGGTTTGCGTGGCAACTATCTCGGCAATGGTTTCAGCGATCGGAGTAGATTGGTTCTACTGCGGTGAGATTAATGGTTCCGAAGCTGCGGGAGGTGGCGCAGCCATGGGAATGTTTGTAGTTTTTCTGGTTGGGCTACCAACTGTAATCGCTTGCACAGTAAGTGAAATCACGAGGGCTTTCGTACCAATTTCCTTCAGCGCGAGGACTGGATTTTTGATCGCCCCTACAATCCTAGCCGCAATCTTCACTTATATGGTCACTGGCTCAAAGTGCTGATAGCCATCCCTAACACTGCATTCCACCCGACCGGCTACAGCGGGCTTCGCCCGCTTCCGCCGTCGGGTGAATTTCAACGTTAGTCGGCAAAGGTCTAAGCCAATGGACGCTTTAATCGGTTGTTGGCATCTCGAGTATGCCGATCCAGCTCTGGGCATGGACGAGCCCGCGGAGATCGAGTTTATGCGTGATGGCCAACTGATCTACTCCATCGACGCAAGCGATAAGTGGCAGATCATGCGGCTACGCTATCGCATCGAAGGATCGGATCTCGTGACTGATCAGCCGTCCTCTCCGAAGGAGGAACGCACGGCCTTCTTCTTAGAAGGCATCGACAAACTGGTGCTGGACTACGGCGGTGCAAAAGCGTCTTTTGTGAGGGGCGATAAGCGTGCGCCAGCCGTCTAACATCTCATTCCACCGGACCGGCGCAAGCTGCGCTTGCCCGGCGGGTGAATTCAAACGTTAGCCGCCACATATGAATTCAGCGCTTGAATTTCATGACTCAGAGGTGTCGCTGGTTGAGGGAACTAATGGCACACTTCGCCTCCTTTTCTCGTCAGCGTATATCCATCGCTCAGCGGGTCGTCCCGGTCGTGATCCAGGTGCTGGTTATATGCAAGCGGCAGAGCTGATCTTCACCGACGCATCGTGGCAGGGTTTATCGTCCGAATGTAGCGGATACCTATACGACGGTTCGCTAAATGTAGATGGTGAGTCTTTGTCACTTATTCCAATCCCCTTCACTACTACCGGGAACATAACTGCAGTATTTTCCTTTTTGTCTGCAGTCTTATCGGTTTCAGCAGGCTCGGTAGTTTGCTCCGTTTCCGGCGAACCACGGTTCGTGGAAAATTATGTCGGCTAACCCTGCGGTCAAGGCGCTCCCTTTGGTCGCTGGGACGCGCCGCAAGCGGCGCGCCCCTTACCTTGCACGTTAGGGCTATGAAGCACCTCATCGCTTTGCTGGTCATCTTGGCAACATCTTGTAGCAGCGCATTCGCGTGTGGTTCCAATGACGCGATTTGTGAGCTCATGCATCAAGTCGAATCTGGCTCGACTCCCTTGGCACTTGAAAGGGTGGAAGCTCTTGCAAAGACAGGGAATCTGAAAGCGCAATTGATGCTTGGCCTACTCTACGCTGCCGGTAAGGGTGTGCCGCAAGACGATGCCAAAGCATTGCCGTGGTTACTTCAAGCTGCGCATTCTGGAAATCCCACAGCACAATCATTAGTGGGCGGTTTCTACGCAGCTGGTCGAGCCGGCCCCATTGATCTCGTTGAGGCAAAGAAATGGTATGAACTCGCCGCTATCGCTGGCGAGCCTGGCGCTCAATTAATGCTCGGATTTATTTACGCCCGCGGCCAAGGTGGTCCGCTCGATTACTCGGCTGCCTATCTATGGTTTTCACTCGCGTCGCTCGGCGGCGACACCGATGCTGCAAAATATCGAGATATGGCACGCCTACAGCTATCGCCGTCTGAGCGCGAAGCGGTTGAGGAAAAAGTAAAAACTTGGAAGCCCGTTCGTCGTGAGCCCTAACCCGGCGCTCAACCTCGCTCCCTTCGGTCGCTGGACGGCGCTAAAGCGCCGCCGGTTAGCTCTACGTTAGCGCGCAAAACCATGCGAAAGCAGTCACTCTATCTTGGGGCCCTTTTCTCGCTGTCTGTCGTGGCGGCAATCTATCAGGCAATCCTTTACTGGCATGGGGTTGCTGAGTCAGAAAACCTACTGGCTACTTGGCAATTTATTTTCATCGTGCTGATCGTTCTTTGGGTCGATGCAGACAGCAAAAACTTCCCAAACATCTATCGCCCGTTTGAGTATGGTCAACTGGTTTTCTTCTTTTGGTTGCCCTACTTGCCGTTTTATCTGTGGCGCACTCGACGCGCATTTGGTTTATTGCTGCTATTAGGATTTGTACTCTTGTTCTTCCTTGGTTATTTTGCACAACTGGTCATTTACCTTGCTCGCTAACCCGGCGCTCAACCGCGCTCCCTCCGGTCGCTGGACGGCGCTAAAGCGCCGCCGGTTAGCTCTACGTTAGGCAGACACACTAATGAGTACCGCATCATTAGAATTTCCGCTCTACATTAGCTTTGATCCTGTCCAGGTAACGATCCTTAACACCATGCCTAGCCCAACGATTCGGTTCTCTTATCTCTCTAGGAACCAATATGGACCACTTGAGATTGCTCACGACCTCCCATTGCCCCACAACACACTTTCTCTGTTCATCAAGCTTATTGAGCGTCTTCCGGAGAATAACTACAGAGGAAACCTATTCTTGCCCCAAGGAAGTTGGATCATAAAGTTTATAAAACACTCCCCGTCCGAGAACCCTTATCTTGATCTCGTTCGTGGGAGGCTATACAGAAAACTCCTTTTTTTTAATGTGCCCGTCAGACCATTTAAGGTGCGCGTAAAGAGTCTTGAAACACTCTTGATAGCACTGCGAGCACTCAGCCATGCTGCCTAACCCTTCGGTCAAGGCGCTCCCTTCGGTCGCTGGGACGCGCCGCAAGCGGCGCGCCCCTTACCTTCAACGTTGAATGGTGCTTTGACTGGTAAGCGCCGAACACCGGTCATATGGAGCGGTCAGCCTGACAGGCCGCTTAGGCCGACGACCGGCCGATCAGCGCATTGCACACGAATGACGGCAACGGGTCGGGTGCTGCCCCTCGCCGGTGTCGAAAGCAGCCATTTAGCCCGAACTTCGTGCCGGAGTCGGCAAGCTGCTCCACACCAACCGCTCGTCGGCTTACGGGCACCACGTCGAACTCACACAATCGGCCAGAAGCCGCCACCCGATGCTGACCGGGCCAGAACCGCTTCAGAATGGGAGCGGCCATTCAACGTTTCGAGCACACTGTCAAGCCGGCGGCTTGCTAACTGGGGCCTCACTTATGGTCTGAGGTTAGCCAGCCAGCATGATTACAATCACAAACAACAGTAAGCTGCGTCAATCAGATGGCAGCAAGGGAGGATGGATGTATCTGGCAGAGTTGGGGGTCAAGGGTTTTCGTAGGGTGTCGGAGCTTAAACTACGGTTCAAGGCCGGGCTCAATGTCCTCGTCGGCCCGAACAACGTGGGCAAGACGGCGGTCGTCGACGCGCTTCGGGCGTTGCTAACAACGTCCGAAGAAGGCTCGCTTCGAGTTGACGGCTACGACCGCCATGCTTCGGCTGGATCGACCGTGTCGGACATCACCTTTCACTATGTGTTTCGAGACCTTAGCCTAGATGAAGAGGCCGACTTCCTACCAGCGCTGAAGCCCATGCCAGGCCAGCCGGATAAGTATGAGGCGCACCTGTGGGTCCGCTACAGCGCATCAGGCGTCTCTAGCCGTATGCGTCCCAAGCGCTGGTGCGGCGACCACGAGGAAAACAGCATTACATCGGAGATGCTGGAAGACCTCCGTGCGGTATATCTGCCACCCTTGCGTGACCCGGCTTCCGGTCTGCGTCCGAGCCGGACCAGCCAGCTCGCGCGGCTTATCGACCGGCTCGCCAGCGACGCCGAGAAAGCCAAGCTTGTGGATCTGCTGACCGCTTTCGAGGCAAAGCTCGAAGCCGAAGCTCCGGTCTCTAACACGCAGCAGGCGATTGACAAGCGCCACGGCGCAATGCTCGGCGCTACGCTCAAGCAAGCGTTGAAGGTCGGCCTTACGCCGCCGGAGTTTCAACGCCTCGCCGCGCGTCTGTCCCTCGCAGTGGAGGGACTCGATGTTGAGCAGAACGGGTTGGGCTACAACAACCTCATCTACATGGCGGTCGTGCTCAGCGAACTCACGCTGAACCCAGACGCCGCCTACAAGGCACTGATCGTCGAGGAACCCGAGGCACACTTGCACCCGCAACTGCAGGTAGTCCTGCTTGATCACCTACAGTCGATCGAACAGCCAGTTGCCGGGCAGAAGCCGGTGCAGGTCTTCGTCACCAGCCACTCGCCCCACTTCGCCAGCGCAGCCAAGCTCGACTCGCTGACATGCCTACACCAGGTTCAAGGCAAGGTCGGCGCATTCTTTCCGCGCGAGGCCCCCTTTGGTCCGAAGAAGAAGGAGAAGCTGCAGCGATACCTTGATGTCACCCGCGCGGACCTCTTTTTTGCGAGACGCCTCATCCTGGTGGAGGGTGCGGCCGAACGCTTCTTGGTGGGCGCCATGGCAGCCAAACAGGGCATCAAGCTTCGCGAGCACTCCGTCACCATCCTGAGCACAGAAGGTTTGAACTTCGACTGTTTCGCGCCGCTGTTCGGTGAGTCTGCCATCCCGATCCGGGTCGCGATCATCACGGACTCCGACACGGCTACCTTTCCGCAACTCGCCGACACGCCAACGCTGTCGGCGGCGGCGACCGCGATCAGTGCGCTGAGCAACACATGCATCAAGACATGCTTCGCGAAGAAGACCCTGGAGTACGACTTAGCACTGCATCCAGAGAATCAGGCTGCCATGCTAGCCGCGCTCGCTGAGATCCATCCCGGCATCAGCGCAGCGCTCAAACTTAAAGTCGATGCAGCGAAGGCTGCCGACAAACCGCAGATCCTGTTCTGCGGCATGTTTGACAGGGGGACGAGTGGCAATGTGAAGAAGGGAGAATTCGCGCAGTCCCTCGCCGAGTACCTGGCTGCACCCGCCGTCACGTTCACAGTGCCACCCTATATCCAGAGCGCGCTGGATTACGTGACGGCGCCATGAGTGAAGCGTTCGATCCGTCGCCCGAGCAGAGAAAGATCATCGAGGCAGCCCTGGTCGGTCAGCAGGTGATCGCCTGCGCCGGCAGCGGGAAGACGGCTACCGCCGTTCGGCGGCTGGCCGAGATCCGACGTCAGATGGGCGCATCTCGCCAATACGCGGCTTTGCTTTCCTATTCCAACGTTGCGGTGGACACTTTCCGCTCGGAGTACACAGCACTGACAGCGGCGCAACCAGACTTGTCGAGTCGAGTGTTGATCTGCACCGTCGACTCCTTCGTTGCGTCACACATCCTCGCCCCTCACGCAGCGCCCACGATGCAGTGCATTGGGCGGCCATACCTCGTGCACGGCCACGAGCCCTTCCTGAAGGGGTTCACTTTCTTTAACGGAACGTATGGCGAGGAGATCCACAACCTTTCGATCACTTTCTCGGCATCGGAAGGCTGGCAGTACTTCAACACCGCGCTGCGCGGGAAGGCGGTGTCCGTCGACAGCTCCGTCGCGGTGGCTGCGATTCGAAAGCTGGGAAAGACAGGGGCATACACCCACGAGATCGGACGCTATTGGGCGCTTAAGGCCCTAGTCGATCGACCACGCTTGCTCCAGATACTGTCGTACCGCTACCCCTACCTCCTCGTCGACGAAGCACAAGACATCGGCAGCGTACATGGAGCGCTTTTGCAGATTCTCATCGAGGCCGGCTCTACGGTGTCCCTCGTGGGTGATCCGAATCAGGCCATCTATGAATTCGCCAACGCGGACGGCAGCTTTCTGCGCGACTTCGACCCTGGCACGGATGGCCTTAAGCAATCGTTGTTGGAGAACCGCCGCTCGATACAGTCCCTCGTGGATGTGACCAACAAGCTTGGCGGCACCTCCTATTCTGCGACCCGCTCAGCCCCGAGTCGGAAGTGCGGTCCTTTTCTGCTGACCTATCAAGATACCGAACTTGCAAAAATCCGCTCAACTTTCGCGGAATTGCTGGCGACTCACGGGCACTCGCACGAATCGGCGGCCGTGCTTTGCAGAGCCAGAGACACCGTGCCGCTGATCGCTGGTGCTGGCGATCAATGGGGTCAGGGGGCCACCGAGCACTTTGCCCGTGCGGCGCTCTGCCGTGACAGGAGGGGAGATATCGCGGACGCATTCGCGCATGCTGTCGATGGCGTCATTCGGCTCTTAGCCTCGCCGCCGGCAACGATTCGTTCAGCGGTACTGGGTGGCAGCGCCGAGATACCCGCGAGAGTGTTGCGCCGACTGATCTGGGCCTTCTTGAGGTCCCCGACGATCGGACTCCCATCGGCATCCAGGAAGGCCAAGACCGACTGGCTCCCCGCGTTGAAGTTGCGCCTGAACGGTCTGCTTGCCAACATCGGTGTCCAGTGCGGTCTGGTGAGAAGTCCGAAATGGACATACGCCGTGACGGCGAGGCTACTGTCCGATGCCCCCCTTTGGGCCCAGGACCTTGCTTCGACCAATGCGCCACTTCCTGAGGTGAAGACGGTACATCAAGCTAAAGGGCAAAGCATTGATGCCGTGCTCTATGTGCTCAGGCCCAAGGACGTGAAGAATCTTCTTGACGGGCCCGTCGACGAGGAAGGACGGATCGGATACGTCGGGCTCACCCGCGCGAGGGATCTCCTTTTGGTCGCCGTGCCAAGTACAACAAAGCCCGCGGCACTTAAGAAGTTCAATGACATTGGCTTCACCTACTGGTCCTAGTCCCCTCCTCACATGACCGGCAGCAGGTGTCGCCGGCCGGAACGCCGACATGCCGAGCGTCACTCCGTTGGAACGCAAAATAAGGTGACTTCAACCGTCCGATTCGGCCGAACATGGGCCGGCCGCGCCACTCACCCGGCGCGCCCGTTTAGGGTCGGGAGTACGCATTCGAGGAAATCTGAAGCGGACATTCGGCGTTACTGATCCGCGATCGACAGGTCAGAAGCCCATAGTGGACGTATATTCCATACAGGGCAAAAGACCGCTTCGGCCGAATAAGAGATGGTCGGACTCCCCACCTAGCGCGGCCCGGACCCTCTGACTACTTTGGTGCTGTACCAAACCACTACTTTGATGCTGTACCAAATCACAAGTTAAGAGCTGTGCTGCGGCGCTGCCAGGAACCTATAATGGATCGGATGCCGTCGAAATCTCATGGGGTGGAAGCAGTGAAACACTTGCAAGCAGGGCTAGCGATCGCACTGCTCATGCTCTGCAGAAGTCACCGCCAGCGGTGGCAACGGACGATCGAACAGGTCGACGACGCGTTGGATGCCGTCGACGCCAGCAATCGCCGAATCGAGGCGCTTGAAAATGGCGGTAAGCCCAAGCTCCGAGCGGTTGACGCCGTGAGCCCCCGTTGTCTTTGAGCCTGCAGCCATAGTGTCAGCCGACCTCACCACCTTCCAGCAGTACTACGCCCTCGCAGACCAACCAGTCCAGTAAGGAAGTGTGCCCCCCCCCAGCCGGGGAGATCGAGCTCAGATCAAGGCGTCCCCAAGGATGCCACGGTCAATAACCGACTCATGGCCTCCACAGAATCAGTCTTGATCCACTGGTGATCCACAGCCGTGCTTGAGGGGGCTGTAGCCAATTATCAATTCACGGATAATTTTGGATAATTGATGTTGTTTAGGAAGCGCGCCAGTGTATGGCTGGTACCGTTTCGAACGGATGCCGTTTGGCCACGAAGCCATCGCTCTGTCTCGATGGACGGCGAGTCAGGGAACCGTTCGCTATCTGGGCGAATGGCACACCCATCCGGAAGACTATCCCCATCCTTCTGGTCTCGATAGATCGGCATGGAACCGCTTATCAGCGAAGCGTCGCGACAAGAGGCCTATGCTTGCTGTCATCGTGGGGCGAAAAGCTCTGTATGTCGAATTGGTTCCGAGTTCAGGCCGCGGTTCGGTGCTTACCCCTGTGGAATAGGGGCCAATCAAACCAATGCCGTCCCGCATTCCGCCGTCGGGTTCGCGGCCTGTGCCACGCGCCTCGTGCCGAGTCCAACTTTTATTTGTCACACGGACGTGCAACATGAACGCGGTCGGTCCAACTTATACTTGTTAGCCTTTTTGAGCCAGGATCCGGCTGTCTTGTTAAAACAAGCGGTTACGTGATTTTTCAGTCCAGCTTTTATTTGTTCGTTACCACGGCAGTGAGCCGCGCTTTTTGCTGGCAAGCTGTGTGCTCAATGCCGCTTGTGGTCTTCCTTCAGCGCCAGGGTGGCGACCTGGACGCGGTTTCTGAGGCCGAGCTTTTCCATGATGTTGCGCAGATGATTGCGCACGGTGTTTTCCGATAGCGTCATCTTGTAGGCGATGGCCTTGTTGGACAGCCCTTCCTTCACGTGGTCGACGATTTCCATTTCGCGTGCGGTCAGCGCCGACAGCGCGCTGTTGTTGAGTTCGCCGCGTGCCATCTTCTGCATGATGTTGAGCGGGAAGCTGCTCTGGCCGTCGCAGACGCTGCGGATGGCGGCGAGTACCTGGTCGGGGTCGCTGGATTTGATGACGTAGCCGTCGACCCCGGACGAGATGGCTTCGGAGATTTCCTCGTCGGAATCGGCAATGGTGAGCATGATGACCTTGATGCCGAGGTCGCGCAGGTCGGAGACGAGGTCCAGCCCGTCCGCATCGGGCAGCGAGCGGTCGAGCAGGGCGGCATCGGCGCGGTTGCCCGCTGCCAGCCAGGTGCGCAACTCGGCGGCATTGGCGAGCTGCGCGATGAGCGTCAGATCCGGCTCCTGCTGGATGTAGCCCGCCACGCCCATGCGCAGCAGAGGGTGATCGTCGATCAGGATGATGTTCAAGGGGGTGGGCATGGCGTCTCCGTTGAATAGGTGCGGCACGTTTTATGTGGGCAGGCCCCGCGGTTTGCGCGGTGCTTTTTCGAATAGCGAATCATAGACTGGAATGGGCAGCCATTTCAGCAAGGGCGCCACCCAGGCCATTTGCCAGGGGATGACGCTATAGGCGCGGCGCCGGGCGATGCAGCGCGCAACCTTGGCCGCGGCGGTTGCGGCGGTCATTTTGAACGGCATGGCATACGGATTCACCTGCGTCATCGGCGTGTCGATGTAGCCGGGCACCACGGTGACCACATGGATGTCGCGCGCTTTCAGCTCCAGCCGCAAGGCTTCGAGATAAACGGTGGCCGCGGCCTTGGAGGCCGAGTAGGCACCGCCGCCCGGCAACCCGCGCACCCCGGCCACGCTGGAAACGCCGCACAGCACGCCGCCGTTTTTCTGCATGGGCGCGATGAAGGGCTGAAAAGTATGCACCAGCCCCAGCACGTTGGCGTCCATCACGGCGCGAAACACCGCTGCGTCCTCCGAGGCTTCGGTGAGCGTGCCGACGCTGATGCCCGCCGCCGCAATCACGATGTCGGGCGCGCCGATCTCGCTCAAAAACGCGTTGGCCGCCGCCTGCATGGCGGCCGCGTCGCGCACGTCAGCCTGATACAGCCGCGCATCGAGTCCGGCGGCGGCGTCCTGCAGGCCGTCGAGCCGGCGTCCGGCCAGTCCCAGTTGTGCGCCCATCGCGCCGTAGTGCCGCGCCAGCGCCGCGCCGAGACCGGAACTGGCGCCGGTGATGAAGATCTTGAGCTGGGTGGACGGCAACCGGTTTACTTCGCGGGCTTCTTGCTGCCGCGTTCGGCGCGCGCTTTGACGATCAGCTGATCGAGCACTTCGAACAGACGCGCTTCGCCGCCGGTCATCGATACCGAGGTGGCGTATTTGCCGTCGATGATGAAGGCGGGCACGCCGGTGATGGCATAGGTGGTGGCCAGGCGCGCACCCTGGGTGGCCTTCGACTGCGTCGAGAACGAATTGTAGATGCCCTCGAATTTCTTGCGATCCGCGCCCTGCTTGGCGATCCAGTCGCCGAGCACGGCCGGGTCGTTGAGGTTGATGTTTTCCAAGTGATAGGCATCGAACACCTTGTTATGCAGCTTGCCGAGGAGATTCATCTGCTCCAGTGTGTAATACAGCTTGGCGCCCGGCATCCAGTCGTCGCGGAACACTGCCGGCACACGGCGCAGCTGAGCATCCTTGGGCAGCGTTTTCAGCCATTTGTTGAGTCCGGGTTCGAGTTGGAAGCAATGCGGGCAGCGATACCAGAAAAACTCCAGCACTTCGACCTTTTTGCCGGTCGCGACCGGCTGTGCGTTCTTCAGACGGGTGTAATCGTGTCCTTCGAAGGCTTCCGGGCCGGCGGCCAGGGCAGACAGGGAAAATATGGCGGCGGCGGCAAAAGCCAAAGCGCGGGTAAACATCAAGGCGTCTCCTGAGGGGTGGGAACTTCTTTGACCAGCGTGGCCGGGATATTGTTCTGCGTCAGCAGGCTACGCGTGCGATTGACCTCGTCGAGGGCGCGGAAAGGGCCGACGCGCACGCGATGGAAGACGCCCTTGTCGGCCACTTCGCCGGTCTGAATGACCGCTTCGACGCCCAGCATCGCCAATTGCGCCTTCAGGTTGTCGGCGTCGTCCGCATTCTGGAACGCGCCTGCCTGGAGGTAATAACGCGCGGCGGGCGTGGCAGGCACGGTGGACGGCGGCAACTCGCCCTGGGCGCCGCCCGGCAGGACCTTGTAGAAATCGAAACTGGGCGCAGCCTCAGGGCCTTCAGCAGCGGGCGCCGCCGGGCGAGGCGTCTCCGCCGGCGTGGCAGGCTTGAACGGATTGTTGCCGGTGGCCCATAGCGCCACGCCGACGGCAAGAATCGCGCCGACGATGAGGCCGATCAGCACGCCGGTGAAGACCGAGCTGCCGCCCGAGCGGCCGGTTTTGCGGGAAGCGGGTTTTGCCATGGTTACATTTTCTCCGGAGCCGACACGCCGAGCAAGGCCAGGCCGTTGACGATCGCAATGCGGGTGGCATCGGCCAGAGCCAGTCGGGCGAGCTTGGTCGGCTCGTCATCGACGAGGAATTTCTCGGCGTTGTACCAGGCGTGGAAATCGCCCGCCAGCATCTGCAGGTAATGCACCAGCAGGTGCGGTGCCAACTCGCGCGCGGCGGTGGCGACGGTTTCCGGATACTCGGCCAGGCGCTGCATCAGATCGAGTTCGTGCGACGCGGTCAGCGGCGCGAGGTCGGCGCCGTCGAGCGCGTCGGCCATGCCGCCCCATTCCTCGAACACGCGGCAGATGCGCGCGTGCGCGTACTGCACGTAGTACACCGGGTTGTCGGTATTTTTGGCGATCGCGAGGTCGACGTCGAAGATGTATTCGGTGTCGGCCTTGCGCGAGAGCAGGAAGAAGCGCACCGCGTCCTTGCTGGTCCAGTCGATGAGGTCGCGCAGGGTGACGTAGCTGCCGGCGCGCTTGGAGATTTTCACCTCCTCGCCGCCGCGCATCACGCGCACCATCGTATGCAGCAGGTAGTCGGGGTAGCCCTGCGGGATGCCGACGTTCGCCGCCTGCAGGCCTGCCCTGACACGGGCAATCGTGCCGTGGTGGTCGGTGCCCTGGATATTGATCGCGCGTTCATAGCCGCGCTCCCACTTGGCGATGTGGTAGGCGACGTCGGGCAAGAAATAGGTGTAGGTGCCGTCGGACTTCTTCATCACGCGGTCCTTGTCGTCGCCGTAGTCGGTGGTCCTGAGCCACAGCGCGCCGTCCTGCTCGTAGGTCTTGCCGGCATCGACCAGCTTCTGCACCGTCGCTTCGACGCGCCCGCTGGTGTACAGGCTCGACTCCAGGTAATAGTGGTCGAAGCGCACCGCGAAGGCCTGCAGGTCGAGGTCCTGTTCGTGGCGCAGGTAGGCGACGGCGAACTGGCGAATCGAGTCGAGATCGTCGACGTCGCCCGACGCGGTGTACTCGCGGTCGTCCGACTTGACGGTTTTCTTCGCCAGGAAATCCGCCGCGATGTCGGCGATGTAGTCGCCGTTGTAGGCCGCTTCCGGCCAGCCGGCGTCGCCCGGCTTGATGCCGCGCGCGCGCGCCTGCACGCTGTTGGCCAGCGTGGCGATCTGCACGCCGGCATCGTTGTAGTAGAACTCGCGGAATACGCCCCAGCCCTGCGCCGCATACAGATTGCAGATCGCATCGCCGAGCGCGGCTTGGCGGCCGTGGCCGACGTGCAGCGGGCCGGTCGGGTTGGCGGAGACGAACTCGACCAGCATCTTGTGGCCTTTGCCTGCGTCGCCACGGCCGAACTGCGCACCGGCCGTACGGATCTGCGGCACGAGGCCGTGCCAGGCCGCGGGGGTGAGATGGAAATTGATGAAGCCGGCGCCGGCGATTTCCGCCTTGGCGATCAGCGGCGACGCCGGCAGTTCGGTGAGGATCAGCTGCGCCAGTTCGCGCGGGTTCTTCTTCAGCGGCCGCGCCAGCTGCATCGCGGCGTTGCTGGAGAAGTCGCCGTGGGCGGGGTTTTTTGGGCGCTCGATTTCGAGGCTGACCGGGGCGTCGGGCGCCACGGTTTCGAGGGCGATGCCGATCAGCAGGGCGAGTTGTTCTTTGAGCGGATGGGTGTTGGACATGGTTACAAAGCGGACAGGAAGACGCGCGCGTCTTCGGTGTCGAATGGGTAGCCCGCGATTATAAGCGCCGCGCGCAAGGCCTCAAAACACCAGCGGGTCGACATCGAGCGACCAGCGCGCCACGCGCGGCTTGATGGTGTCGAGCTGCGGCCGCCAGTCACGCACGAAGGCCTGCAGGGCCTGACGCTGCGCCGACTGGATCAGCAGCTGTGCGCGTTCGAGATTGGCCACGCGGGCCATCGGCGCGGGCGTGGCGCCGAATACGCTGACGTTGGCATCGTCTGGTGCAAGTTGCGCGGCGTGTTTAAGGAAGGCCAGTGCCGCATCCATTGTTGTCGCTTCGGCCCGCAGCAGCACCTGCCGGGTGAACGGCGGCAGCTCGAGCTGCTTGCGTTCGGCCAGCAGTTCGCGCGCATAGCCGGGGTAGTCGTGGCGCTGCAGGTAGCGGAACAGAGGATGGCCCGGGAAGGCGGTCTGGATCAGCACGCGCCCCGGCTTGTCGGGGCGCCCGGCGCGCCCGGCCACCTGCATCAGCTGGGCGAACAGGCGTTCGGTGGCGCGAAAGTCGGGGCTGTAGAGTGCGCCGTCGGTATCGAGGATCAGCGCCAGCGTCATGTTGGGGAAGTCGTGCCCCTTGGCCAGCATCTGGGTGCCGACCAGGATGTCGATTTCGCCGCCATGCACCGCCTCGCCGAGTTCGGCCCAGGCGCGCGGCCGCATGGTGTCGCGGTCGATGCGGCGGATGCGCGCGGCGGGCAGCAGGGCGGTGAGCGTCTCCTCCAGCCGCTGGGTGCCCTGGCCCAAGGCTTTCAAATCGGGGTTGCCGCAGCTCGGACATTCGGGCGGGATGCGGGTCTCGAATCCGCAGTGGTGACACTTCAGGCGATGCGAGGTGCGGTGCAGCACCAGCCGCGCCGAGCAGCGCGGGCAGGGCGATACCCAGGCGCAGCTCGGGCAGTACAGCGCGGGGGCGTAGCCGCGCCGGTTGAGAAACACCAGGCCTTGCTCGCCGCGCGCAAGGGTTTCGGTGAGTGCCGTGATTGCGGGGCGGGTCAGGCCGTTGTCGACCGGGATATGTTTCAGGTCGACCAGCTCGATGTCCGGCAGCTGCGCCTGGCTGATGGCGCGCTGTTTCAGTTCGATCAGTTGGTAGCGCCCATTCAGCGCCTGCGCATAGCTTTCAAGCGAGGGTGTGGCGGAACCGAGTACGACGGGAACATTCCCCTGCTTGGCGCGCGCGATGGCGACGTCGCGCGCCGAATAACGCAGGCCGTCCTGCTGCTTGAACGAGGCGTCGTGCTCCTCGTCCACCACGATCAGTCCCAGCCGCGGCAGCGGCGCGAACACCGACAGCCGGGTGCCGAGCAGCACGTCGCAGTCGGGTGCGGCGAGCCAGTTTTCGGTGCGCGCCGCCTCGGCCAGGCCACTGTGCAGGGTGGCGAAACGACGGCCGGGGAAACGACGGCGGAAATGCTGCTCCAGCTGCGGGGTCAGCGCGATCTCGGGAATCAGCACCACGGCCTGCTTGTTCGACGCCAGCACCGCGTCGATCAGGCGCAGATAGAGCTCGGTCTTGCCGCTGCCGGTGACGCCGTGAATCAGGTGCACGCCGAATTGCCCCAGTGTGGGCAGCAGCGACTCGAGCGCGGCCTGCTGCTCGGCGGTGGCCGGGGGCGCATCGGCGGTCTGCGGCGCGCTGGCCGGCTGAGGAGGGACGCGCGACCAGGTGGCCCAGCCCGCTGCCACCAGTGCGGCGGCGTGGCGGCTTTGCTTTTGCGCACGCAAGGTTTCGCGCGATTGCGGCGTTGTCCGCAAGGCGTCGAGCAGCGCACGCTGCGCCGTGGCGCGGGCGGGCGGCTCCGCCAGCCGTCCGGCGTCGGTCACCGCCAGCCACGGTGTCTCCGCGACAAACGGCGTGGCGTTCCTCAGGCGGGGCGGCAGCGTGGCCAGCAGGATCGCGCCCAAGGGATAGTGGTAATAGTCGGCGCAAAACTGCGCCAGGCGAAGGATGTCGGGAGACAGGGCAGGGCGATCGTCCAGGATGCGAATCACATCGCGCAGTTTGTCTGCCTCGACCCGGCTGTCGGCCGGCTCGCCCAGCGCGACGCCGACCTGGAGGGTACGGCCGAAGGGAACTTCGACCAGGCTGCCCGGCTGCACCCCCAGGCCATCCGGCAGACGATAGTCGAACAACCGGTAGAGCGGCGTGTCGAGCGCGACCTGCAGAATGTGAGGCATAAGTTAGCCGAGAGTCTTGATTGGGTGTCGGGGAAAGCTCACTAAGTGGCTGTTAGCCCAGACATATTCCGCATTATCCACGTAAGCTGTGGATAATTGTGTGAGTGATTTGTGCCGATGGTCTTCTATGGCCCGTATTCAGGTGGGTTGGCCCCGCAGGCTAAAAAGCAGGCAGGCCATCAAGCTTTTATTATTCAATGACTTATAAAGTCGACCTGACTGTCAAGCGTTTGACACAAAAAAAGTTCCCATGCTCTCTTATTGTGCATAAGTCAAGGCTTCTAAAGGCGCCAATACGGCTTTGCGCGCGGCGAGCAGGCGCGCAAAGCCTTGTTTCTCTTAGGTTTGTTGCTGTTGTATTCCTGCAATGACCCAGCCACCCTGGCCGCTGGCCGGTTTGGTAAGGTGCCAGACTTCGTCGAGCGGCGTGGCACCTAGATCGGCGGCTTCGCGAACCAGACCGGTGAAGCGCACGCTGACAACGTGGCGGTTACCCTCATCGACCGCTTCCAGAACCTCGGCATCGAGCGTCATCACGTCGGTGGTCTGCGCCACGTCGCCGCGTTCGGCCAGTTGCATGCGGATTTCGGCAAATACTTCGGGTGAAGTAAACGCGCGAAGATCGTCCAGGTTGCCGGCGTCAAACGCGGCCTGCAGGCGGATGAAGTTGAGCTTCGCTTCGCGCGCGAAGGCGTCGGCGTCGAACCCGGGCGGAAAGGCACGGGTGGCCGTGCCGCTGCCCAGCGCTATGGGCGTCTGGTCAAATGCCGCAGGGGTGTACTGCGGCATGCCGGCGTACTGCACCGCCGGCGTGGCGGGCGTACTGCGACGCATGAAGAAGCGGAACAACATGAACGCGACCATCGCCAGCAGCGCCAGCATCAGGAAGTTGGCCATTTCTTCCCCCATTCCCAGGTGCGAAAACAGCGCGGCCAGGCCCAGGCCGGCGGCGAGACCGGCGATCGGACCCATCCAGGAGCGCTTCTGCGGCGCGCCCGTCGGCGCGGCGCCTTGCTGCTGGCGCTGCGGCGTGGGGGCGGCATCCTGCTTGGCGGGCGCGCTGCGCTGCATGCCGAATGACTTGCTGCCGCCCAGACGCTTGGCCTCGGCATCGTGCGCGACGAAACCGAAGCTGATGAAAAGGGCAAACAGGCTGATCAAAATGCGGTTCATGGTGAATCCTGGTCAATAAAAGGCTGAAGTTAGGGGGTGGCTGCGCGGAAAAGTTCGCCCAGGGGCGCTATGCAGAAAGCGCTGCGGTGCGTACGGCGCGGCTGTGGCTGTGCACCGCCTCGACCAGTACGCTGACGTTGTCCGGATTGGTGAACTGCGAAATGCCGTGGCCGAGGTTGAACACGTGGCCGGGGTGGTTGCCGTAGCTGTCGATGATGCGTGTGGCTTCGGTGCGGATACTGTCCGGTGTGCCGTGCAGGGCGCAGGGATCGAGGTTGCCCTGCAGCGCCACCTTGCCGCCGACCCGGCGGCGCGCCTCGCCGATGTCGAGTGTCCAGTCGAGGCCCACTGCGTCGGCGCCGATGCCGGCCATGGCTTCCAGCCAATTGCCACCGCCCTTGGTGAAAACGATGCTCGGCACGCGCCGGCCTTCGCGCTCCTTGATCAGGCCGGCGACGATGCGCTCCATGTAGGCGAGCGAGAACTCCTGGTACGCATGGGGCGTGAGGCTGCCGCCCCAGGAATCAAAAATCATCACCGCCTGGGCGCCGGCTTCGATCTGTGCATTCAGGTAGTCGGTTACCGCGCGGGTGTTGACCTCAAGGATGCGGTGCAGCAGATCGGGACGGCTGTACAGCATGGTCTTGATGTGGCGGTAATCGTCCGAGCCGCCGCCTTCGATCATGTAGCACGCCAGCGTGTAGGGGCTGCCGGAAAAACCGATCAGCGGCACCGAGCCATCAAGCGCGCGGCGGATGCTCTTGACCGCATCCATCACATAGCCCAGCTTGTCGTTCGGATCGGGCGCCGAGAGGTCGCGGATTTCCCACTCGTCGCGCAGCGGGCGCTCGAAGCGCGGGCCTTCGCCGGCGGCGAAATAGAGGCCCAGGCCCATGGCGTCGGGCACGGTGAGGATGTCGGAAAACAGGATCGCGGCATCGAGCGGGTAACGCGCCAGCGGTTGCAGCGTGACTTCGGTCGCCAGATCGGGGGTCTTGCACAGCGTGAGGAAATCGCCGGCACGGGCGCGGGTGGCGTTGTATTCCGGCAGGTAGCGCCCGGCCTGGCGCATCAGCCACAGCGGTGTGTAGTCAGTAGGCTCGCGCTGCAGCGCGCGCAGGAAGGTATCGTTCTTGAGAGCAGACATGGCTGTAGCCACAAAATAGGGCCAGGACGCAAAGCCGGCATTTTAGCAGGCTTGGCGTCGCTGGCCCGGGGCACCGCGAGATCAGCTGCGGCGGAAGGCCCATTTCCCGCGTCCGGCCGGGCAGGCCAGCACGTCACGCGGTGTGCGGCCGTCGACCACCAGTGTGGCGTGGCGGCAGTCGTCGCGCGCATCGCCGCGCGGGGTGAAATGGTAATCGTGGCCGCCGCTGTGCCAGACCACCGGCGCGCCGGGGCGGCCCAGTTCCAGCGCGTGGCCCATGCAGGCGCGGTCGCGGTTGTCCATGCTGTCGCCAATGGCGTGTCCCACCACCGCGCCAAGCACGCCGCCGATCACCATGCCGACCACGCGATCGTCGCGGCTGGCGACCTGGCCACCGATCACCGCGCCGGTCACGCCACCGATCACCGCACCGATTTCGTCGCGGTTGCAGCGGCCGGACGGGATTCCGTAATCCTGGGCATACACGGCCCCGCTTTTGCCTTGGTAATGCTTGGCTTTTTTGTATTTCTTGCGGTCGTGGCCGTCGTCGTAATGCTTCTTGTAATAGCCATGCGCAGGCGCGTGACCGGGGGGGTCGGCGAGCGCCGTACCGGCACCCACCAGCGTGGCGAGGGTCAGGGCGGCAGGGAAGTTCATTGTTTTTTCTCCTTCGCGAGCGGGATGATTCGGATCGTTAACGGCCGGGCGCCGGCCAACTATAGCGGCGCCCGCCTGGCTCAATTGAACCGGGACGCGTAGCCGTAGGCATGGCGCGCCTGACGATCATGCTTTTCCATCCGGATATTGCGATCCGCCATGTCGAGCGCACGGTCCAGGCGTTGAAATTCGCGCGTGCCGATTCTGCCATCTGCACGGAAACGCTGTTCCATGGCATGGATTTTGTGCTGTTCTTGCATCAACACGCGGAATTCGGCGCGGGTAAGCTGGCCCGAGCGCATACCAACCCGGATGCGATCCTGCTGTCGATCCTGGCGTGCGTCGATCTGCTGGTTATAGGCCTGGCTTTGCAGGTAAGCCTGCTTGTGACCGTAGCCGCCCCGCTCCCAGTCGGCCTGCGCGCCGGTTGCGATCAGGCCCAGTGCCAGCATACCGAGGGTTTTTTTCATCAAGGTGTTTTTCATGGTGTTACTCCTGTTCAGTTGGGGGGTGTCGCCGGGATTGAACTGCTTCAGCGGACACCTGCACAGTAGGAGTGCTGTGTAAGCGGGGTGTTTGGGGCGGGTTACGAGGTGTAACGCAATGTAACTGCCGGTTAAGGGCTCAGGTATGGCCGAAACTTGCCGATACAGCGTGGAGATCAGGGTGTGGACCCTGTTCCACGACACTTTTCTTGCTTTTTCCTCGCCGTTTCGGTGGAAACAAGCGGCTCTGTGCATTAATAGGTTAGAATTTTCGGTTTTGCTAAACCAACCCGCGTCGTAGGAGACCCTGATGCAACTGAAGAAACTCGCGGCCACCCTGGCCGCGGTGGGAATGACTGTGCCTGGCCTGGCACTTGCCACCAACGGCATGCTGATGGAAGGCTACGGCCCCATCGCCGCAGGCATGGGCGGAGCGGCCATGGCGTACGACAACGGCACCGCTGCCATGGCCAACAACCCGGCAACGCTGGGTCTGATGGCGGACGGCAGCCGCATCGATCTCATGCTGGGCCATGTCGGCCCCGACGTCTCGGTCCCGGCAATGATGGGGGCCTCCGAGGCGGACGCCTTCTACATGCCGGCCTTCGGCTACGTCAAAAAACAGGGCAAACTGGCCTACGGCGTCGGCATCTACGGCCAGGGCGGCATGGGCACCGAGTACGCCAGCGGCGACATGGCGCAGGTGAGCGTGGGCCGTGTGATCTTCCCGCTGGCCTATTCCGTCAACGAGCGCTTCAACATCGGCGGCAGCGTCGACATCGTGTGGGCGGGGATGGATCTGGTCGCCGATCTTAATCCCGCCAATCCGGGTAAAGAGATAGATTTCAAGGACGACAGCGATTTCAGCGGCCAGGCCAAGGGCTACAGTGTGGCGGCCAAGCTCGGCTTCACCTACAAGCTCAACGATGCCCTTAGCTTGGGCGGCGTCTACCAGACTGCCGGCAATCTGCCCGACCTCAAGGACGGCGGCTACAAGGTGGAAGGCTTCGACATGCCGCCCATCGTCGGCTTGGGCCTGGCCTGGCAGGCGAACGACCGCCTCATGGTCGCGGCCGACGTCAAGGACGTGATGTGGGGCAGCAGCATGAATACCGTGACCATTTACAACAATGGCGCAGTTGTGGCTCCGTTCCAGCAGGACTGGGACGACCAGATCGTGTTGTCGCTGGGCCTGGCCTACAAGTTCACCGACGCCTTCACCGGTCGTGTGGGCTACAACCGCGGCAAGAATCCGATCCCGGATCAAAACGTCAGCTACCTGTGGCCGGCGATCGTCGAAGACCATTACACGGTGGGTTTCGGCTATGCCTTCAGCAAGCAGTCGCAGATCAACTTCGGACTGAGCTATGTGCCGGAGGTCTCGGTGACCGGAACAGGCGCGCAGAATGGTGGCATGACCATCGAACACAGCCAGATGAACTGGCAGCTGATGTATAGCTACGCGTTCTGATCGACGGATTCGATTGCACAAGGCCGGGGGCGCGAGTCCCCGGCCTTTTTTATTGAAGCGGCCGCTTACGGTTTCTGCAGATCTTCGCCCAGCTGCTCGATCTTTTCGCCGGTCTGTTCACGCGCCTCGTCCAAGCTGCGCCCGGCCTCTTCCGCCGGTCCCGGTCTGGCTGTGGCGCCGTCATACAACGGTTCCGCCTCTTCCTTCATTTCTCTGACGGCCTGATCGACCTGCTCACCCGCCTGTTCGGCCGGGCCCTTGTTGTCGCAAGCATTCAGCACCAGCAGACTGGTCAGCAGCGCCAGCACGCCGTAAGAAGCATGCCAGGGGTGGGTGCGTTTCGAGCCAGCCGGGATCGCGTGCTGCGTGCCGCTCCATTCGTACAGTCGCATGTGTTCGTCGTTGAGATGTTGCGTGGTCTTGCGCATAGATTCTCCTGGGAGTCGGTCGGGAGCCGGCGGTGGCGAATGCTGCCGCCCCGCCGGATACTGCTGAGGGCGTTTAGCGCTTGATCTGCAGGGCGCTGCTGACATCCTTAACGCCCTCGACACTGCGCGCGAGTTTTTCAGCCTGGGCGATCTGTGTCGGGCTGTTGACCCAGCCGGACAACTGCACCGTGCCCTGGTGGGTTTCCACGTTCACGTCCAGCCCTTTCACGCTCTCGTCTTTCAGCAGCAGCGCCTTCACCTTGGCGGTAATCCACGCGTCCTCGACGTACTTGCCCGCCTTGATCCGGTCGTTGTTGGCGCCCGCCTTGGTGTACTCATCATTGCTCAGGCGCTTGTCACGGTTGGCGTCGCCTTCCGTGAAGGCCTGTTCCTGGCCGCCCTGGGCTTGGAACTCCTTCAGACTGATCATGCCGTCGCCATTGCTGTCCGTGGTCTGGAAGTTGGGCGTCGCCGGTGCGGCGAGGACCGTCGTTGCGGTGAACGCGCCCAGAGCGCCAGCGAGAGCCAGATTAAGAATGCGATGGTTAATGGATTTCATGTTCTATCTCCTGTAATGAGTCGATTCGAATGCAGGTGCACTCAGGCCAATTACAGCGATGATCGTGCCAGTAGTATTTTTATAAATTAAATCAGATAGATAGATCATCTTCATGCGGGAGGTGAGCGAGCGGGCCCAAGTTTTTGGGCTTCAACTGTCGCCAAGAGGCGACAGTTGTGGACGGAGTTTTTCAACGGACTGTTTTAATTGATTTTTTTTGTCATGCATCAGAGACAGCCGAAAAGCCGTCTGCTCCAGGCCCAAAAAAAGGGAGCCTCGCTCCCTCAATGAATGCGTTGCGAGGGTTAAACCGTGGGTGGGCGGCGACCCAGGACCAGCAACAGCAGAAACACCACCAGACCCACGACAAACAGCACTTTGGCGACCCAGGCGGCGGTGCCCGCTATGCCGGCAAAGCCGAAAATCCCGGCAATGATGGCAACGATCAGAAACGAAACGGCCCATCCAAACATGGTGTTCTCCTATCAGGTTGATAAACGCGCACGAAGGCACAGTCCCCTCCCATGCAGGGGATGTGCCAGATGAAAATTTCCTTTTGAATCAATACCATGACTTCGCAGCGTGGGGCCGAGGCCATCGCTGGGAACGCCACGCGTCGCCCGTGCCCGACGAATCAGGCGGTGTCGTCGCGGTCCTTGAACAGGGCAGGGGTGAGGCCGTGGCGTTGCAGCAGCCGATAGACCTCGGTGCGATTGCGTCCGGCCAGCCTGGCCACCTCGCTGACCTGGCCGCGGGTGAGCTTCAGGAGCGTGATGAGGTAATCGCGCTCGAATGCCGAACGCGCCTCGGCCAGTGGCTGGATCTCGGCCGGCTTGTCGCGCAGGGCGCGCGCCACCAGCGTGGCCGGAATGGTGGGGGTGGTGCACAGCGCACAGCATTGCTCCAGCACGTTGTGCAACTGGCGGATATTGCCCGGCCAGTCGGCGGCCACCAGCATGTCCAGCGCGTCGGGGGCGAAGCCGTGGATGCGGCGGCGGTATTTTTCCGTCAGCACGGTGAGGAAATGCTGGGCCAGCAGCGGAATATCCTCGCGCCGCTCGCGCAGCGGCGGCAGCGTCAGGGTGACCACGTTGAGGCGGTAATACAGATCTTCGCGGAATTCGCCGCTGATGATCGCCTCCTCCAGGTTGCGGTGGGTGGCGGACAGGATGCGCACGTCAACGGGACGCGTTTCGGTCGCGCCGACCGGACGTACCTCGCCTTCCTGCAGCACGCGCAGCAGCTTGACCTGCAACTGCGGGGGCATGTCGCCGATTTCGTCGAGGAACACGGTGCCGCCCTCGGCGCTCTGGAACAGGCCGGGGTGATCGCGCCCCGCCCCGGTGAAGGCGCCCTTCACGTGGCCGAACAGTTCCGATTCGAGCAGCTCGGCCGGAATGGCACCGCAGTTGATCGCAACGAAGGGCTTGGCGTGACGCGGGCTGGCGCGGTGGATGGCGCGCGCCAGCAGTTCCTTGCCGGTGCCCGATTCGCCCTGGATCAAGAGCGACGCCTCACTTTGTGCGGTCAGCCGGGCTTCCGCCAGCAGGGCGTCCATCGCCGGGCTGGCGGTAACGATTTCACTGCGCCAGCTGTCGCTGTCCTGGCTGGCTTCGGGGCTGCTGCCGGCGAGGCGGGTGGCGCGTTTCAGCAGATCGATCAGCGTGGGGGCGTCGTAGGGTTTGGTCAGGTAGCCGAACAGCCCCTGCTGGGTGGCCGCCACCGCGTCCGGAATGGTGCCGTGCGCAGTCAGCACGATCACCGGCAAGGCCGGGTCGCGCGCATGGACGGCGCGAAACAGCGCCATCCCGTCCATGCCCGCCATCTGCATGTCGGTCAGCACGGCGTCGGGGCGGCTCAGCGCCAGCTGCGCCAGCGCGGCTTCGCCGCTGTCGACTGCCTCGACCCTGAAGCCATTGGCCTCCAGCCGCAGCGTGATCAGCTCGCGTAGCGCCGCGTCGTCGTCGACCACCAGAATGCAGGGTTTTTTCATGGGGCTTTAGGCAATCCGTTGCGTTGCTGCAGGGATTTTTCCAGCGCCTTGATCTGGTCGAGCTTGTCCTGCAATTCCTGCACCTGCGCAGTCTGCTGCTTGAGCTCGATGCGCGTCTTGAACGATTTTTTCATCAGCTCGAGCAGGGGCCGCGCACGGGATTCGATCTCGGCGATTGCGCTCACGCTTTTCAGGCCGCGTTCGAGGGCCTCCACGCTGTCCTCGCGCTCCAGCAGGGCGGCCAGCTGAAAGCGCCGGGCGTCGTCGAGGCGGCGTTCGCTGTCCAGCCTGTCCAGTTCGCGGCGCCGTTGCTCGGGCGACAGCGACGCCACCCGTGACAGCTCGTTCAACAGGGCTGTCGCGTCCAGTCCGGTCTGCGCGGCGTGAAAAGATGGGCGTTCGAGCGGGGCGGCACAGGCCCCCAGCATCAGCAGCAGCCCGGCAAGAAATACGGATTTGAATGTCATTGCGGCATCGGCCAGGTTAAACAGAAACAGGTCGACCACGGGGGGCAGTCAGCCACTTCGACGCTGCCGCCTGCAGCCAGCAGCGATTCGCGCACGATCGACAAGCCCAGTCCGCTGCCCTTGACGGTGCTGGCGGGCTGGCGCGCGCCCTGGAAAAACGGCTCGAAGACGCGGCGGCGCTCGGCTTCAGGGATACCTTCACCCTGGTCGCACACCCATACCGCAACCGCGCCTTCGGCAGGCGCGCTCTTCACCAAAATGCGCCCACCCTCGGGGCTGAATTTGACCGCATTGGACAGCAGATTGTCGAGTACGGTTTCCAGCTGGCTGCGATCGGCGTGCACGGCAGCGGCGTCCAGTTGCGCCTCGACCCGGATGCCGCGTGCGTCGAGTGCCAGCCGTTGCCGCGCCAGCACGCCGGCAAGTACGTCAGCCAGCGCATGCGGGGCGGCGGGCGGCAGGGTGGTGTCGCGCATCATGCCGCTGTAGCGGATCAGATCCTCGATGCGCTTCTGCAGGTCGCGGCTGGCGCTGTCCATGATGGCGACGATGCTGCGCTGGCGCGCGTTGAGACTGCCCGCCAGTTCGTCGTTCAGCAAGGCCACGCCTTCGCGCAGCGAGGCCAGCGGGGTTTTCAGTTCGTGCGACACATGGCGCAGGAAGCGCAGTTTCTGCTCCTCCAGGGCCTGCAGGCGCTGGCGCAACCAGTCGATTTCGCGCCCCAGCTCGACGATGTCCTGCGGTCCGCTGATTGCCGGCAGCGGGGAGAGGTCGGCCTGGCCGAGTTGCTGGATCGAGGTCTTGAGCTGTTTGATCGGGCGGTTGATCATCCAGGAGAACACCCCGGCCAGCAGCAGCGTCAGCGGAATCAGCGCCAGCGCCAGCACGATCAGCCGCTGCCGGGTGGCTTGCACGGTCGCCTCCAGCGCCTGCAATTCGCGCTGCACCGCGGCGTCGGCCTGACGGAGCAGGGTGCGTGCGCCCGCATCCAGCGCATCGAATGCGGGGTCGAGCGCATGGAAACGGTCGCTGTCGAGAAATACGCCCGGTTGCAGCTGGCGATACAGCGTGCGGCTGCGTGTCCCGAGCGCGGCCAGCGTGGCGCGCGCCGGCGCGTCGACGAGTTCAGCGTCGAGCCGCGCAAGCTGGGCCTGCAATTCGTCGAAGCGGGTCCGCAGGGCAGGACCGAATTCGGCGTCCTGCAGCAGATGGTATTGCCCGGCGGCGCGCTGCAGCTGGCTGACCGATTCGACGATCTGCCGCACGTCGCGCGTGATGGCGAGGCTGTTGCGGGTGAACTGGCGCTGGGTGTCGACCACGCCCTGCAGCACATGCACCGCGTTGATCAGACCACTGGCCAGCGGCACGATCAACACGCCCATCGCGACGATGACGAGGATGGTGAACGAGCGGGGGTAATAAGGGCCCGGAAGCATCTGGACAGGAGATCGGTGTGATGTTGCAGCATACCCCGATGGTGCAGCGCGATGGCGACGCCATCGCGCATGCAGCGGGGTTTACAGCAGATCGAGATAGGCGAGGATGCCCTTGGCCGCCTCGCGGCCTTCCCACACCGCGGTCACCACCAGGTCGGAGCCGCGCACCATGTCGCCGCCGGCGAAAACTTTCGGGTTGGCGGTCTGGAACGCATGCTGCTGGCCTTGGGCGATCACGCGGCCGCCCTGGTCGATCGCAATCTTGTGGTCGGCAAACCACGGCTGCGGATTGGGGCGGAAGCCGAAGGCGACGATGACGCGGTCGGCCGGAATGATTTCCTCGGAGCCCGGCACCACCACAGGCGTGCGCCGGCCGCGTGCGTCGGGCGGGCCGAGTTCGGTCGTCACGAGCTTCACGCCTTCGACCTTGCCGTTGCCGACGATTTCCACCGGCTGGCGGTTCCACAGGAATTGCACGCCTTCTTCCTTGGCGTTGCCGACTTCGCGCTTGGAGCCGGGCATGTTCTTCTCGTCGCGGCGGTAGGCGCAAGTGACGCTGGCCGCGCCCTGGCGGATGCTGGTGCGGTTGCAGTCCATGGCGGTGTCGCCGCCGCCGAGCACGACCACGCGCAGGCCTTTCATGTCCCGATATTTTTCATTGGGATCGGCGGCCTCGTCCGGATTGGTCAGGTCGAGGCACTTCCTCACGTTGGAAATCAGGAAGGGCAGCGCTTCCAGCACGCCGGGCAGGTCTTCGCCGGGGAAACCGCCCTTCATGTAGGTGTAGGTGCCCATGCCCATGAACACCGCGTCGTATTCGTCGAGCAGGGACTGCATCGACACGTCCTTGCCGATGTCGGTGTTGAGGCGGAACTCGACGCCCATGCCTTCCAGCACTTCGCGGCGGCGCGTCATCACCCATTTTTCCATCTTGAACTCGGGGATGCCGAAGGTGAGCAGGCCGCCGATCTCGTCGTAGCGGTCGAACACCACCGGCTTCACGCCGTTGCGCGCCAGCACGTCGGCGCAACCCAATCCGGCGGGACCGGCGCCGATCACGGCGACCTTCTTGCCGGTCGCCACCACGTTCGACATGTCGGGGCGCCAGCCGGCCTTGAAGGCTTCCTCGGAAATGTATTTCTCGATCTGGCCGATGGTCACCGCGCCGAAGCCGCCGCCCGCGTCGAAGCCGTCGCTGTTGAGGGTGCATGCGCCTTCGCACAGGCGGTCCTGCGGACACACGCGGCCGCACACTTCGGGCAGCGAGTTGGTCTGGTGCGAGAGTTCAGCCGCCTCGAACAGGCGGCCTTCGGTGACAAGCTTCAACCAGTTGGGGATGTAGTTGTGCACCGGGCACTTCCACTCGCAGTACGGATTGCCGCAGCCGAGGCAGCGGTCGGCCTGTTCCTGCGCGTGCGCCGTGTCCATCAGCGCGTAGATCTCCCGGAACTCGTGCTTGCGCACCGCCGCCTCGGTCTTGGCACCGTCGCGCCGCGCCTGCTTCAAAAACTGGAATACGTCACCCATTTTTATGCTTCCACTGCTTCACGTGACTGGCCGGGAATGTCCTCGACCAGGTCTTCAATCGAAATCCGCTTCGGCTTCACCAGCCAAGCCTTCGCCAGCGTGGCGTCGAAGTCGGCCAGCAGCGTCTTGGCGCGTGCGCTGCCGGTCAGCGCCAGATGGCGTTCGACCTGTGCCTTGAGGAACATGCGGTAGGGTTCGGTCTCGACGCTGGTGATGCGGGTCAGCTCGACCATTTCCTTGTTGGTCTTCGACATGAAATCGCCCGCGTCGTCGACCACGAAGGCCATGCCGCCGCTCATGCCTGCGCCGAAGTTGAGGCCCGTGTCGCCCAACACGATGACGGTGCCGCCGGTCATGTATTCGCAGCCGTGGTCGCCGATGCCTTCCACCACTGCCAGCGCGCCGGAGTTGCGCACGCCGAAGCGCTCGCCGCCCATGCCCGCCGCGTAGAGTTCGCCGCCGGTGGCGCCATACAGGCAGGTGTTGCCGATCAGGGTGTTGCGGTGCGCGTCGAAGGTGGCGGCACGCGGCGGGTAGATCACCAGCCGTCCGCCGCCCATGCCCTTGCCGACGTAGTCGTTGGCGTCGCCTTCGAGCGTGATCGTCAGGCCCTTGTGGTTCCACACGCCGAGGCTCTGGCCGGCAGAGCCGGTCAGCTTGATGCGCAGGGTGTCGTCCGGCAGACCCTTGCCACCGTGCGCCTTGGCGATTTCACCCGACAGGCGTGCGCCGATGGAGCGGTTGACGTTGCGCACGGTGTAGGCGAGTTCGATCGATGAACCGGCCTTGATCGCGGCCAGGGTGTCGGCCACCATCTGCTCGGCCAGCTCGCCCTTGTCGAACGAGGGATTGCGTTCCTGCTGCGCGAAGCGCGGCGCGTCGGCGGGGATGTCGCCCTGCGAGAGCAGCACGTCGAGCTTGAGTCGTCCCTGGCGCGGCGTGTCGCCGGCCGACAGGTCGAGCAGGTCGGTGCGGCCGATCAGGTCGGTCAGCTTCCTTATGCCCAGGGACGCCATCAGCTCGCGCGTTTCCTCGGCGACGAACTTGAAGTAGTTCACCACCATGTCGGGCAGGCCGATGAAGTGGTCGCGGCGCAGCTTTTCGTTCTGCGTGGCGACGCCGGTGGCGCAGTTGTTCAGGTGGCAGATGCGCAGGTACTTGCAGCCCAGCGCGACCATCGGGCCGGTGCCGAAGCCGAAGGATTCCGCGCCGAGGATGGCCGCCTTGATGACGTCGAGACCGGTCTTGAGGCCCCCGTCGGTCTGCACGCGCACGCGCCCGCGCAGGCCATTGGCGCGCAGCACCTGCTGCGCTTCGCTCAAACCGAGTTCCCACGGCGAACCGGCGTATTTCACGCTGGCGAGCGGGGAGGCGCCGGTGCCGCCGTCGTAGCCGGAAATGGTGATGAGGTCGGCGTAGGCCTTGGCCACGCCTGCGGCAATCGTGCCGACGCCGGGCTCGGCCACGAGCTTCACCGACACCAGCGCATCGGGATTGACCTGCTTGAGGTCGAAGATCAGCTGCGCCAGATCCTCGATCGAATAGATGTCGTGGTGCGGCGGCGGCGAAATCAGCGGCGTGCCGGGCTTGCAGTGGCGCAGGCCGGCGATCATCACCGACACCTTGTCGCCCGGCAGCTGGCCGCCCTCGCCGGGCTTGGCGCCCTGCGCGATCTTGATCTGCAGCACCTCGGCGTTGACCAGATAGGTCGCCGTCACGCCGAAGCGGCCGGATGCAATCTGCTTGATCTTCGAGGTCTTCACCGTGCCGTAGCGCTTCGGGTCTTCGCCGCCTTCACCCGAATTGGAGCGGCCGCCGATGCGGTTCATGCCTTCGGCCAGCGCCTCGTGCGCTTCGGGCGACAGGGCGCCGAGCGACATGCCGGCGGAGTCGAAGCGCTTCAGAATGCTTTCCAGCGGTTCGACTTCCTCCAGCGGGATCGGATTCGCGCCGGCCTTCAACTTCATCAGGTCGCGCAGCATCGCCACCGGGCGGCTGTCGACGATTTCGGAATACTTCTTGAATTCGGCGTAGTCGCCCGTCTTCACCGCCTTCTGCAGCTGCTGCACCACGTCCGGGTTGTAGGCGTGGAATTCCTCGCCGAACATGAACTTCAGCAAACCGCCGGCCGACAGCGGGCGCAGCGGGTTGAACGCGGTCTTGTGCAGCAGTTTCTGGTCGGACTCGAAATCGTCGAAGTTGGCGCCGGAAATGCGCGATACCGTGCCCTTCAGGCACAGCGCAACCACGCTTTCATGCAGGCCCACGCCTTCGAACAGCTGCGCGCCGCGGTAGCTCGCCACCAGCGAAATGCCCATCTTGGAGAGCACCTTGTAGAGGCCCTTGTCCATGCCCTTGCGGAAGTTGGACAGCGCCTTGTCGAGGTTGGGCTTGATCTCGCCGGTCTTCACGAATTCGCCGATGACCTGGTAGGCGAGGTAGGGGTAGATCGCGGTCGCACCGTAGCCGATCAGGCAGGCGTAATGGTGCGGGTCGCGTACGCTGCCGGTTTCCACCACGATGTTGGCGTTGCAGCGCAGGCCGGCGGAGATCAGCGCGTGGTGCACCGCGCCGGTGGCGAACAGCGCGTGGATCGGAAGGCGATCCTTGGCAATGTTGCGGTCGGTCAGGACGAGGATCACCTTGCCGGATTTCACTGCGTCGATCGCGCGCGCCGCCAGCGCCTGGATCGCGGCTTCCAGCGTGGTGGCCGCCGGGTCGTAATGCAGGTCGAGCGTGACCGAGGCGAACGCCGGGTCGGTCAGGTTAAGCAGCTTGTCGAAAGCTTCCTTCGACAGCAACGGCGTGTGCACTTCCACCCGGTGCGCGTGCGCCGGGCTTTCCTCGAACAGGTTGCGTTCGGGGCCGAAGCTGGTGTTGAGCGACATCACGATCGCCTCGCGGATCGGGTCGATCGGCGGGTTGGTGACCTGCGCGAACTGCTGGCGCAGGTAGTCGAACGGCGAACGCACTTTCTGGCTCAACACCGCCATCGGCGTGTCGTCGCCCATCGAGCCGATCGCCTCGGCGCCGTCCTCGGCCAGCACACGGATGATCTGGTCGCGCTCCTCGAAGCTGACGTTGAACAGCTTCTGGTGGGTCAAGAGGCTCGCCGCATCCATCACCGCCAGATCGGTATCCTGGTTGAGCGACAGCTCCAGCTTCACCGCGTTGGCCTTCAGCCATTCGCGGTACGGCTGGCGGCCCTTCAGCTCGTTGTCGATGTCTTCGGGCATCAACAGGCGGCCGGTATCGAGGTCGGCGGCGATCATCTGGCCGGGCTTGACGCGGCCCTTCTTCTCGACGTTGGCCGGGTCGATCTGCCACACGCCGACTTCGGAGGCGATGGTGAGAATGCGGTCCTTGGTCAGCACCCAACGCGCGGGCCTGAGGCCGTTGCGGTCGAGCGTGCAGACGGCATAGCGGCCATCAGTCAGCACCACGCCGGCGGGGCCGTCCCACGGCTCCATGTGCATCGAGTTGTATTCGTAGAACGCGCGGATGTCGGCGTCCATCGATTCGACGTTCTGCCATGCCGGCGGGATCACCAGGCGCAGTGCGCGGAACAGCCCCGCACCGCCCATCACCAGGCCTTCGACCATGTTGTCGAGGCTCATCGAATCGGAACCCTTGGTACCGACGATGGGACGGATGTCGTCCATGTTGGGGATCAGCGGGGTGACGAACTTCTGCTCGCGCGCGCGGCTCCAGTTGCGGTTGCCCTGCACCGTGTTGATTTCGCCGTTGTGCGCGAGGTAGCGGAAGGGCTGCGCCAGCCGCCACTGCGGCCAGGTGTTGGTGGAGAAGCGCTGGTGGAACACCACCAGGCTCGACGCGAAACGTGCGTCGTTCAGATCAGGGTAGAACACCGGCAGGTTCTCCGGCATCACCAGGCCCTTGTAGCTGATGACGCGGCACGACAGCGTCGGCAGATAGAAGACCGGGTCGGCAGGCTCCAGCGCCTTTTCGGCCAGGCGGCGCGCGATGTAGAGCTTGCGTTCGAAATCGTCCTCGCCCATGCCGGCCGGCGCGTTGACGAACACCTGCTCGATATGCGGCAGCGAGGCCAGCGCGGATTCGCCGCACACCGATGAATCGGTCGGCACCCGACGGAAGCCGGCGACGTTCAGGCCCTGCGCCTCGAGTTCGGTTTTCAGCGTCGAACGGGCATGCGCCTGCGGCGCCGCGTCGCGCGACAGGAACACCAGCCCAGCGGCGTACAGCTCGCCCAGCGCAAAGCCGGCTTCGCCCGCCACCGCGCGCAGGAAGGCATCGGGCTTCTTGAACAGGAGGCCGCAGCCGTCGCCCGACAGTCCGTCCGCCGCGATTGCGCCGCGGTGTGTCATGCACGCCAGCGAGCCGATCGCGTTCTGCACCAGCGTGTGGCTGGGCTGATTGTCGATCTGCGCAATCAGGCCGAAGCCGCAGCTATCCTGTTCGAAATCGGGCGAATACAGCGTCCCGTCCAGCCAGCGTTGTCGTTCCATGGTTCCGTGTGCTCAGGCAACAGCGGCCTGCCCACCGGGCAAGCCGCAAAATTTAAGCGAAAAGTGCAGCATTTTAATCCCTCAGGCCGCGTGCGGCAATGATTGCCTCTGGCAAGGCCTTGCTGGGGCAAGGGTTTCCGTACAGCCCGGGACCTAAGTGTGGGAGTCGGATTGCCTGCGGAAATTCCTGGCGCTCCAAATGAACGCCCGGCTTTCCTATCCTGTGAAGAGGACCCAAGCTGAAGGAGCCAAGACGTGAAGCTGTTGAGCTGGAACATTCAATGGGGCCGTGGCCTGGACGGCCGGGTCGACCTGGCGCGCATCCTGCGGACCATTCAACGAGTGGGCGATTTCGACGTCATCTGCCTGCAGGAAGTCGCGGTCAACTTCCCTGGCCTGCCCGGCAGTCGTGGCGAGGACCAGGTCGCCGAACTGTCCGTCGGCTTGCCCGGCTACACCGCGATCTACGGCGCCGCGACCGACGTGCCGGACGGTCGCGGCAGCCGCAGCCAGTTCGGCAATGCCATTTTCTCGCGCCTGCCCGTCGGCCAGGTGTGGCGGCATCTGCTGCCGTGGCCGGCCGAGACGGACACGCCCAGCATGCAGCGGGTGCTGATCGAAGCCGTGGTGACGGCCCATATCGGCCCGCTGCGGGTGATGACCACCCACCTGGAGTACTACTCGCAGCGCCAGCGCCAGGCCCAGATCGACGCCATCCGCCGCCTGCACGCCGAGGCCTACGCCATGTCGGCGCGCTCGCCACTGACGGAAGAGGAGGGCGGTTCCTTCGAGGTGTTTCCCCGGCCCGCGCAAGCGCTCTTGTGCGGCGACATGAATTTTCCCGCATCGGCGCCCGAGCGATCGCAGATCCTCGCGCCGGTCGCAGGCGGCGAACCTGGCTTTCGCGATGCCTGGGACGTGCTGCACCCCGGCGAACCGCATGCCCCCACCGTCGGCATCCACCCGGTCGATTTCGTCAAACAGCCCGAATGCTTCGACTTCGTCTTCGTCACCGAGGGACTGGCGGGCCGCCTCCGGGCGCATGGCATCGATGCCGCGACCGAGGCGTCGGATCATCAGCCGGTGTGGGTTGAGTTGGCTTGAGCCCGGGCAAAGAAAAAGCGCTTCCAATCATTCGGAAGCGCTTTTGTCGTTGTGATGGTGGAGAGGAGGAGGATCGAACTCCCGACCTCCGCATTGCGAACGCGGCGCTCTCCCAGCTGAGCTACCCCCCCGACAGGACGAATTATAGCTTTAGCGATGCGGTGCGGGAAGCATGGCAAGGCGCTTAGGCAGGTTGGGCAGGAGACGCGCGGCGAGCCAGCCGAGCATGACGCCACCGCTGTTGGCCAGAGCGTCGAGCAAGTCGGGCATGCGGTTGGGTGTGAGGCCTTGCAGCCCTTCGATGCCGATGCCGAATAACGCCACCGCAAGAGCGAGTTTCCAGCGTTGCCGGATGACGAGTTGCGCCCACCAGAACATCAGCACGGCATAACCCGCCAAGTGGACGATCTTGTCGGTGTGGCCGGCGCTGTCGCCCAGTGGGGGCGGCATCAGCGAAACAACGAGGGTGGTGGCGACGCCGAGCCAGCCGCCCGCCAGCCAGAGACGCTCGATCACGCCTGACGCTGCGCCCAGCGCAGCATGACGACACCAGCGACGATCATCGGCAGGCTCAGCCACTGCCCCATGCTCAAACCCAGCCCCAGCAGGCCGAGGAAACTGTCGGGTTCGCGTGCGAATTCGGCGAGGAAGCGGAACGCCCCGTAGCCGATCAGGAAGACGCCGGAGACGGCGCCGACCGGGCGCGGCTTGCGCGCAAACCACCACAGGATGATGAACAGCAGCAGGCCCTCGCCGGCGAACTGGTAGAGCTGCGAGGGGTGACGTGCAATGCCGTCGCCCGCCTGCGGGAACACCATGCCCCAAGGCAGATCGGTGGCGCGCCCCCACAGTTCACCGTTGATGAAGTTGCCGAGGCGGCCGGCGGCGAGTCCCAGCGGCACCAGTGGGGCGATGAAATCCGTGACGGCGAGCCAGCGCAGCTTGTGACGATGCGCGAACAGCGCCATGGCAATGATCACGCCGAGAAAGCCGCCGTGAAAGCTCATGCCGCCTTCCCACAGCTTGATGATGTCGAGCGGATTAGCCAGGTAGTCCATCGGCTTGTAGAACAGCACATAGCCCAGCCGCCCGCCGAGGATGACGCCGAGCACGCCGTAGAACAATGCATCGTCGAGCATTTTCACGGTCCACCCCGACCATGGCCGGTGGGCGATGCACCAGCGTCCCAGCACGATGACCTGTACGAAGGCGATGAGGTACATGAGGCCATACCAGTGTATGGCGACAGGCCCGAGCTGCAGGGCGACGGGATCGAATTGCGGATGGATGAGCATGAGGTGTCCGGGTGGGGGCGCGGCAGGTAAAATGGCCGACTGATTATAAATTGCCTGAGTGACCATCATGCCTGACTACCGTTCCTGGACCACCACCCGCGGCCGCAACATGGCCGGAGCCCGTGCGCTGTGGCGCGCCACCGGCATGAAGGACGGCGACTTCAACAAGCCCATCATCGCGATCGCCAACTCGTTCACCCAGTTCGTTCCGGGCCACGTGCACCTCAAGGACATGGGCCAGCTGGTGGCACGCGAGATCGAGGCGGCGGGCGGCGTGGCGAAGGAATTCAACACCATCGCGGTCGACGACGGCATCGCGATGGGCCACGGCGGCATGCTGTATTCGCTGCCGAGCCGCGACCTGATCGCCGACTCGGTCGAGTACATGGTCAACGCGCACTGCGCCGACGCGCTGGTGTGCATTTCCAACTGCGACAAGATCACCCCGGGGATGCTGAACGCCGCGCTGCGGCTGAACATCCCGACGGTGTTCGTGTCCGGCGGACCGATGGAAGCGGGCAAGGTGGTGTGGGAATCCAAGACCATCAAACTCGACCTGGTCGACGCCATGGTGTCGGCGGCCGATGCGAGCTTCAGCGACGCGAAGGTCGACCAGCTCGAACGCTCGGCCTGCCCGACCTGCGGTTCGTGCTCCGGCATGTTCACCGCCAACTCGATGAACTGCCTGACCGAGGCGCTGGGGTTGTCCCTGCCCGGCAACGGCTCGCTGCTGGCGACCCACGCCGACCGCCGCAACCTGTTCCTCGCCGCCGGCCGCCTGATCGTGAAGAATGCGCGGCGCTATTACGACGACGGCGACACCCGCGTGCTGCCGCGCGCGATCGCCAGCTTCGACGCCTTCGAGAACGCCATCGCGCTCGACATCGCGATGGGTGGATCGACCAATACCGTGCTGCATCTGCTGGCCGCGGCACATGAGGCCGGCGTCGACTTCACGATGCAGGACATCGACCGCATGAGCCGTCGCGTGCCGCACCTGTCGAAGGTCGCGCCGTCGATCCAGACCTACCACATGGAAGACGTGCACCGCGCCGGCGGCGTGATGGCGATTCTCGGCGAGCTCGAGCGCGGCGGCCTGATCCACCGCGACGTGCCGACCGTGCTGAGCCCGTCGCTGGGCGAGCAGATCGACACTTACGACATCCGTCGCACCACCGACAAGGATGTGAAGGACTACTTCCGCGCCGCGCCCGGCGGCGTGCCGACGCAGACCGCGTTCTCGCAGGACCGCCGCTTCGCCAAGCTGGACGACGACCGCGTGAACGGCTGCATCCACGACCTCGAGCATGCGTACTCGAAAGACGGTGGTCTCGCCGTGCTGTACGGCAACCTCGCCCAGGATGGCTGCATCGTCAAGACCGCCGGCGTCGACGAACACATCCTCAAATTCTCCGGCCCGGCGCGCGTGTTCGAGTCGCAGGATGCCGCGGTCGAAGCGATCCTCGGCGACAAGATCGTCGCCGGCGACGTCGTCGTGATCCGTTATGAAGGCCCGCGTGGCGGGCCCGGTATGCAGGAAATGCTGTACCCGACCAGCTACATCAAGTCCAAAGGCCTGGGCAAGGCTTGCGCGCTGGTCACCGACGGTCGCTTCTCCGGCGGCACCTCGGGCCTTTCCATCGGTCATGCCTCGCCGGAAGCGGCGGAAGGCGGCAACATCGGCTTGGTCGAGGAGGGCGACACGATCGAGATCGACATTCCCAAGCGCAGTATCAACGTTGCGCTGAGCGAAGCCGAACTCGCGCGCCGTCGCGCCGCGATGGACGCCAAGGGCGCGCAGGCGTGGAAGCCGGTCAACCGCGTGCGCGAGGTGTCAGCCGCGCTGCGTGCCTACGCCGCGATGACGACGTCCGCCGCATTCGGCGCGGTGCGCGACGTCAGCCAGGTCGAACACCCGACCGAGGCGCAGGCGCACGCCGACCCGCTCGCTCGCTTCGCCATTCCCGGCCAACTGAGTTTCAGAATTGGAGCAGGCGGTCTCACTTACGCCGACATCGACAACCACGGCGGCCGCGCGACCATCTGTCTGCAGGGTGCGCACGTGGTGAGCTTCCGCCCCAAGTCGCAGCACGAGCCGGTGGTGTGGGTGTCCGACGCCGCCAAATTCGCGCCGGGCAAATCCATCCGCGGCGGCGCCCCGGTGTGCTGGCCATGGTTCGGCGCACATGACAGCCAGGCGTCGTTCCCGGCGCACGGTTTCGCGCGCACCGTGGCGTGGGATGTGACCGGCACGCGCCGCCGCAACGACGCCAAAACCGAGATCACCCTGCAGCTCGTCGAGAACGAGCAGACGCGCGCGCAGTGGCCGCATCGCACGCTGCTGACGTTGACCGTGGTGGTGGGCGACAAGCTGGAGATGCGGCTAGCCACCACCAATACGGGCGAAGCGCCGGTGCAGATCGGCGAGGCGCTGCACACCTATTTCCACATCAGCGATATCGGCACGGTGAAGGTCACGGGCCTGGAGGGCTGCGACTTCCACGACAAGGTCGACCACTTCGCGCGCAAGAAGCAGACCGGTGCGATTGGTTTTGATGGCGAGGTCGACCGCGTCTACGTGAATACGCCGGCCGACTGCGTGATCGAGGATGCGGGTCTCAAGCGACGCATCCGCATTGCCAAAACCGGCTCGCTGTCCACTATCGTCTGGACGCCCTGGACCGAAAAGGCCGACAAGATGGGCGACATGGGCCGCGGCAAGTCCGGCGCCGGCTGGCGCGAAATGGTCTGCGTCGAATCGGCCAACGCGATGGACAATGTCGTCACCGTGGCGCCGGGCGAGACGCACACGCTGGCGGTGACGTACAGTGTGGAAGCGCTGTAGTCGACAGGGAGAGCAAGCATGCGCGTGATTCTGGTGGCCAACCCCAAGGGCGGCAGCGGCAAGACGACGCTGTCGACCAATCTGGCCGGCTATCTGGCCTCAAGGGGCGAGCGTGTGGCCATGCTGGATCTCGACCGGCAGAAATCCGCCACCCACTGGCTGGCGATGCGCGATCTGGCGCTGCCTGACATCGAGCTGATGCGCGAGGGCCAGAAGGAAGATTCAGACTGGCTGGTGATCGACTCACCCGCGGGGCTGCACGGCAAGAACCTCGAGCGTGCGCTGAAGCTCGCCCACAAGGTGGTGGTGCCGATCGCGCCGTCGCTGTTCGACATCCGCGCCAGCCAGGAATTTCTCGCCGCGCTGCACGCCGAAAAAGCGGTACGCAAGGGCCACGCCTTCGTCGGCGTGGTCGGCATGCGCGTCGATCCGCGCACCCGCGCCGGCGTCACGCTGGAACAGTTCATGGAACAGCAGGACCTGCCGGTGCTGGCGCATCTGCGCAACACCCAGCATTACGTCAACGCCGCGTTCGAGGGCAAGAGCCTGTTCGACCTGCCGCACCATATCGCCGAGCGCGACATCGAGCAGTGGCAGGGATTGCTCGACTGGCTGGACCGCTGATTCCGTTCCCAGATCAAAAATATCTTTGTCGGCTTCGCCTTGCCGTACTGATTTGTACTGTCTGCGGCTCGCCTTCGCGATCTTTTTGATCTGGGAACGGAATAGGTCAGTGGGGCGCTGTCTTAGTGCGTGGTCGGCTTCATCAGGTTGACCACCTGCGGCTTCACCACGCTCTTGGTCGACGAGCATGAGCCGTCTTCCTGCACGCCGAGTTGGCGCTCGGCTTCGGTCAACAGGTTGATCACATCCACATAGAACTTGTCGTTCGCCATCAGGCGCGCGGTGCGGCCGCCTTCGTTGGTGGCGAGTACGTCGGCGCCGGCGTTGATCAGCCATTCCACCACCGAGGCGTCGCCGCCGCCGGCCGCCAGCATCAGGGGCGTGATGCCGAAGAAGATGCGCTCGTCGAGCGTGGCGCCGGCGTCGGCCAGGACTTCGATGACCTCGACATAGCCGCGCTCGGTTTCGCCGTTGTAGGCGGCCTTGGCGAGTGCGGTCCAGCCCTGTGGCGTTTTGGCGTTGACATCGGCGCCCGCAGCGATCAATACCTGCACCGCCGCGACATGGCCGCGATGGGCTGCGTGCATCAGCGCGGTTTCGCCGGCTTCGTCGACGGCGGCATGATCGGCGCCGGCCTCAAGCAGCTTCTTGATCTGGGCGGCATCGCCCGACTGGGCGGCGGCGAATAATTCCTGGGACATGGGCACTCCTGCGTTTTTTACGATTGGCAGTGAGCGTACAATTGTTGACCGATTTAATCAACTATTAGCCCGCCGGCTTCCTTCATCATGTCCAATCGTCTTGCTACCGAACCCAGCCCCTATCTGCTGCAGCACGCCGACAACCCGGTCGACTGGTATCCCTGGGGTGAAGAAGCGCTGGAAAAAGCGCGCCGCGAGGACAGGCCCATCCTGCTGTCGATCGGCTATTCGGCCTGTCACTGGTGCCACGTGATGGCCCACGACTGCTTCGAGGACGAGGACGTGGCTGCGGTGATGAACCGGCTCTTCGTCAACATCAAGGTCGACCGCGAGGAGCGCCCGGATCTGGATCAAATCTATCAGACGGCCCATCAACTGTTGACGCAGCGTGGCGGCGGCTGGCCGCTGACGGTGTTTCTGGCGCCCGATCAGACGCCGTTCTTCGCCGGCACTTTTTTTCCGAAGACGGCGCGCTACCAGTTGCCGGGCTTCATCGACCTGATGGAAAACATCGCCCGCGCCTGGCACGAGCGGCGCGGCGAGGTGCTGGCGCAGAACGAAGCGGTGCGCGACGCGCTCGCCCGCCAGCAAGCTGCGCCCGGCCGGCAGCCTGCCTTGAGCGATGCGCCGCTTGCCGACGCGGTGCGCGATCTCGCCGAGGCCTTCGACCCGGTGTGGGGCGGCTTTTCGCGCGCGCCCAAGTTCCCGCGCCCGGGCGAGCTGTTCTTCCTGCTGCGTCAGGCGCAGGGCGGCAATGCGCAGGCGCGCGAGATGGCGCTGTTCTCGCTGAGAAAAATGGCGTCCGGCGGGGTGCGCGACCAGCTGGGCGGCGGGTTTTGCCGTTACTCGGTCGACGAGCAGTGGGCGATTCCGCATTTCGAGAAAATGCTCTACGACAACGGCCCCTTGCTGCATCTGTATGCCGACGCCTGGGCGCTGACCGGCGAGGCGCTCTTTGCCGACACGGCCGAAGGCATCGTCGGCTGGCTGCTGCGCGAGATGCGCGCGCCGGAAGGCGGTTTTTATTCCGCGCTCGATGCCGACAGCGAAGGCCACGAGGGCAAGTTCTATGTGTGGACGCCGGACCAGGTGCGCGCGCAGCTTTCCGCCGAGGAATACGCCGTGGCCGAGCCGGTGTATGGCTTCGACCTGCCGCCCAATTTCGAGAACGTCAGCTGGAACCCTATCCTCGCGCGCCCCTTGAATGACGTCGCGGCCGAGTTGGGGCTGTCCGCGGATGCGGCGGCCGCACGGCTTGCGACTGCGCGTGCCAAGTTGTTTGCCGCGCGCGAAACCCGCGTGCGGCCGGGGCGCGACGACAAGCAGCTCACCAGCTGGAATGCCCTGATGATAGGCGGGCTGGCGCATGCCGGACGAGTGATGATGCGTCCCGACTGGGTCGATGCCGCGCATGCGGCGCTCGATTTCCTGCATGCAAAGCTATGGCGCGACGGACGTCTGCTGGCCAGCGTCAAGCACGGCGAAGCGCGGCTCAATGCCTATCTGGACGACTATGCGTTTTTGCTGGACGCACTCCTGGAAACCATGCAGGCCGGCTACCGCGAGGCAGACATGAAGTGGGCGCGTGAACTCGCCGATGCCATGTTGCTGCATTTTGAAGACCCCGAGCAGGGCGGGTTTTTCTTCACCAGCCATGACCACGAAGCGCTCATCACCCGGCCGAAACCCGGCCATGACAACGCCCTGCCGTCAGGCAATGGCGTGGCGGCGTTTGCCCTGCAGCGGCTGGGCCATCTGTTGGGCGAGGCACGTTACCTTGACGCCAGCGCGCGTTGCCTGCGCCTGTTCCAGACGCACCTGACCCAGCAGCCTATCGCCTATCCCACCCTGCTTGCCGTGCTGGACGAGGCGTTGTCGCCGCCGCGCGTGATCCTGCTGCGCGGGCCGGCGGGGGCATTGCGTGAGTGGTCTGCGGCGCTGGCCCCGAAGCTCGGCGCGCGCGACATGGTGCTGGCCCTGCGCAACGGGCTGGACGTGCCGGCTGCACTGGCCAAACCGGAATCGGATCGCCCCGTTGCCTGGATCTGCAGCGGCACCGCCTGCCAGCCGCCCGTGACCGATCTCGCCGCAGTGCTTGATTAAGGGCGGGGTCCATCAGCATTTGCTATTTGGACCCCGCGGAAGCGCCTGCTATCTAGAAAACAGTCGGTTTGTCTTCGGGAGCCATCATGAGCACACATACTGAACCCGCTGTTTTCCGCCCGCACGCCGCGCGCATGAATCTGCCGGGCATCCGCAACGTGACGTTCGAGCAACCGCTGCACTGGCTGCGCGACGGCGCAAAGGACATGGCGAAGGCGTGGCCGCTGAGCCTGGTCTACGGCATCGTGTTTGCGCTGCTGGGTTATGGACTGGTACATGGCGCATGGGGCAGGCCGCATCTGGCGATGGCGCTGACTTCCGGGTTCCTGTTCGTTGCCCCGCTGCTGGCCACCGTGTTCTATTGCGTGAGCCACCGGCTGGAGCATCACCACAAGCTGCCCAATTTGTGGGTTCCCCTGATTTCGTGGCGCGCCAATCCGGCCTCGCTCGGGCTCTACGCCCTGATGCTGGTGTTCGTGCTCTCGGTATGGGAGCGTATTTCGGCGATCCTGGTCGGGCTGTTTCTCGGCGGCTCGGGCATCGGCGGCCTTGCCGACCTGCTGAGCGTCAGCGCGGTTCAGCAGCACACCGATTTCGTGCTGGCCTATCTGGCGTTCGGCGGCGTGCTGGCGCTGATGGTGTTCAGCCTGTCGGTGGTGTCGCTGCCGATGCTGCTGCATCGCAAGGTCGATTTCGCCACAGCGCTGGTGACCAGCTTCATGGCGACCAAACTTAATTTTGCGGTAATGCTGCTGTGGGGCGTCCTGATTGCCGCTTTGGTTGCGGTCGGCATAGCGACCGATTTCATCGCCATGGCCGTGATTTTCCCCTGGCTGGGACACGCCAGCTGGCATGCCTACCGTGAACTGGTAGAACGGGAGTAGCAAGCCAAATCATTGTTTACCGAAATTAGTAGCAAACAACCAAGCTCCCGGCTTGCGCGGGGGGGATTTTCCCTTAATATGGCAAGCGCGATGTTGTCGCGAATGCGCCTAACCCCGACCTCCACGGAGATTGTAATGATGAATAAATTGATGTTGATCGCTGCGTCAGCAGCGCTGCTGGTGTCCGGCGCGGCTTCTGCCGACCAGGCGCTGGCCCAGAAGAACGCCTGCATGTCCTGCCACGGCGTCGACAAGAAAATCGTTGGCCCGGCCTTCAAGGAAGTGGCCAAGAAGTATGCGGGCGACAAGACCGCGCACGACACGCTGGTTGCCAAGGTGAAAACCGGCGGCAAGGGCGTGTGGGGCCAGATCCCGATGCCGCCGAATCCCAGCCTCAAGGCGGAAGATGCCAGCAAGATCATCGACTGGGTGCTGAGCCTGAAATAACAGCGCTGCTTGATGAAAGACACAAGGCCGACCTTTGGGTCGGCCTTGTGTTTTCTGCTCTCCGGGAAAGCCCGGGGGCAGCGGGCTTTGTGGTATAAATCCCGCGTTTCAGTTTGATTACGGGGAAGACCGAGATGACGGGTCACACGCTAGGCTGGGTGGTGGTTGCGGCGGCGCTTGTTGCAGGATGCGGAGACAAGCCGCAACAGAATGGCGACAATGATGTGGTGTTGATCGGCCAGGTTTCCCCGCTCACTGGCCCCCAGGCGCATTTGGGCAAGGACAATGAGAATGGCGTCCGCTTGGCGCTCGACGAAATCAACGCCGCCGGACTCACACTGGGTGGCAAGAAAGTCATGCTCGAACTGAAGAGTGAGGATGACGCAGCCGACCCCAAAACCGCCACGACGGTAGCACAAAAACTGGTGGACGAAGGCGTGGTGGGTGTCATTGGCCACCTCAATTCGGGCTCGACCATCCCGGCTTCCAAAATCTATTCCGATAACGCCATTCCGCAGATTTCACCCTCGGCAACCGCAGTGGCTTACACGGCATCCGGTTTCCAGACGGCGTATCGTGTGATGACCAACGACGCGCAGCAGGGTACCGTGCTGGGGAATTTTGCAGTGACCAAACTCGGCGCGAAGAAAATCGCCATCATCGATGACCGCACCGCCTACGGTCAGGGACTGGCAGACGAAGTGGAGAAAGCGGCCAAGGCGGCAGGGGGCGAAGTGGTGGCACGCGAATACACGTCCGACCGCTCGACCGACTTCATGGCGATTCTCACCTCGATCAAGGGCAAGGCGCCTGACCTGGTGTTCTTCGGCGGGATGGATCCGCAGGCCGCGCCCATGATCAAGCAAATGAAACAGCTCGGCATGCAGGCGAAGTTCCTCGGTGGCGACGGCGCGCAGACGCCCAAGCTGATCGAGCTGGCCGGTGCCGACGCCGAGGGCGCGTTGGCCTCCAATCCCGGTTTGCCGCTCGATGCGATGCCGGGCGGCAGCGCGTTCAAGGCCAAGTTCGAAGCCAAATACGGCAAGATCCAGAATTACTCTCCCTACGCCTACGACGCCATGCATGTGCTGATCGACGCCATGAAACGCGCCGACTCCAGCGATCCCGCCAAATACCTGGCCGAGCTGCCCAAGACCGACTATCAGGGAGTGACCGGACGCATCAGGTTCGACGCCAAAGGCGATATCACCGGCGGCGCGGTCACGCTGTATCAGGTGAAAGACGGTAAATGGCAGACGCTCGAAACCGTGCAAAGCGGCAACTAAGCTGAGCTGAATTCAACCGGGCTGGGCGCGCTGCGCGCAAAGATGGACATCTTCCTGCAACAACTCATCAACGGCCTGGTGCTGGGCAGCGTCTATGCGCTGGTGGCGCTGGGCTACACCATGGTGTACGGCATCCTCGAACTTATCAATTTCGCCCATGGCGAAATCACCATGATGGGCGCGATGGTTTCGCTGGCGGTGATCGGTGCGCTGGCGCTGGCGGCGCCCGGCCTGCCCGGCGTGCTGGTGCTGGGGGCGGGGCTGGCGGTGGCGATTCCGGTGTGCATGGCGCTGGGCCTCCTGATCGAGCGCGTCGCCTATCGCCCGTTGCGCCACGCGCCGCGCCTGGCGCCGCTGATCACGGCGATCGGCGTGTCGATCATCCTGCAGAACATCGCCATGCTGATCTGGGGCAAGCAGTACATCCCTTTCCCTGCGATCCTGCCGCAGGGCCGGCACGAGATCTTGGGCGCGAGCATCAGCGACACACAGATCGCCATCCTCGTGTTGGCGGTGCTCATCATGATGACGCTGATCCTGGTAGTGCAGAAAACCCGGCTCGGCCGCGCCATGCGCGCCACTGCGCAATCGCGGCAGGTTGCGAGCCTGATGGGGGTGGACGTGAATCGGGTGATCGCGTCCACCTTCGTGATCGGCTCGGCGCTGGCGGCAGTGGCAGGTGTGATGGTCAGCGCGTATTACGGCTTGGCGCACTACTACATGGGTTTTTTGCTCGGCCTCAAGGCCTTCTCGGCGGCGGTGCTGGGCGGCATCGGAAATCTGGGCGGGGCGATGCTGGGCGGCCTGCTGCTAGGGCTGATCGAATCGTTCGGCGCGGGTTACATCGGCGACCTCACCGGGGGGTTCCTCGGCAGCCATTATCAGGATGTGTTCGCGTTTTTCGTGTTGATCGCGGTGCTGGTGTTCCGGCCTTCCGGTCTTCTGGGAGCGCGCGTTGTCGAGCGTGCTTAAGTCGCGCTGGTTCACGTTCGGATTGCTGGCGCTCGGGCTGGCGCTGCTGCCGTTTCTGGTGGATGCGGGTCTGGGGCGCTCGTGGGTGCGCTTGCTCGATCTGGCGCTGCTGTATGTGATGCTGGCACTGGGGCTGAACATCGTCGTCGGCTATGCCGGCCTGCTCGATCTCGGCTACGTCGCGTTCTATGCTCTCGGCGCCTACGTCTACGCCTGGCTCGCCAGTCCGCATTTCGGCCTTCACCTGCCGTTCTGGGCGATCCTGCCGCTGGGCGCGGCGCTGGCCGGGTTGTTCGGCGTGCTGCTGGGGGCGCCTACCCTGCGACTACGAGGCGACTATCTCGCCATCGTCACGCTGGGCTTCGGGGAAATCATCCGCATCTTCATGAACAACCTGAATGCCCCGGTCAACCTCACCAATGGTCCGCAGGGCATCAACCTGATCGACCCGGTGCGTCTGGGCAGCTTCAGCCTGAGCCAGCCGCATGAGCTCTTCGGTTATACCTTCACCGGCGTCCACCTCACCTATTACCTGTTTCTGCTGCTGACGCTGGCGGTAATTTTCATTTCGATGCGACTAGAAGACTCGCGCATCGGGCGTGCCTGGGTGGCGATTCGCGAGGACGAGACCGCCGCCGCCGCGACCGGAATCAATACGCGTAACCTCAAGCTGCTGGCATTCGCCATGGGCGCCACTTTCGGCGGGCTGGCCGGTGGTCTGTTCGCCAGCTTTCAGGGCTTCATCAGCCCCGAGTCGTTCAATCTGATGGAATCGATCATGATTCTGTGCATGATCGTGCTCGGCGGCATGGGGCATATTCCCGGCGTGATCTTCGGCGCACTGCTGCTGACGCTGTTGCCCGAAGCGCTGCGCTATACCGGCGACTGGCAGCGCAACCTGTTCGGCCAGATCTACGTCGACCCGGCGGATCTGCGCATGCTGCTGTTCGGCATGGCGCTGGTTGCGGTGATGCTGTATCGCCCCGCAGGGATGTTCCCCTCGACGCGTCGCCGCCGCGAATTCGCCGACGCCAAGGGATGAACGCCCTGCTGACTGTTTCCGGCGTGAGTAAGGCGTTTGGCGGCCTGCAGGCGCTGTCCGATATTTCGCTGCAGGTTCACAGGGGCGAGATTTTCGGTCTGATCGGCCCCAACGGCGCAGGCAAAACCACCCTGTTCAATGCGTTCACCGGGCTGTATACGATCGATCGCGGCGAGATCCGTCTCAACACCACCCGTCTCAACGGGCAAAAGCCGCATCAGGTGTTGCAAGCGGGGCTTGCGCGCACCTTCCAGAACATCCGTCTGTTTGCCGAGATGACCGCGCTCGAAAACGTGCTGGTTGGACGCCACGCGCGCACCACCAGCGGTGTCGTCGGCGCGGTGCTGCGCCTGCCTGGCACGCGCCACGAAGAAGCCGATTCGCGCGAGCGTGCCCATGCCCTGCTGCACCGCATGGGCCTCGCCCAGCACGCCCATCGTCTTGCCAGGAACCTGTCCTACGGTGACCAGCGGCGGCTCGAAATTGCCCGTGCGCTGGCGACCGAACCGAGCCTGCTGGCGCTCGACGAACCCGCGGCCGGGATGAATCCGAATGAACGCGCGGGGTTGCGCGAGCTGTTGCTGCAGTTGCAGGCTGACGGCCTCACCCTGCTGCTGATCGAGCACGACGTGAAGCTGGTGATGGGGTTGTGCACCCGGCTGGCGGTGCTCGACTACGGCGTGAAAATCGCCGAGGGTACCCCCGACGTCGTCAGCCGCGACCCCAAGGTCATCGCGGCCTACCTGGGGGATGAGGCACTGTGAGCGCGCTGCTTTCAATCAGCCAGTTGTCGGTGGCCTACGGCGGGATTCAGGCGGTACGTGATCTCAGCCTGGAGGTCGCTCCGGGTGAAATGGTCTGCCTTATCGGCGCCAACGGCGCAGGCAAGACCACCACCCTCAAGGCCATCAGCGGACTCATTGCGCCGCAGGCGGGTAGCGTGCATTTTGACGGACAGGCGCTCACCCGGCTGCCCGCACACGAAGTGGCGCGGCGCGGACTGACGCTGGTGCCCGAGGGGCGTGGCGTGTTCCCGCGCATGTCGGTCGTCGAAAACTTGATGATGGGCGCCTACACCCGGCGCGATCGCGCCACGATTGCCCGCGACCTCGACCAGGTCTATGCGCTGCTGCCGCGCCTGACCGAGCGCCGTGCGCAACTCGCCGGGCTATTGTCCGGCGGCGAACAGCAGATGCTGGCCTTGGGACGTGCGATGATGGCGCGTCCGCGCCTGCTGTTGCTGGATGAGCCGAGCATGGGCTTGGCCCCTCTGATGGTGCAGGCGGTGTTTGACATCATCCGCCAGATTGCGGCAGGCGATGTGGCGGTTTTGTTGGTCGAGCAGAACGCCCATCTGGCGCTGAAAACCTGCGCGCGCGGCTATGTGCTGGAAAATGGAGTCGTCACCCTCAGCGGAATGTCTGCCGACCTCTCAGCCAACCCCGCCGTGCGCCAAGCTTATCTGGGCGAGTGAACTAGGGCCTGTTAACGTTGATTTCGCACATGCGTTGCCGCGAGCCGCTTGCAGTACCCGCACTGCGGCACGTCTCGCTTCGTGGCCTGCATCCCGAATCGGCCCCGTCGCACGCGTGAAATTAGCGTTAACAGGTCTTAGGTGTGGTTTGAGTTGAAGCGGTACAGCTGGCGCTCGGTCAGCACCGCGTCGAGCGGCATGTCCCAGGGCTCGTGCGGCAGCGCGTCCACCCGCTGGCACTCGTAGGCTATTCCCACCAGGCGCGGCTTGCGCCACAGGCGCCGGTGCCGCATGAAGGCCAGCGTCGCGTCGTAGAAGCCGCCGCCCATCCCCAGCCGGTGGCCCTCGAGATCGAATCCCACCAGCGGCATCAGCAGCAAGTCCAGTTGGCGCGCGCGCAAGGGCCTCGCATCGATGGGTTCGGGAATGCCGTAGCGATTCTTCGTCATGCGCGTATTGCGGCCCACTTGCCCGAACCGCATCACCCGTCCGCGGCGCGGCAGCACCGGCAGATAACACTCGCGTTGCATGCAGAGGGCCTGGTTGAGCAGGGGGTGGGCGTCGAATTCGCCGCCTTGCGGCAGATAAAAGCCGATGCGCTGGGCGCGCAGCAACAGGCCGTGGCGCAGCGCCAGTCGCAAGGAGGCGCGCGCGGCATGGCGGCGCGCAGCCGGTTTGAGCGCGTTGCGCGCGGCCTTGAGTTGACGCCTGAGGGTGTATTTGTCCATCAAGAAATAAGGCTCCCCGCCTGTGCCGTGACTGGCCGCAGACTCTTGAACCTGGGTCCAAGACGGCCGCGCTCAAAGACGCTTTGGGCACATGAGACGTGTCACGCGCACACCCGCATCGGAATAGATCGCAGCCTTGCACGTATGCATTGGTTCAGAGAAATAGCAACCAGCCTCGAACACCGCAGGGAGCACAACTAGTGTATTCCATTTTCAGATGAAAAACCGCGAAAACCAGAAGGGCAACAAGGCAGGCGCGCAGCGCGCCCTCACGGTCTATTGCTTGCCGGCAGGGAGAGGCCGACAACGAGTCTTTGGATCTGTAGAGGGAATCAGAAAAGCGTGTCCTGATCTTCCAGCACCGAATCGAGCAGGGTGTTGCAATGGGTCAGCCGGGTGCGTGCCGCCTCGATCTGGCCGCCGCCGCCCTGGGTCAGCAATTCGTGCGCCAGATTCAGCCCCGCCATGATGGCGATGCGCTCGGCGCCGATCACCTTGCTGCTGTCGCGGATCTCGCGCATTTTCTCGTCCAGATAATCGGCTGCCGCAATCAGCGCCGATTCCTCCTCGCGCGAACAGGCCACCTTGTAGGCGCGGCCCAGGATGTGGATCTCGATCGAGCGCGGGCCGGCCATCACACATCCTCCGGCAGGGTTTCGAGCAGCGCCTGCAGCCGAGTCTTGGCGGCTTCCAGGCGGGTCGTCAGCTGCTTGTTGTCCTGCTGCGCGGCGAGCAGCTGCTGGCGCAGGGCGATGTTGTCCTGCCGCAGCGTATGGCACAGCTCGGCCACCTGGCGGATTTTGGCTTCGAGGATATCGAGTTCGGCGTGCATGACGCGACTATAGGGGGCGATGTGCGGACGGTCAATCGGCGGTCCAGGGCACGCGCAGGCCGCGCCTGCATGGTTATAATGCGCGGCTTCAGGTGCCGACGCGGCTTTCCGCCGCCGAGGATAAACGGGAAACAGGTGCGCGACTTTTGTCGCCATGCCTGTGCTGCCCCCGCAACGGTAAGCGCTAAACGGTCCATCACACCGCCACTGGGTTCGCCCGGGAAGGCGATGCACTTCAAGCGCGAGCCCGGATACCGGCCTGAGCCCTGCATGGCGCACGTCATGCAGCGGATCGTGCAACGCGCCCGCGGGGAACCGGGCGCCCAACCGGACTACATCATGCGTCAAACCCCTCTCGCGCTCGCCCTGGGCCTTGCATCCGTCACATTCGCCCATGCGGAAACCCTGCCGGAATTTGTCGGCGAAACCATAGTCGTGACGCCGACGCGCACGGCGCAAACCGCGGATGAGAGTCTGGCTTCGGTCACGGTCATCACCCGTCGGGACATCGAGCGCAGCCAGGCTGGCGATCTGATGGCGCTGCTCGATCAGCAGGCCGGCATCAACGTTGCCCGCACCGGGGGCGAAGGCAAGAGCACCGCCATCTTTGTGCGCGGCGCCGCCGCCAAGCATGTTCTTGTGCTGGTCGACGGTGTGCGCGCCGCTTCCGCGACCCTCGGCGAATACGACTGGAATGCCCTCTCGCCGGAACAGATCGAACGCATCGAAATCGTGCGCGGCCCCTTCTCCAGCCTGTACGGTTCCGATGCCATCGGCGGGGTGATCCAGATCTTCACCCGTCGTGCCGTCGGCCCCGGCGTCAAGCTGACCGCAGGCAGCCGCGGCACCCGCGCCCTCGATTTCAGCTTCGGCGGCGGCGATGCCTGGCGCTACAGTGTGGAAGCCGGACGCGAAAGCACGGATGGCCTGCCTACCTTTTCGACCGACAGCACTGCCTACGGCTTCAACCGCAATCATCTGGCGATCGGCGTCGACGGCCGCCTCGCCCCCGACCTGGCGCTTGTCGCCAAACTTGCCCAGTCCTGGGGGCGCAACGAGCTTGATGCCAACACGGGCGACAACGATTACAAGAACCGCACCGCCAGCCTCAGGCTCGACCATCGGGTCAGCGCGCAATGGCGGCACAGCCTGACTCTGGGCAATAGCCTCGACCGCTACACGTCTTACAGTCCCTTCGTTCCCGCCCGCATCGAGACCAAGCGCAACAGCCTGTCCTGGCAGCACGACCTCTCGTTCGAGCCGGGACAACTCAGCCTGGGCCTCGACTACTGGACGGATCACGCCAGCAAGGACAACAGCGGCCTGCTCGACGCGCGTCTCGAAAACACCGGGCTGTTCGCGCAGTACCGCTTTGCGGCCCTGGGCGGCGAAGCGCAGCTTGGCGCGCGCCGCGACAAGCACGACGCTTTCGGCAGCCAGGACACCTGGAACCTGCGCTGGGGCCGCGAACTGGCGCCGGGCCTGCGTGTCACGGCCGGACATGGCACCGCCTTCAAGGCCCCCACCGTCAACGATCTGTACTGGCCCAACAGCGTGGACGGCCCCTACACCTATGTCATCGGCGCAGACACCTACAGTGATACCTACCTTACCCACGGCAATCCGACCCTGAGGCCGGAAACCTCGCGCACCAGCGAACTGGGCCTGAGTTACCGGCAGGCAGACTGGGGTACGGCGGTGAACCTGTACGAGACGCGGGTGGATGACCTGATCGAGTGGAAGCAGACCGTCATTTCCGGCGGCGCCGGGCCGGGAATCGCCACCACCTACGACTGGCAGCCGGAAAACGTCAGTTCGGCGCGGATGCGCGGCCTGGAGCTCAGCGGGCAGGCGCGCTGGCTGGATTGGGACTGGCGCGCAGGGCTGACACGATTGCTGGCCGTCAATCTCGGCACCGGTACGCAACTGGATCGGCGCCCGCAAAACAGCTTCACCCTCAGCGCCGCGCGCACTTTCGGCAGCCATGGTCTGCGCATCGAAGGCAGCGCCTATTCGCCGCGTCTGGATGTGAATGGAACGACTCAGCTGGCCGGCTACGGCCTCGTCAACGCCGCCTACGAATACGCGCTGAACAAGGACACCCGGTTCGGGATCCGTGTCGACAACCTGTTCGACAAGGACTACGCGTTGGCGCGAACCACTACGCGCTTCTACGAAACGCCGGGGCGCAGCCTGTTCGTGAGCTTGCGCTACCAGCCGGGCAAGTAAACAAGGGGCAGGGATTTCGCCTTATACAATGACCTCAACGCGGACGAAGGAGCACCCATGCTGAACCTCACCCCCCGTCAACAAATCGCGATCGGCCTCGCGTTGACCCTGCTGATGCTGCTCACCCGCAGCCACCACTGGGCCAGCCTCCATTCCCTACCCGACGCCTCGTGGGCGATTTTTTTCCTGCTGGGCGTGTACGTGCGGGCGCTGTGGGTGATTCCCGCGCTGATCGCCGCCAGCGTGGCGATCGACTACCTCGCCATCACCTGGGGCGGGGTGTCGGATTTCTGCGTGTCGCCGGCCTACTGGATGTTGATCCCGGCTTATCTCGTGCTGTTTGCCGGGGGGCGCTTATACGCCCGTCGCCCTAGCCCGTCGCTGCTGGGACTGGCCAGACTGACTGGCGTTGCGCTGGCGGTCGGGGTGGTCGCCGAGCTGCTCACCAGCGGCGGGTTCTACTTCTTCTCCGGGCGCTTTGCCGAGCCGACGCTGGCCGGCTTCTTCCCGCGCTTCTCACACTATTTCCCGCCTATGCTGGGCTCGTTCGCTTTGTATCTAGGGGCGGCGGCGATCACGCATATCGCACTGGCGGCAGCCTTCCGGCGCCGCCGGCCTGACGGGTACGCGTCGTGAACGCTGAATCCGGGACGCGCGAGCGCAGCGCGCGCCATGCCGCGCGCATGGCGCGAAAGAAAGCGCTGATCGACGCCGCGATCGACGCCGCCACCGACGAGCGCGGGCTGCTCATCGTCATCACCGGCAACGGCAAGGGCAAGAGCACCTCGGCCTTCGGCACGGTGGCGCGCGCACTCGGCCACGGCATGAAAGTCGGCGTGGTGCAGTTCATCAAGAGCCGCACCGACACCGGCGAGGAGGCCTTTCTCGGCCGCCAGCCCGGCGTCGAATGGCACGTCACCGGCGACGGCTTCACCTGGGACACGCAGAACCGCGAACAGGATATCGCCACCGCCGAGCGCGGCTGGGCGATTGCCGCGCGCATGCTTGCCGACCCGTCGTACCAGCTGGTGGTGCTGGACGAGCTGACCTATCTCTTGAGCTACGGCTACCTCGACGCCGACGACGTACTCGACGCGCTGGCGCACCGGCCCAGGGATCAGCATGTGATCGTCACCGGGCGCGCCGCGACCGATGCGCTGATCGAACTGGCCGACACGGTGTCGGTCATTGCCGACGAAAAGCATGCGTTCCGCGCCGGCGTCAAGGCGCAGCGCGGCATCGACCTGTGAGCAAGTCGATGGGGCAGGGCAGCGCCACGCTCATGGTGCAGGGCTGCACGTCCGACGCCGGCAAAAGCGCGCTGGTGACGGCGCTGTGCCGCTGGCTGGCGCGGCAGGGGGTGAACGTGGCGCCCTTCAAGCCGCAGAACATGGCGCTCAACAGCGCGGTGACCGCCGACGGCGGCGAGATCGGCCGGGCGCAGGCGGTGCAGGCGCAGGCAAGCGGATTGCCTGCGCACACCGACATGAACCCGGTGCTGCTGAAGCCCAACTCCGACACCGGCGCGCAGGTCATCATCCAGGGGCACGCCATCGGCAACATGCACGCGCTGGATTACCACGCCTACAAGGCGACGGCGCGCGCGGCGGTGTTCGACTCCTACCATCGGCTGGCGGCGCGGCACGATGCCGTCATCGTCGAAGGCGCGGGCAGTCCGGCGGAAATCAATCTGCGCGCCAACGACATCGCCAACATGGGATTTGCCGAGGCTGCCGACTGCCCGGTGATCCTGGTCGCCGACATCGACCGCGGCGGCGTGTTCGCGCATCTGGTCGGCACCCTGGCCCTGCTGTCCGAGACCGAGCAGGCGCGCGTCAAGGGCTTCGTCATCAATCGCTTTCGCGGCGACCTTGCGCTGCTGCAGTCGGGGCTCGACTGGCTCGAAGCGAAAACCGGCAAGCCGGTGCTCGGCGTGCTGCCCTATCTGCACGGCCTGCACCTCGAAGCCGAGGATGCGCTGCCCGCCGCGTCGGTGCCGGCCGCGGCCGACGCGCTGCGCGTGGTGGTGCCGGTGCTGCCGCACATTTCCAATCACACCGACTTCGATCCGCTGCGCACCCATCCGCAGGTGGACCTGCGCTTCGTCGCGCTGGACCAGCCGCTGCCGCCCGCCGACCTGGTCATCCTGCCGGGGTCGAAAACCGTGCGCGCCGACCGCGCCGCGCTGGCCGCCCACGGCTGGGACGCCGCGCTGGATCGGCATCTGCGCTACGGCGGCAAGCTGCTCGGCATCTGCGGCGGCTTCCAGATGCTGGGGCGCGCCCTGCACGATCCGGCGGGCATCGAAGGCGAAGCGGGCAGCAGTCCCGGCTTCGGCTGGCTCGACTTCGAAACCACGCTCGCCAGCGGCAAGCAGTTGCGCACGGTCGCGGGCACGCTGGCCGGCGGCACGACGCCGGTGGCGGGCTACGAAATCCATGCCGGGGTGAGCAGCGGCGCGGCGCTCGCGCAGCCGATGTGCTGGCTCGATGGCCGACCCGACGGCGCAATGTCGGACGACGGCCAGGTGCGCGGCACTTATCTGCACGGGCTGTTCGATACCCCCGCCGCGGCCGATGCGCTGCTGGCGTGGGCGGGCCTGCGCGGCGCCACCAGCCCCGACATCGCCGCGCTGCGCGACGCCGCCATCGACCGCCTGGCCGACGCGGTGGAGGCCCACCTCGATACGCATGCCCTGCGCCGTCTCTTGGGGGTGGCGCCATGCTGACGCTGATCCTCGGCGGCGCGCGCAGCGGCAAAAGCCGCCTCGCCCTGCACCGCGCCGAAGCGACCGGCAAGCCCGTTTCCTTCATCGCCACCGCCCAGGCGAATGACGCCGAAATGGCTGCCCGCATCGCGCGCCACCAGGCCGAGCGTCCGACGCACTGGAACACCATCGAGGCGCCGCTCGATCTTGCCGGAGCGATTCGCGCGGCAGGGGCGGGCTGCATCGTCGTGGATTGCCTCACGCTGTGGCTGACCAACTGCCTGTGCCAGCCGGACCCCGCCGCGTTCGACGACGCACGCACCGCGCTGCTCGCCGCGTTGGCCGCGCGCCGCGACGACGAGCTGATCCTGGTCAGCAACGAAACCGGGCTCGGCATCGTCCCGCTGGGCGAACTTACGCGCCGTTTTGTCGATGAAGCCGGCTGGCTGAACCAGGACATCGCGCAGCTTGCCGACGAAGTGGTGTTTGTGGCCGCCGGGCTGCCGCTCGTCCTCAAAGGCAACCCACGATGAACCCCTTCGCAGCTGCCAAACCGCTGGACGAGGCCGCGCGCGCTGCCGCGCTGGCGCGCCAGGCCCAGCTCACCAAGCCGCCCGGCAGCCTGGGGCGGCTGGAAACGCTGGTTGCCACGCTTGCCGCGATGCAGGGCAGGACGCTGCCGCGCATCCAGCAGCCGTGGATCAGCATTTTTGCCGCCGACCACGGCGTTGCGGCAGAAGGCGTGTCGGCGTTTCCGCAGAGCGTCACCCAGCAGATGCTCGCCAACTTCGTCGGCGGCGGCGCGGCCATCAGCGTGCTCGCGCGCGAAGCCGGGGCGACGCTGGAAGTGATCGACGTCGGCACGCTCGCCCCCTCGCCGGTGGCGGGCGTGATCCAGGCGCAGGTGGCGTGCAGCACCGCCAATTTTTGCCAGCAGCCCGCGATGAGTGCGGCGCAGGCGCACGCCGCGCTCGATGCCGGGGCGGCCGCGTGCGTGCGCGCCCAGGCCGGCGGGGCGGATCTCGTCATCGGCGGCGAAATGGGCATTGCCAACACCACGGCGGCGGCGGCGCTGGCGTGCGCGCTGCTCGGATTGCCGGGTGGGGCGCTGGCCGGTGCGGGTACCGGCGTCGATGCCGCCGGCGTGATGCGCAAGGCGGCACTCATCGACCACGCGCTGGCGCTGCACGGCCTGGCGCCGCCGCCGTCCGACCCGCTGCAGGCGCTGTGCGCGGTCGGCGGCTTCGAGATCGGCGCGCTGGCAGGGGCCTATCTGGCGGCGGCGCAAGCGGGGGTGCCGGTGCTGGTCGATGGCTTTATCTGCAGCGCGGCGGCGCTGCTGGCGGTGCGCCTGAACCCGGGCGCGCGCGACTGGATGCTGTTTGCCCACGTCTCCGCCGAGTCCGGCCACGCCGCCATCCTGCGCGCGCTCGATGCGCAGCCGCTGCTTGCGCTTGACATGCGGCTGGGCGAAGCCAGCGGGGCGGCGGCCGCCATCCCGCTGTTGCGGCTGGCGTGCGCGCTGCATGCGGGCATGGCGACGTTTGCCGAAGCCGGGGTGGCCAATAATGCTTAAGCCCGCCGCCGAGCCGCTGTTGCTCGGCTTTTTGCGGCACGGCGAAGTGGCCGGGCCGCCGCATGTGTACCGTGGGCGCAGCGATGCGCCGCTCACTGCGCTCGGTTGGAAGCAGATGCACGCCGCGCTTGTGGCCATGCCGCGCTGGGGCGCGGTCGTGAGCAGCCCTGCGCGGCGCTGTCTCGATTTTGCGCGCGAGGTTGCTGCCGAGCGGCATATCGGTTGCCGCGTCGATGCGGACTGGCACGAACTCGATTTCGGCGCCTGGGAGGATCTGCGCCCGGACCAGGCCGCCGCGCGCGATGCCGATGCGCATTCGGCCTTTGTGCGCGATCCGCGCCGCTCCGCGCCGCCTGGCGGGGAAACGCTGGCTGCGCTGGATGCGCGGGTGAACGCGGCGCTGAGCCGGCTGGGCGAGACGGCCCGCACGCCCACGCTCGTCGTCACCCACGCCGGCGCGATGCGCGCGGTGCTGGCAAGCGTGCTGGGGCTGACCGACCCCTACCGCGCGCGCGTGGCGCTGACTCCCGGCTCCAGCTTCGTCGTGTCGTGGCTGGCCGGGGCGCCGCCGCTGTTGATGGCCTTGCGATGCGCGGACTGATTCTTGCCCTCGGATTCCTGACGCGGCTGCCGCTGCCTGCGGTGCGCGATTACCAGCCTGCCGAATTCGCGCGTGCGCTGGTGTGGTTTCCGGCGGCGGGGCTGGTCGTGGGTGCGGCGGTGGCGCTGGCCGCCGCCCTGGGCGCGGCATTCGATCCGTGGCTGGGCGCGCTGGCCGGCGTCGTGATGTGGGCCTGGATCACCAGCGGGCTGCATCTCGACGGCCTGGCCGACACGGCGGATGCGCTGGGCGCAGCGCACCGCGACCCCGAACGCTTTCTCGCGGTGCTCGCCGATCCGCACGTGGGCAGCTTCGGCGTCATCGCATTGGTGCTGCAGCTGGCGGCCAAGCTGGTGCTGCTGCACTGGCTGCTGATGCTCGAATCGCCGTGGCTCGTGCTCGTGCTGATTCCGGCCTGGGCGCGTTGGTCGGCGGCTGGCTGGGCGCTGCTGCTGCCTCCGCTGAAACCCGGCCTGGGCGAGCGCGTATCCCGGAACGGCAAGCGCTCGGGCTGGATCGCGGGCGGACTGGCGCTGGCGGCAATCAGCGCCGCTTCGCCGTTTGCTTTCGCCGCCTTGATCCCTGGCGTGCTGTGGGGTGTCTGGATGCGGCTCAAGCTGGGCGGTCAAACCGGCGACATCCTGGGTGCGGGCATCGAGTGGTGCGAATCCGTGGCCTTGCTGCTGACGGGTGTTTTTTTCGCGGTCATCATTCTGTAACCGTCATGCCATACAACGCAGACTTTGCCTTGGGCGGAGTCTGCCGTGCGTATCCTGATGGTGACCGACGTGTATTTTCCGCGCGTCAACGGTGTGTCCACGTCGATCCAGACCTTGCGTCAGGCGCTGGCCGAAGCCGGGCACGAGAGTGTGCTGGTGGCGCCGGATTATCCGGCGACGCTGCCGCAGGCCGAGATTAAAGCAGCGGAAGCCGATATCGTGCGGGTGCCAGGCTGGCCGATTCCGCGCGACCCGGAAGACCGGCTGATGCATCCGCGCGCGCTGGCCGCCGCGCTGGATGAACTCGATCCGGCCGACTTCGACCTCGTCCACATCCATACGCCCTTCCTCGCGCACCGCGCCGGGGTGCGCTGGGCGCGCCGGCATGGGCTGCCGTGCGTCGAGACCTACCACACGCTGTTCGAGGAATACTTCCACCACTACCTGCCGTTCCTGCCGAAGGCGTGGCTGGCGGCAGCGGCGCGCATGATCTCGCGCAAGGAGTGCGACGGCGTCACCGCGGTGATCGCGCCGTCGTCGGCGATGAAGCAGGCGCTCCTGACATACGGCGTCAGCCGCCCCATCCACATCATTCCGACCGGGCTCAATCTAGCCGACTTCGCCAACTGCGACGGCCCTGCATTCCGCGCCCGCCACGGCATCGCGCCGGAGCGCCCGGTGATGGCCTACGTCGGACGGGTGGCGTTCGAGAAGAACCTGGATTTCCTGTTGCGCGTGACCGACCAGGTGCGGCGCGAGCTGCCCGACGTACTCCTGGTGATCGCCGGCGAAGGGCCTGCGAGAACGTCGCTGGAGCGCGCGGTGGCAAAACGGCAGCTCGCCCACAACGTGCGCTTCGTCGGCTACCTCGAACGCAAGACCGAACTGCCCGCGTGCTACTGCGCGGCGGATGTGTTTGTCTTCGCCTCCAAAACCGAAACCCAGGGGCTGGTGCTGCTGGAGGCGATGGCGCTCGGCGTACCGGTGGTGGGCCTGGCCGAAATGGGGACGAAGGATGTGCTGCAGGAAGGCGCGGGCTGCCGCATTGCGCCGGACGATGTCGCAGGCTTTGCCGAGGTGCTGATCCCGCTGCTGGCCAATCGCGCGGCGGCGCAGGCGCTCGGGGCGGCAGGCAAAACCTACGCCGCGGGCTGGAGCGAGTCGCGCATGTGCGACGCCGTTCTCGCGCTCTATCACACCCTGCATCCGGCATACGAAATGGACACTGCGCGCGGCATAATCGCGGGGTGATCCCTGCATCCTATGTCGGGCGCTTCGCGCCGTCCCCCACTGGTCCCCTGCACGTCGGCTCGCTCGTCGCCGCGGTGGCGAGCTGGCTCGATGCTCGCGCGGTCGGCGGACGCTGGCTCGTGCGCATGGAAGACCTCGATGTTCCCCGTTGCGAACCCGGTGCGGCCGATACCATCCTGAGCCAGCTGGAGGCCTACGGTTTGCATTGGGACGGCGCGGTGCTGCTCCAGTCGCAGCGCGACGACGCCTATGCCGAAGCGCTCGCCGCGCTGCAATCCATCGGTGTGGTCTATCCCTGCGCCTGCACCCGCAGCCAACTCGCCGACGCATCGCGCAACCATGAAGGCGAGATCATCTATCCCGGTACCTGCCGCAACGGTTTGCCGGCCGGCACGGTTGCCCGCGCCTGGCGGGTGAGCGTGCCGGATGTGAGCACCTACTTTCACGACCGCATCCACGGCGACTTGCAGCAGAACCTGGCCCATGAGGTCGGCGACTTTATCGTCAAGCGCGCCGATGGCCTGTACGCCTACCAACTGGCGGTGGTGGTGGACGATGCCTTCCAGGGCATCACTCACGTCGTGCGGGGTGCCGACCTGTTGTGGAACACCCCGCGCCAGATTTATCTGCAAAGCCTGCTCGGCCTGCCGACCCCGGTCTACGCCCACGTGCCGCTCATCACCAACGCCGCCGGCCAGAAGCTGTCCAAGCAGACCCTGGCCCCCGCCCTGCCCGAGACCGGGTGCGGTGCGGTGCTGACGCGGGCATTGGCCACGCTCGGCCACCCGCCGCCGGATGAACTGGCGGGCGCCGAACCGTCCGAACAGCTGGCGTGGGCAAGCGCGCACTGGCATATCGAAAACGTGCCGACAGAGGCCGCGATTGCCAATCCCGTCAGCACACCGGAAAATTGCCTGACCCCTGACCCCTGACCCCTGACCCCTGACCATGGCCCAGCTCCCCACCGCCGTCTAACAAGTCCTGCGCGTCCACGCTTCCTTCATCCACACCTTCGTCAATGCCCTGCGCGACCGCAGCCAGCTGCCCGACCTGATGAAGCAGCTCGACGCCGCCGAGCAGGCCGGCCGGGCGCGGCTGGGCGGCGCGCTGCGTCATGTGATCAACGGCCGCCGCGCCGCCCCTGGCCTGGCCGCCCTGATCGACGCCTCGGCGCGCGGCGATGCACAGGCGATGTCAGTACTCGCCAACATGGCCGAACAGATGATGAAGG
>JAIBFA010000021.1 GCA_019459325.1 Thiobacillus sp.
GGTGCTGCAGGGCCATGCTGAAATGTGGCGCGTGATGCAGGAAAGGGACGCCATCTACATGAACCCGGAGGCGAGCGAGGAAGACTACCTGCACGCCGCCGAGCTCGAAGCCAAGTTCGGCGAAATGGGCGGCTACGACGCCGAGGCGCGGGCCGGTCAATTATTGCTGGGCGTCGGCATCCCCACCGAACAGCACGACGGCCCCATGAGCCAGATCGCGCCCGGCTTCAAGCTGCGCGTGCTGCTGACGCAGGCGCTGTTCTCCAACCCCGACATCCTGCTGCTCGACGAACCGACCAACAACCTCGACATCAACACCATCCGCTGGCTGGAAAACGTGCTGAACGAGAGCAACGCCACCATCATCGTCATCTCGCACGACCGCCACTTTTTGAATCAGGTCTGTACCCACATGGCCGACCTCGATTTCGGCACCATCAAGGTCTATCCCGGCAACTACGACGACTATATGCTGGCCTCGACCCAGGCCAAGGAACGCCAGGCATCGGCCAACGCCAAGGCCAAGGACAAGGTCGCCGAGCTGCAGGAATTCGTGCGCCGCTTCTCGGCCAACAAGTCGAAGGCGCGCCAGGCCACCAGCCGCATGAAGATGATCGACAAGATCAAGATCGAGGACTTCAAGCCCAGCTCGCGGCAGAACCCCTACATCCGCTTCGAGCCGGAGAAGGCGCTGCACCGCCGTGCGCTCGAAGTCGAGAATCTCAAATTCGGCTACGACGACACGCCGCTGTTTTCCAACATGGCTTTTTCGCTGGAAGCGGGCGAAAAAATGGCCGTCATCGGCGGCAACGGCGTCGGCAAGTCGACCCTGATGAAGCTCTTGATGGGCGAACTGACGCCCCAGTTCGGCGAGGTGAAATGGAGCGAGAACGCCAGCATCGGCTACTTCTCGCAGGACCACGTCAGCGATTTCGACATGGACCTCAACCTCACCGACTGGATGCACCAGTGGACCCAGCCGGGCGACGACGAGCAGGTGCTGCGCGGCATCCTCGGCCGCCTGCTGTTCTCCGGCGACGACGTCAAGAAATCGGTGCGCGTGCTGTCCGGCGGTGAAAAGGGTCGCATGCTCTACGGCAAGCTGATGCTCGGCCGCCACAACGCGCTGGTGATGGACGAACCGACCAACCACATGGACATGGAATCGATCGAGTCGCTCAACCTCGCGCTCGACCTGTTCAAGGGCACGCTGATCTTCGTCTCGCACGACCGCCAGTTCGTCTCCAGCCTCGCCACCCGCATCCTCGAAATCACCCCCGAAGGCGTCGAGTTCTACATGGGCGGCTACGACGAGTACCTGCACTCGAAAGGTCTCGAATAAGGAATGAGCGAAGTCGTCGTCATCGGTCTGGGCCAGCTCGGCCGCGTGTTCGCCGGCGGGCTGCTGCGTGCAGGATGCACGGTCGTCCCGATCAACCGCGGCGACGACATGGCGGCGCTGGCGCAGGCACACCCCACGCCGGAGCGGGTGCTGGTGGCGGTCGCCGAGAACGACTTGCACAGCGTGCTGGCTGCATTACCCGAAGCCTGGAAACCGCGTGCCGCGCTGATCCAGAACGAGTTGCTGCCGCGCGACTGGCAGGTACACGGCTACGTGGACCCCACGGTGATCTCGGTGTGGTTCGAGAAGAAGAAGGGCACCGACGCCAAGCCGCTGATCACCTCCCCCGTGGCCGGCCCCGGCGCCGCGCTGCTGTGCCGCGCGCTGACCGCCATCGACCTGCCTTGCCGCGAAGTCGGCCTGGGCGACGCGCTGCTGTTCGAACTGGTTAGGAAGAACGTCTACATCCTCACCACCAATATCGCAGGACTGAAAACCGGCGGCACGGTGTCGCAGCTGTGGACGCAGCACGAGGCTTTCGCGCGCCAGGTGGCGAACGAGGTGATGGACGTCCAGGACGCGTTGACCGGCGTGGCGCACGATCGC
>JAIBFA010000060.1 GCA_019459325.1 Thiobacillus sp.
CATGACGCTGTCGGCAGAGGAAATGTATCCGCTGATTCCCTAGGACACGCCGGAAGAATCCTTCGACCAGCACCTGTTCGATAACGACAACGAATCGGGCGCGAGTCCCGACGATAACCAGCGCCAGGACAACCCCGACGCCGGCGAAGCGGGCGGCCAGGGCAAGGAGGGCCAGAGCGAAGCCGAGGAAAAAGAGGGCGGCGGCGGCCAGGCCTCGCAGAAGCCGAACGAGCTGTCGCCTTCCGAACGCGAGGAACTCGCCGAGCAATGGAAGAACCGGCTGGCCGCCGCCGCCCAAGCCGCGCGCCAGGCCGGAAAATTATCCCAGTCGATGATGCGCTGGGTCGACGGCCTCTTGGCGCCGAGCCTCCCGTGGCGTGCGCTGCTGGCGCGCTTCTTCGCGGTCAACCAGCGCGACGACTATTCGTGGCGGCGGCCGTCGCGGCGCGAAGGCGACGCGCTGCTGCCGCGCCTGTCGAGCGAAGGCATCGAGGTGGTGGCGGCGATCGATACCAGCGGCTCGATCAGCGACGACGAGCTGCGCGAGTTCGTCACCGAGCTCGACGCGCTGAAAGGCCAGGTGCGCGCCCGGGTGACGCTGCTGGCCTGCGACAACCACGTCGCCGACGCCGCGCCGTGGGAGTTCGAGCCGTGGGACACCATGCAGCTTCCCACTGATATAGAAGGCGGCGGCGGCACCGATTTTCGCCCGGTGTTCGACTGGGTCGAGCACGAAAACCGCAGCCCCAACATGCTGGTGTACTTCACCGACGCCGAGGGCGACTTCCCCAAAACGCCGCCGAATTACCCGGTGATCTGGCTGGTCAAGGGCAAGGGCGCCGTGCCCTGGGGCGAGCGGGTACAACTCAATTGAGCCCGGTGGATGAACTGATCCCGGCGCACGCTCCGCCCAGCCGGGTGCGCGGTTTCCTGTTCGAACAGCTCGATATCCGCGGCGCCTGGGTGCAACTCGGTTCCGCCTGGCGCGAGATGATCGCGGGACGCGACTACCCCGAACCCGCCCTCGGACTTCTGGGTCAGTTGGCCGTGGTGACCACGATGATCACTGCCAACCTCAAGCAGGCGGGGCGTATCACCTTCCAGCTGCGCGGCGAAGGTGCGGTGTCGCTGCTGGTGATGGATTGCGACGAGCAGTTGCGATTGCGCGGCATGGCGCGCAGCGTCCCGGAACTGTCCGCTGGCAGCTTGCCGGCCTTGCTGGGCGAAGGTGCGCTGACCCTGACGCTCGATACCGCCGACATGCGCCAGCCTTACCAGAGCCATGTGCCACTGCAGGGCGAGACCCTGGCAGCGGTATTCGAGCATTATCTGGAACAGTCCGAACAGACGCCGACTCGCCTGTGGCTCGCGGCCAACCACGAAACTGCAGCGGGACTTTTCCTGCAGGCGCTGCCGGGCGCAGCCGCGCGCGATGCCGACGGCTGGAACCGGCTGCAGATCCTGGCCGACACCGTGCGGCCGGACGAACTGCTCGGCCTCGGCGCGATCAAGTTGATCGAACGCCTGTTCCCGGAAGAAGATGTGCGCGTATACGACCCGCGTCCGGTCAGCTATCACTGTCCGTATGATCAGGACAAGATCCATTCCATGCTGCGCAGCGTGGGGCAAACGGAATGCGACGCCATCATCGCCGACCAGGGTGAAATCCGGGTGCACGACGAGATATGCAACCATGAATATGTGCTGGATGCGGCCGCGGTAGCGGCACTTTTTGCCCCGACGGGCACAAGCAAATGAGGGGTGCGCGATGAGGACGGGTTGGGTACTGTTGGGCGTATTGGTGATGTCGGCGGGCGCCTATGCCGATGATGGACGCTATGAGGCATTGCCGTTGGCAGGCGCCGAGGGCAGCAAGGGCGGCGGGCGGGCGCTCATCCTCGATACCCGTGAGGGTCACGTCTGGATATGGAGCGAGAACGAACTCATCACCGCACCGGATGGCCGCCGCCGCTACGGCGCTGGCTTCATCTATCAGGGCAAACTGCGCCCCGGCACCCAGCCGGGCGAGATGATCGAACAGCAGGGCAGGTGAGCTGCCCGCGCCACCTTCAATCCCACGGATCTGCTGGATTCCTGTTAACCCGTCCCGCAGGGTAGTCAGGAAAACCTCGATTTTCCGCACCCCGTCGGACCTCGTGTGAGTGCGGCGCCCCCAGCCATAAGGAGACGGCCTGCGCCGGTCCATGCGCCTTATTTACTTAAGGCGGGGCCTGATTAGGCCGATACGTGCTCATCCTTGCGAGTTGCCCCAAGAAACCATGCAGACAGAGCCAGCCACCCCCACCGCAACCACGCAGCCCGCGCGCCAGAAAATTCGCTTGGGCGACCTGCTCGTTGAGCAGAAAGTCATCTCCAGTGCTGATCTGGACATTGCGCTGGCCGCGCAGAAAAAGAGTGGACGGCGGCTGGGCCGCATCATCGTCGAAAGCGGGCTGGCAGGAGAAAACGACATTGCCCAGGCGTTGGCACGGCAATTGAGTTTCCCCTTCGTCGACCTCCGGAAATTCAACCCGGACGCCTCCATTCTGCAACTGCTGCCGGAAACGCAGGCGCGGCGCTTCCGGGCCATCCCGCTGGCACGACGCGACGGCAGCATCTTCGTCGGCATGGCTGATCCGACCGATCTGTTTGCCTACGATGAAATCGCCCGCCTGATTCACGAAGACATCCAGCTTGCCGTGGTCGCGGAAGGTGACCTGTTGGCGGCCATCGACCGGATCTACCGGCGTACCGACGATATTCACGGCCTGACCGAGGAACTCGCGCGCGACATGGGCGAGAGCGAGGCCAGCATCATCGGTCTCGAAGCGCTCGGCGAAGGGCAGGCCGATGCGCCGGTGGTGCGCCTGCTGCAAACCTTGTTCGAGGATGCGCTGCAGGTGGGCGCGTCCGATGTGCACATCGAGCCGCAGGAAAAGCATCTGGCCATCCGCTTCCGCATCGACGGTTTGCTGCATCCGCAAACCCAGGCCGACCTCAAGATCGCGCCGGCGCTGGCCTTGCGCCTGAAGATTGTGTCCGGACTGGATATTTCGGAAAAACGCCTGCCGCAGGACGGCCGCTTTGCAGTCAAGGTGCGCGGCCGCACGGTCGACGTGCGCCTGTCCACCATGCCCACCCAATACGGCGAATCGGTGGTGATGCGGCTGCTGAGCCAGGGCGACAACCTGCTCGCCGTCGACAGCCTGGGCATGCCGCCCGACATGCTGGAGCGCTTCCGCGCCATCCTGCACCGCCCCAACGGACTGGTGCTGGTCACCGGCCCCACCGGCAGCGGCAAGACCACCACGCTGTATGCCGCGCTGGGGGAACTCAACGACCCGGGCACCAAAATCATCACCGTCGAGGATCCGGTGGAATACCGGCTGCCCGGCGTCAACCAGGTACAGGCCAACGAAAAGATCGACCTCAGTTTTGCCCGCGTGCTGCGCGCCATCCTGCGCCAGGACCCGGACGTGATCCTGGTCGGCGAAATGCGCGATGCGGACACCGCCCAGGTCGCACTCAGGGCGGCCATGACCGGGCACCTGGTGCTGTCCACCCTGCACACCAACGATGCGGCCTCCACCCCGGTGCGCCTGCTCGATATGGGCGTCCCCGCGTTCATGGTGGCGACCTCGGTGCAGGGCGTGCTGGCGCAGCGTCTGGTGCGCAAGGTGTGCGGTCACTGCAAGGCGCCGCATGTCGTGACGCCGCAGGAACGGGTATGGCTCGGACGCGCGCAGGCCGAGTCCCATACGGAAGACGGCTATGTCGCGGGAACGGGCTGCGACCGCTGTCATGGCACTGGCTATTCAGGGCGGCGCGCCGTCCATGAGTTGCTCGAAATCAATACCGCGCTGGCGGAAACCCTGGCCCGCAAAAACCCCGCCGAATTCGTTGCCGCCGCGCGCGCCGCCATGGCCGGCCATACCTTGCGCGATCAGGCGATCGCTTTGGCACGGGCCGGCGTGACCTCGCTGGCTGAGGCGATGCGCGCAAGCGCCCAGGACGAGGCAAGCTGAGGATGCGCTTTGCCTATACCGGCCGCACCCGGGGCGGCGACAAGACCCAGGGCTTTCTCGAAGCAGACAATGCGGCAGCCTGTGCGGGCAGCCTGCTGAGAAACGGCATTTCGCCGGTCACCATCCAGGAAACCGATCAAGCCGAGCGCCGCGGAGCGAAGCAGAAAGGCCCGAACCTCTTCGAGCCCAGCGTCCAGGCCATCGACGTGCAGTTGTTCTCGCGCCAGCTCTATACCCTGATGCGCGCCGGCGTCCCCATTCTGCGCTCGCTGACCGGTCTCATCGAATCCACCACCAATGCCACCTTCGCCCGGGTGATCGCATCCCTGAAGGAGTCGCTCGAAGCCGGGCGCGACCTGTCGACGGCGATGCGTCAGCATCCCGCGGTCTTTTCGCCTTTCTATATTGCGATGGTGCGGGTCGGCGAGGCGACCGGACGCCTGGACGAAATCTTCCTGCGCATGTTCGAGCACCTCGAATT
>JAIBFA010000090.1 GCA_019459325.1 Thiobacillus sp.
CCTTCCTGGGGCGCGGGGGGGCCCACTGCCCTAACCCCCGCAACCCCCCCCCGCCGGCGGCGGGCCGGGCGCGCGGCAAGGCTCGACCCCGTGCTTGCGTTGAGCGGAAAATGAACTTCGCCGATACCCTGCACTTCGCGCTGCACGCCCTCACCGCGCACCGGCTGCGTACCTTCCTGTCCGCCACGGGCATCGCGGTAGGCATCGCCGCGGTGGTCCTGCTCACCTCGATCGGCGACGGCATCCATCGATTCGTGCTGGCCGAATTCACCCAGTTCGGCACCAACATCATCAACATCAGTCCGGGGAAAACCAGCACCCACGGCGCCTCGGTGGGCGCCATCGGCAGCGCACGACTACTGACGATCGAGGACTCGCTGGCGCTGAAGACCTCGCGCTATGCGCAATACACCAATGCCGGGGTGATGGGCAACGCGGAAATCCGCGCCCACGGCCGCAGCCGGCGCGTGACGGTGTATGGCGAAGGGCCCGATTTTTCCCGCGCCTTCAACATGCACATGGCGGTCGGCCAGTTCCTGCCCGCCGACGATCCGCGCAATCCGCGCGCTTATGCGGTGCTGGGATCGAAAGTGCGTACCGAACTGTTCGGCAGCGCCAATCCGCTGGGCGCGATTCTTCAAGTTGGCGCGTCGCGCTTCCGGGTGGTCGGCGTGATGGCGCCCAAGGGCCAGGTGCTGGGATTCGATCTCGACGACACCGTCTACATCCCCACCGCGCGGGCGCTCGAAGTCTTCAACCGCGAAGGCGTGATGGAAATCCACATCGCCTACCGGCCCGGCTCGTCCTTGGAAGCGGTGGTCGACGACATCAAGCGGATTTTGATTGCGCGGCACGGCCGCGAGGATTTCACCGTGACGCCGCAGCAGCAGATGCTGGACACGCTGGGCACCGTGCTGGACGTGCTGACCTTCGCCGTGGCCGCGCTCGGCGGCATTTCATTATTGGTCGGCGCGGTGGGCATGGTCACGCTGATGCACATCGCCGTGGCCGAGCGCGTCGCCGAGATCGGCCTGCTCACCGCGCTGGGCGCCACGCGGGCGCGCATCCGCACCCTTTTTCTGATGGAATCCACCGTGCTGTCGACCCTGGGCGGGCTCGGCGGACTCGCCATCGGCGCCGGGATCGCCTGGCTGCTGAAGACCACGGTAAGCGGCCTGCCGGTCAACACGCCGTGGGATTATGCCTTTGGTGCGCTGGCCGTGTCGGTGCTGATCGGGCTGGCTGCAGGCGTCGTCCCCGCCATGCGGGCGGCACGGCTTAATCCTGTGGATGCATTGCGCGCCGAATAAGGTCAGGGGGGCCGATAGTCGCCCGCACCCGAAATCGGCCGAGACGACCTCCACGCCTGCCTGCTGCCCTATTACGCCGCAAAGCCATTGTCGTTTGTCCTACAAGAGGTCGCGCACTTCACCTATACTAGTAGAGCTCTGCCACAATTAAATTTTCATTTGCGCCACCGACACCACGCTGTATCGAGATCTGCTCTGACACCCGGGTTCGTTCGGTGCGCACCAAGTAAGGGAAACAGCGACTTGGTCAATCTTATCGTCATCATTTTTTGAGGAGAACCCCATGAAAAACGTATCCAGTATTGCAGCGATCACCCTTGCTTCCAGCCTTGCCCTACTCGCCACGGGTTGCGATCGCACCCCTGATGAGCCGACGACTGCAGGCGAGAAAATGGACAATGCCGTCACGGATAGCCGCAACGCGGCCAGCGACATGGGTGATACGCTGGAACGCAAAGCCGATCAGGCAGGCCAGGCCATCGATGACGCCGCGATCACCACGTCGGTCAAAGGCAAATATCTGGTTGATGACACGCTCAAGGGCCTAGAAATCTCGGTCGATACCGTGCAGGGCGTGGTGAAGCTGACCGGCTCGGTGCAGAGCGACTCGGCCAAGGAACTCGCCACCCAGATTGCCCAGACCGTCGACGGGGTGGTAAGCGTGGATAACCAGCTCACCGTCCAGTAAACAGTCGACACGCGTCCACCCTGATGCATGCCGGTAGAGGCGCCTGCCGGGCTCCTCCACGTCCTGGCTGGCGGGGGAGGCTAGTTGGGAGTGCGGGTGTCGAGGTGCTCGGGCAACAGGGCGTCGCTCCCGTCCATATCCCCCAGTTCGTCATACCGCAACGGTCGCGCGCGCTTTTGCAGGAAATCGCCGCCGGTTACCTCGGCCAGGATCACCACGTGGTCACCGGCCGGATGTTTTGACATCACCCGGCAGTCGAAATAGGCTAGGCCTTCATCCAGGACAGGCGCGCCTGAAGGCGCTGCGTGCCAGGGCACAGCGCTCAGCTTGTTTTCGTCCCTGGCACTGTGGTTGCCAAAAAAATCGGCCAGGCCATATTGATCGTTCTGCAGGACCGTCACGCAGAAAATCCCCCCCTCCACCAGCAAGGGATAGGACGCGTTTCGGGGGTTGACGGCGAGCGCCAGCATTGGCGGCTGCATAGAGGTCTGCATCAACGACGATGCGGTGAATGCATTGCGCAGATCGCCCTCAGCCACACCCACCACGTAGACTCCTTGAGTCAGGGTCATGAACAGGCGTTTGACGGGATTCTGGATACTCATGGCTCAAGCTGTGGAGGGATTCCCCGGGGTCAGGGCTCGTACCCCTCGCGGTGCGTCGCATTGATCGTGCGCAACAGTTCGCGAAACGGAATGCTGCGCTCGTGTTTCTTGAACAGCGGCATGAAGGCCAGATCCTCGCCCTGCCCCACGCCGCCATAGGTGCCCGACGCCATCGATTCGTGCAGTTCGCGCAGCATCGAATCCAGCGAGTCGAGATAGGGCGTGTAGGTGGAGGCCTCTTCGTCGTCGTGTTCCAGACAGGCGCGGAGTTCGTCGACTTCGTACACCGCTTCGTGCACCAGGTCGATCAGTTCATTGAGGTCTTTGGCTTTTTTCATGTTCGCTTGCGTCGGGACAAAGCGTAAGGATACCGCCGCTTGGCGGGCCGTGCGACGGGCGGCGTGATTTGAGCGCAAGTTTCGGATTGCGAGCTGCGGTAAGTCGGTGAACACTATGACTCTCCCCGGCCAAACCGGATCGACCGCCATGAATGCTGAACGTGTCGCCACCCCCCAGAACGTGCCCCCTCTGGACCCCGCACACCCTGCCGAGACACGCTGGCAGGCTGTCGTCCGCCGCGACCCGCAGGCGGACGACACATTCGTCTACGCAGTCAGAACCACCGGCGTGTACTGCCGGCCTTCCTGTCCGTCGCGGGCCGCCAAGCGGGAGAACGTGGAATTCTTCGATTCGGCGGGCCTTGCCGTCGCAGCAGGCTATCGTCCCTGCAAGCGCTGCATGCCCGATGCCCCTTCGCCGCAGCAAAGATGGACCGAACGGGTGCTGGTGGCCTGCCGGGCCATCGAGCAGAGTCCGTCCGCACTGACGCTCGACCAGCTGGCGCAGCAGGCGGGCATGAGCGCGCCTCATTTTCAGCGCCGCTTCAAGGCCATGACCGGCCTCAGTCCCAAGGCCTTCCACAAGGCCGTTCAGGCCAGGCGGCTGAGCGCCTCGCTGCAATCCGCACAGTCGGTGACCGAAGCCCTCTATGACGCCGGCTTCAATTCGGCCGGACGATTCTACGAAGAGTCGCCCGCCCTGCTCGGCATGTCGCCCGGCAGCTATCGCAAGGGCGGTGCGGGCGAACACATCCGCCATGCCGTCGTGCCCTGTACGCTCGGCTGGATCATCGTCGCCGCCACCCGAAAAGGGATATGCGCCATCGAGTTCGACGAATCGGCCCAGGCGCTGGAAACGCGCATCCGGGCCCGCTTCCCGCAGGCCCGCTTCGAGCCGGCAGACGCCGAATTCCAGCAGTGGATCGCCCAGGTGCTGGGTTACATCGAGCAGCCGCGCGGCGTGCTTGATCTTCCTCTGGACGTGCAGGGCACGGTCTTCCAACGACGCGTCTGGCAGGCCCTGAAGGCCATTCCCGCAGGCGAGACCGCCAGCTATGCAGAGATCGCCGCGCGCATCGGAAAACCGATGGCATTCCGCGCGGTGGCGCATGCCTGCGCGGGCAACGCCGTGGCGATGGCGATTCCGTGCCACCGTGCCGTGCGCGCGGATGGCAGCTTGGCGGGATACCGCTGGGGCCTCGCACGCAAGGCGGAATTGCTGCGGCGGGAAAACGAGACATGATTTTTTCTGCTGCCCCTTAACGAAATCGGCCCTGAAACCGTTATTTCAGGGAATAACACAAGAAAGGGAGACGACATGAGCATCAAACGAGACATCGAATACGCCATTTATATACATGGCGCGTGGAAGACCCGGTTCCGTGATTTCCTGAGCGGCAGGGCGCCGATGGACCTGTCTGTTGTCGGCCAGTCCCATGCCTGCAAGCTCGGGCACTGGCTTGATAACGAGGCGCGCAGGATGCTGTCGCCTGAGGATCACGCAGAAGCCTGTCGGCTGCATGCCCATTTTCACCAGGTGTCAGGCGATATCGTTGATTGCATCAAACGGAAGGATTTCGAGACTGCACGCCAAACGCTCGTTCCTGCCGGCAGCTTTGATCAGGCAAGCCACGGGCTCGCGGCTTATCTGCGCAAGATGCCGCTGCGCCACAGATCCAAGACCAGCGCTCCGCCGGAAACCGAAGCAAGCAAAGCGGCCTGAATTCATCTCCACACTGCACTGCCGAGTCTGGACCACCGTTCCCTTGGCTTTCCGCATACAAAAAAACAGGGGCACACGGCCCCTGTTTTTGAACGCCTGAAACGGCTCAGCGCTTGACCGGCTTGGCGGCGATCTCTTCCAGCCGACGCGCCTTGATGACCTGACCGTTCAGCGCGGCGTCCTTGGCGCTGCCGCCGTAGGCGACGACCATGAGCTGGCTGTAGTACATCACCGGGATGTCGAACTTGGTGCCGTAGCGCTTGTTGATCTGGCCCTGGTAGATCTCGACGTTGGCCTGGCACAGCGGGCACGGTGTCACGATCATCTCGGCGCCATGGTCGTAGGCCGATTCGACGATGTCCTTGATCTGCGCCTGCGCCTTTTCCGGCTCGGAGAACGCCAGCGCGCCGCCGCAGCAGGTGACTTTCTGCTCGTATTCGGGGATCGATTCGGCACCGACCATTTCGACCATCTTGTCGAGATACACGGGGTTCTCGAACGACTCGCCGGCGACGCCGAAGGGGCGGTTGGTCTGACAGCCAACGTAACCGGCGATCTTGACGCCTTCGAGCGGGCGCACGACGTGCTTCGCCATTTCCTCGAAGCCGAGATCCTCAATCAGCACTTCCACCATGTGGCGGATGTTGGGCATCTCGTTGATCTGCAGGCCGGCTTCCTTGAGCGCTTCGCGGGTGTCGGCCATCAGCGTGTCGGAGTGCGTCAGCCGCTCGCGCGTTTCGCGTGCGCCCAGCCAGCAGGCGGCGCAGGTGGCGACGATTTCCTGCCCCGGCAGGTGCTGTTCGGACAGGGCGAAGTTGCGCGCATTCATCACGTGGCGCGGCAGTTCGCCCGCCTCCGCGTAACCGATCGAGGCGCCACAGCAGTTCCAGTCGGGGATCTCGGTCAGCTTGACGTCGAGCGTCTTGCACATCGACTCGACCGAGGTCAGGTAGTTGGAGGCGGAAGCGCCCTTCTGCGACGAGCAGCCGGGGTAAAACGCGTATTCATGTTTGGCCATATTTCTCTCCTCAGCCCGCCATCTTGGCGGTCTTGCGGCTGCGTTCGATTTCGTAGGCTTTTTTCAGCATCGCCTGGATGCCTTTCTGGTCCTTGCACTTGTGGCCGCCGAACAGTTCGAACGGATTCAAGCGCTTGGCCTTGAGTAGCCCGAGTGCGACCGTCTGCATCGCCATGCCGTTCTTGACGCCCTGGGCGAAACCATCCTTGAAGTACAGGCCCAGCGACAGCTTGAGTTCGTTGACGCGCCCGGTGTGGGTGCAATTTTTCCAGAACAGGCCGCTGAAGAAGCGCGTCGGCTGCATCTTGGGCGCCATGCCGAGCCGGTGGGCGTATTCGGCGATGCCGTGCATGATGTGGGTGATCGGCAGCTTCCTGGGGCAGCGCACGATGCAGTTGTAGCAGGAGGTGCAATTCCACATCGAGCTGGTGGTCAGCACTTCCTCGCGCTTGCCGGCGCGGATCATCATGAAGAGCTCCTGCGGCGGATGTTCCCACGCGCTCTGGAAGTTGGTCGGGCAGGAACCGGAGCAGACGCCGCATTGCATGCACATCTTCACCCAGTCGCCCATCTCGACCTGATCTTCGATTTCCTTCAGGAAATTGTTGCGGTATTTCTCCGCCATTGCGGTGTTTGCGCTCATGGTCAAATTCCCTGTCAGAAGCCTTTGAACGGGCTGGGGCCAACGGCGACCAGCTCGGCGGCATACTTGTTGATCATTTCCGGAACCCGCTCGATGTCGGTAATCGCGACTTCGAGATCGCGCACGCGCTCCGATTCCAGATTCAGCGTTTTCAGCGTATCGTCGATCTTGGACATGCGCACGCGGCCGAGTTCGGAGCCCTTAACGAAGTGGCACTGGTATTCGTCGCCGGATTTGCAGCCCATCAGCATCACGCCGTCGTAACCGGCGTTGAGCGCATCGGTAATCCAGATGGTGTTGACCGAGCCCAAACAGCGGATCGGAATGATGCGCACGAAGGCCGAATACTCGTTGCGGCTCATCCCCGCCATGTCGAGCGCCGGGTAGGCGTCGTTCTCGCACGCCAGGATCAGGATGCGCGGCTTTTCGGAGAACTCGTCGGGGATGTCGACCGCCTTGATCTGCGCGCCGACGCTGTTGACCGAGTAGTTCTCGAACGAGATCACCCGCACTGGGCAGGCGCCCATGCAGGTACCACATCTACGACAACGCGATTCGTTGAACACCGGGAAGCGCTTTTCGTCCTCGTCGATGGCGCCGAACGGACATTCCACCGTGCAGCGCTTGCACTGGGTGCAGCCTTCCAGACGCACCTTCGGGAACGACAGGTCGCCCGAGCGCGGATGCGCGGCGCGGCCGAGTTCGGCGTTTTCCAGCGCCTGGATCGCCTTCAGCGCAGCGCCGGTGGCGTCTTCGCGCGCCTGTGCGATGTCCATCGGACGGCGCACCGGGCCGGCGGTGTAGATGCCCGTGCGGCGGGTCTCATAGGGGAAGCAGATGAAGTGCGAGTCGGTGAAACCCTGCTTCAGTTGCGGCACGTCCTTGCCCTGACGGTAGGTCAGATTGAGGATGGAAATCGGCTTGATCTCGACCGCCCCTTCTTCCGCAGCGGCGGCCGGCGCATCGATGTTGATGCCCGAGTTCGCCACCTGACCGGTGGCGAGCACGACGAGATCAACGTCCACCATCGACGCATCGGCGTCACCCAGAATCAGGTCATTGAACTTCACCGTGCTGGTGTTGGCCGTAGGCACCACTTCGGCAACCTTGCCCTTGGTGAAGATGACGCCTTTTTCCTGAGCGCTGCGATAGAAATCTTCGCCGTTGCCCGGCGTGCGCAGGTCGGTGTAAATAATGGTGGTGTCGACGCTCGGATTGGTGTCCTTGAAGTACATCGCCTGCTTGATGCTGGCGTTGCAGCAGAAGCCCGAGCAAAACGACAGGTGCGTGCCTGTGGGATCGCGCTGACCGGCGCACTGCACGAACACCACCGATTTCACCGGCTGGCCGTCAGACGGGCGACGGATCACGCCATCGCCCGCTGCAGCCGCAATCGCCAGCGCTTCGAGGCCAGCCTGATCGACCACGTTGGCCGACTTGCCGCCGCCAAGCTCCGGCAGCTTGTTCATGTCGTACAGGGTGAAGCCGCTCGCCTGCACGATGGCGCCGATGTCTTCGGTATGCGTCGCGCCCGATTCGGTGGCGATATCCACGACAAAACGCCCCGGTGCGCCGTCGGTCTTGGCGACGGTCGCATTCAGATACACCTTGATGTTGCTGTCGCCCTGCACCTGGGCAACCAGATCGCCCACCCCGGTGTCGGCGGGTGACTTGTACGGCTCATGCACCGGCACGCGCTTGTAGAGCTTGGCCGCCCAGCCGCCGAGCGCGCCGGATTTCTCGACCAGCACCACCGGGTAGCCGGTCTTCGACGCTTCGATCGCGGTGGTCATGCCGGTGACGCCGCCCCCCACGACGAGCAGGGTCTTGCTGGTGCCGGTGTTGGGGTTGCCGCCCGGCGCGGTCATCGCCTTCACTTCGGCACAGCCCATGCGGATGTAGTCTTCCGCCATTTCCTGGGTGGTTTCGCGCGCTTCGTCGGTGTCGGGACGAATCCAGATCACGCCTTCGCGCAGGTTGGCGCGCGCCACCGCGTTTTCCGGGAAGAAGAACGCTTCGGTCTTGGCGCGGCGCGAACAGGCGCCGATCATGATGTGGGTCACGCCCTCGTTGGCGATGTCGTTCCTGATCATCGCCACGCCGTCGGCGTTGCACAGGAACTCGTGCGACTTCGCCATCGGCACCTTGCCGTCCTTCTGTGCGATCTTGACGAGCGCGTCCGCATCCAGACGTTCGCCCAGTCCGCAGCCCTTGCAGATATACGCTGCGACTTTGATGTCAGCCATTGTTTAAGCCTCCGCCTTTGCTACTTTGTTGACCACCTGGATGGCGCGCAATGCCGCCGCCGTGGCCGATTGCACTGCACGATTCACGTCCAGCGCGTTCGACGCGCAGCCGGCGCCGAACACCGCGCCGTTGGCCGGATCGGCTTCGATGAAACCGCTCGAATCCGCCACGATGTGGCCGGGAATGTTGATGCCCTTGACCGAGGGCTCCATGCCCACCGCCAGCACCACCAGGTCGTGCGGCGTCATGTAGCGCTTGTAGCCTTCGGTGTCGACGCCATGGCACACCGGGTTGCCCTGCGCGTCTTCGGTGATCTTCGCGACCTTGGACTTGATGAAGCTCACCGAGGGGTCGGCCTGCACCTTCTGGTAGAAATCCTCGAAGCGGTCGATGGCGCGGATGTCGATGTAGTAAATGGTCGACTTGCCGTCTTCCGGAAATTTCTCGCGCACGTAATGGGTCTGCTTCAGCGACGCCATGCAGCAGATGCGCGAACAGTGCCGCAGATGGTTCTCGTCGCGCGAACCGGCGCACTGGATGAAGGCGATGTTCTTCGCTTCCTTGCCGTCGGACGGGCGCAGGATCTTGCCGCCGGTAGGGCCGTGGATGTCGGCCAGGCGCTCGAATTCGACGCTGGTGATGACGTTCTTGAAGCGGCCGTAGCCGTAGGGCTGAATCTTCGCCGCGTCGTAGGGCTGCCAGCCGGTCGCCCACACCACTGCGCCGGCCTTGACCTGGATCGTTTCCTCCTGCATGTCGAGGTCGACCGCGCCGTACTTGCATGCGGCCTTGGCTTTTTCCGCATCCGGCGTGCCGATGATCACCGGGTCCAGCACGTAGCGCTGCGGGTAGGCCATCGCGTTCGGCAGGAAGGCCGCCTTGTGCTGGCCGAGGTTGTAGTTGAACGGGTCGTCGACCATCGTCTCGACCGCGCGCTCGCAGTCGCCGCAGGCCGTGCAGTTCTCGTTCACGTAGCGCGGCTTGATCTTGATGCTTGCGGTGTAGTTGCCGGTGCTGCCTTCGATGCCCGTCACTTCGGCCAGCGTCAGAACGCGCACACGGGGATTGCCCTTGAGACGGCGCAGGTTGATTTCCAGACCGCAGGTGGGGTGGCACAGCTTGGGAAAGTAGCGATACAGCTGGGAGGTGCGTCCGCCCAGTGCGGGATTTTTCTCAACCAGAACCACGTTCTTGCCGGTTTCGGCCGCTTCGAGCGCGGCGGTCATGCCGGAAATCCCGCCGCCCACCACGAGAATCGTCTCGTTGGTCGCAACATGCTCCGTCATTGTTGTTTCCTCCATCCGATGGATGCAAAGCCATTTGAAATTACCCGGGATTTCCACCCGGATAACCGGGTTTTCAGCCCGGAATTGAACCTCTGGAATGGTACTCCGAAGGCCGCGCCCGCCGCCACGGGCAAGCGCGCTATCTCAATCGAAGTTTTCTATACGGGAATAAGAGGAAGTACGGATGGGGCCGTCACACATGCGGTGTGACAGGCGGTAGAACCGAAGCCGGGGCAGCTTCGATGGTGACAATCTCGAACTGCATCGTGGCGAGGTCGGCCATGATGTAGGTGGGGGGTGCACCGACGCCGCCGACGGTGCCGGGGTTGATCAGCCAAGTGTGGCCGCCCTTGACGGTGGCCACCTGCGAGATGCTGGACTTGTGGTCATGCCCGCAGCACACCAGGTCGTAGTCGCCGGTGCAGGCAAGCGCCTGGGCGTAGTGGGGATAGTGCACCAGGAACAGGTCGCGGTCGGCCAGGGTGAAGGCCGCGTCCTGGCCGTGGTAGCGGATCACGCTGTTGGGTTCGGCGGCGAGCCGGCTCATGTTGTAGAGGTCACCGGTGTTGTTGCCGTGGATGACGTGCACCGGTAGTTCGTATTTCTGCAGCACCCGCAGCGTGGTCGGAGCGACCACGTCGCCGCAGTGCAGCACCGCTTCCGCCCCGTGCGCCTTGGCGTGCTCGACCGCCGCGTCCAGCAGGCGCCGGTTGTCGTGGGAATCGGAAACGATGCAGACCTTCATGGATCAGAACGCAGGCTTGTCCTTGGCGTTGCGGTAGCGCTCGACGCCGGCGAGGATCTCGGCGCGGGCGTCGTCGATGCCGACCCAGCCTTCGACCTTGACCCATTTTCCGTCTTCGAGATCCTTGTAGTGCTCGAAGAAGTGGGAAATCTGCTTCAACAACAGCGGCTGCAGGTCTTCGGGCCTGTTCACGCCCTTGTATAGGCCGCACAACTTGTCGACCGGCACCGCCAGTAATTTGGCGTCGACACCAGCTTCGTCGGTCATCTTCAGCATGCCGATGGGGCGGCAGCGCACGACCACACCGGTGATCAGCGGAATCGGAGTCACCACCAGCACGTCGACCGGGTCGCCGTCTTCCGACAGGGTGTGCGGAATGTAGCCGTAGTTGCAGGTGTAATGCATGGCGGTCGACATGAAGCGGTCGACGAACATCGCGCCGGATTCCTTGTCGACTTCGTACTTGATGGGTTCGCCGTGGGCGGGGATTTCGATGATGACGTTGAAATCGTCTGGCAGGTTGCGGCCGGAACTGACGCGATCGAGGCTCATGGCTTTGAGGACTTGAAAACAGAAAGCCGGGCATTATACCTGTCCCCCGCCGTCCTTCGCTCGCCTGCGCGCTCCAGTGGGTGCGTCGGGCTGCAGTTTCTAGGATAATTCGACTTTTTGCATGCTGTTCTCCCCCACCGTCCCTTCGCCCGGCCATCGCCAGTCCGGCCTCGCCGGCGCCGCCGATGCGCTCTATCTGGCCGAGCTGGCGCGCCACGCCGCGCCGCTGGCGGTGGTGTGCGCAAGCGCGTGGGACGCCCACCGGCTGGCCGAGGAACTGCGCTGGTTCGACCCTGAATTGCGGGTGTGCGCCTTCCCCGACTGGGAAACCCTGCCTTACGACACGTTCTCGCCGCACCCGGACCTGATTTCCGAGCGGCTGGCGACGCTGTACCAGATCTCGCGCGGCGAATTCGACATCGCCGTGGTGGCGCTCTCGACCACGCTGTACCGGCTGGCGCCGCCGGCCTTCCTCGCCGCCCATACCTTCTTCCTCAAGCAGAAGGACACGCTCGACGAAGCCGCCTTCCGCGCGCAGATGGCGCTGGGCGGCTACACGCACGTGAATCAGGTGTTCGCGCCGGGCGAATTTTCGGTCCGTGGCGGGCTCATCGACCTCTTCCCCATGGGCAGTCCCCTGCCCTACCGCATCGACCTGTTCGACAACGAAATCGAGACGCTGCGCGCCTTCGACGTCGACACCCAGCGCAGCATCTATCCGGTGAACGAGGTGCGGCTCTTGCCGGCGCGCGAGTTCCCGCTCGACGAGACCGGCATCACCCGCTTCCGGCAGAACTTCCGCGAGCGCTTCGAGGGCGACCCGTCGAAATCCAAGCTGTACAAGGACGTCAGCAACGGCCTCGCGCCGGCCGGCATCGAGTACTACCTGCCGCTGTTTTTCGACGAGACCGCGACATTGTTCGACTACCTGCCGAAGCAAACGCGCATCGTCGCCCACGGCGCACTCGATCCGGCCGGCCAGGCGTTCTGGGCCGACGCGCAAGGCCGCTTCCGCCTGCTGTCGGGCGACAAGGACCGGCCGCTGCTGCCTCCCGCCGAGCTCTTTCTTGCGACCGATGCGTTCTTCAGCCTGGCCAAGGAATACAGCCGGCTCGATGTGGAACAGGCCGGCAGCGGGCTGGCGCATTCCGTCCCGCCGATTTCGGTGGACCGCCGCGAGGCGCACCCGGTCGCCAAGCTGCAGGGCTTCATCGACGGCTTCCAGGGAAAAACCCTGATCGTCGCGCCCTCCGCCGGGCGCCGCGAAACCCTGCACGAATACCTCGCCGAGCACGGCCTCGACGCCAGACTGTGCGACAGCTGGGCCGACTGCCTGCCCAGCGCCGAGCGCATCCTGCTCACGCACGGGCCGCTGGCCGAAGGCTTCATCACGAGCGACGGTGCGCTCGCCGTCGTCACCGAAACCGAGCTCTACGCGATCCCGCCGAAAACGCGTCGCGCACGCGAAGCCCGCGCGACGCAGATCGACAATCTGCTGCGCGATCTCTCCGAACTGAAACCCGGCGACCCGGTCGTGCACGCGCAATACGGGGTCGGCCAGTACCTCGGCCTCGTCAACATGGACCTCGGCGACGGCGACACCGAGTTCCTGCAACTCGAATACGCCAAGGGCGACAAGCTCTATGTGCCGGTCGCCAACCTGCATCTGATTTCGCGCTACAGCGGCGCGGGTGAAGGCGCAGCGCCCTTGCACAAACTCGGCACCGACCAGTGGGAGAAAGCACGCCGCCGCGCGATGCAGGCGGCACGCGACACCGCGGCCGAGCTCTTGAATCTGTATGCCTTGCGCGCGGCGCGCGAGGGCCATGCGTTCAAGTTTTCGCTGCACGATTACGAAGCCTTCGCCGAGGGCTTCGGCTATGAGGAAACGCCCGATCAGGCCTCTGCCATCGCCGCGGTGATGGGCGACATGCAGTCGGGCAAGCCGATGGACCGGCTGGTGTGCGGCGACGTCGGCTTCGGCAAGACCGAGGTCGCGCTGCGCGCCGCCTTCATGGCGGTGATGGGCGGCTACCAGGTGGCGGTGCTGGTGCCGACCACGCTGCTCGCCGAGCAGCATTTCCATAACTTCTCCGACCGCTTCTCCGCCTGGCCGATCAAGCTCGCCGAACTGTCGCGCTTCCGCAGCCCCAAGGAACAGGCTGCGGCGTTGCAGGCGCTCGCGGACGGCAAGCTCGACATCGTCATCGGCACCCACCGGCTGATCCAGAAGGACGTGAAATTCGCCCGCCTGGGGCTGGTGATCCTCGACGAGGAGCACCGTTTCGGGGTGCGCCAGAAGGAGCAGCTGAAGGCGCTGCGTGCCGAGGTCGATGTGCTGACTTTGACCGCGACGCCGATCCCGCGCACGCTGGCGATGTCGCTCGAAGGCATCCGCGATTTCTCGGTGATTGCGACTGCGCCGCAGAAGCGGCTGGCCGTCAAAACCTTCGTGCAGTCGTTCTCCGGCGGGCTGATCCGCGAGGCGGTGCTGCGCGAGCTGAAGCGCGGCGGCCAGGTGTACTTCCTGCACAACGAGGTCAGCACCATCGAGGCCATGCGCGAGCGGCTGGAAAAACTGCTGCCGGAAGCGCGCATCCGCGTCGGCCACGGCCAGCAGGGCGAACGCGAGCTGGAACAGGTGATGCGAGATTTCTACCAGCAGCGCTTCGACATCCTGTTGTGCACCACCATCATCGAGACCGGCATCGACGTGCCCACCGCCAACACCATCCTGATCAACCGCGCCGACAAGTTCGGGCTGGCCCAACTGCATCAATTAAGGGGCCGCGTCGGTCGCTCGCACCACCAGGCCTTTGCCTATCTGCTGGTGGAGGAGGACCGTACCCTGACCCCGCAGGCGAAGAAACGCCTGGAAGCGATCCAGCTGCTGGAGGAGCTGGGCTCTGGCTTCCATCTCGCGATGCAGGACATGGAAATCCGCGGCGCCGGCGAAGTGCTGGGCGACAAGCAGAGCGGCGAGATCATCGAGGTCGGTTTTTCACTCTACAACGACATGCTGGCCGGCGCGGTGGCGAGCCTCAAGGCCGGCAAGGAGCCGGACATGAGCCAGCCGCTGGGCGTGGTGTCCGAGATCAACCTGCACATGCCCGCGCTGCTGCCGGTCGACTACTGCCCCGACGTGCACGAGCGGCTGGTGCTGTACAAGCGGCTGGCGAGCGTGCACGACGCCGAGGAGCTGACCCAACTGCAGGAAGAACTGATCGACCGTTTCGGCCAGCTACCCGACCCGGCGCGCGCGCTGCTCGACACCCATCGCCTGCGCCTCGCCGCCAAACCGCTCGGCATCATGAAGGTCGACGCCAGCAGCGACAGCATCCTGCTGCAGTTCGTGCCGCAACCGCCGATCGATCCGGGCCGCATCATCCAACTCATCCAGACCCGGCGCGACATCAAGCTGGCAGGCGAGAACCGCCTGCGCTGGCAGGCCAGTTCGCCTGCGCAGGCGCGCGCCGCCAACGTCATCACCCTGCTCAACCTGTTGAAATAAAGAAGCAACATGAATCTGATCGTCCAGGGACACGACATCCCCACCCCCAGCCTCAAGCAACTCGCCAAACTCACCGGCGCCGCGGCCATCGAAGCGGTTTCGCTGACGGCATTCCGGCTGCGGGCAGCCGACGCCGGCCAGCGTGCCAAAGTCGCCGCCTTCTGCGAGGAAAACCAGCTCGACTACGGATGGGTTCCGGCGAGCCGCCGCATCGGCGACTTCGGCCTCTTGGTGATGGACATGGATTCGACCCTGATCACCATCGAGTGCATCGACGAAATCGCCGACATGCAGGGACTGAAGCCTCAGGTGTCGGCGATTACCGAAGCGGCGATGCGCGGCGAGATCGACTTTGCCGAAAGCTTGCGCCGCCGCGTGTCGCTCCTGGAAGGCCTCGACCAGTCCGCCCTGAAACGGGTATACGACGAGCGGCTGCAGTTGTCACCGGGCGCCGAAACGCTGTTGGCGGCAGCGCACGCAGCCGGGGTCAAGACCCTGCTGGTGTCGGGCGGTTTCACCTTCTTCACCGAACGGCTGCAGCCCCGTCTGGGCCTGGACTACACCGCCGCCAACACGCTGGACGTGGCCGCCGGCAAGTTGACCGGGCGCGTGCTGGGCGACATCGTCGACGCCCAGGGCAAGGCCGACTGGCTCAACCGGGTGCGCGCCGAGTTAAGATTGGAAAAGAAACAGGTCATCGCCTTGGGCGACGGCGCCAACGACCTCAAGATGATGTCCGAAGCCGGCATCAGCATCGCCTTCCGCGCCAAGCCGGTGGTGCGCGCGCAGGCCAGCTACGCACTGAACCAGGTGGGGCTGGACGGGGTAATTCCGCTGCTCGGCGAAAACGGGTGCGCCGGCTAAAGAAAATACGCTGGCCGCCGTTAAACCATTGAGTGCCCAATCAGTCATAAGATCGAACCACCGCGACCAGGATTCCCCGTGAAAATCGACAAGCGCATCACCCCTCCCGCCGCCTCCAAAGTCTCTTCTGCCAAGGGCAAGGGCGCGGGCAAGACATCCGCCCCTGCGGGCGGCAGCGATTCGCTGACGCTGACCGAATCGAGCACCCGCATCCGCTCGCTCGAGTCCGAACTCGCTTCGGTCGACGTCACCGATGTCGGCAAGGTCGAGGCAGTCAAGGCCGCGCTTGCCGATGGCAGCTTCACCGTCGACGCCGAAGTGGTGGCCGACCGTCTGATCGATCACACCAAGGAAGCCCTGCGCAAGCGTCCGCGCAAGAAGTAATCCTTCCCAAACCGACAGGCCCGCGGATGCAAACCGCGGGCTTTTGTTTTTCAGCTGGAATAAAATCGGGCTCCAAGATTGCTTTCGGAGTTCAGCATGAGTGAAATCGTTTTGTCCGTCACCGGCATGACCTGCGGCGGCTGCGTCAACAGCGTACAGAAAGTCCTGACGGCCCTGCCCGGGGTACAAAGCGTCGAGGTCACGCTGACGCCGGGTCAGGCGCGCGTGGTGGTCGATCCTGCGCGCATCGACCGCGCGGCACTGGTCCAGGCCATCGTCGATGCAGGGTTTGGCGTCGCCGGCTGAGCCCGCGCAACTGACCTCTCAGGAATTACCGCACAGGTTTTCCAGCGGTTCGGGGGAATGCACCCCGTTGCCCTGTACATAATCCACCCCGATCTGCCGCAGCAACGCCCGCGTCTGGTCCGACTCGACATATTCGGCCACGGTTTTCAGCCCCATCTGGTGGCCGATGCGGTGGATCGCATCGACCATGGAGAGATCAATGGCATTGCTCGCGATATCACGCACAAATGCGCCGTCGATCTTGAGGTAATCCACTTTCAGATTCTTCAGATAGGTGAAGGATGACAGGCCGCTACCGAAATCGTCCAGCGCAAAGCGGCAGCCAAACTCGCGCATGGCATCGATGAATTCGTTGACGACGGCGAGGTTGCCGATGGCCGCGGTTTCGGTGATTTCGAAGCACAGGTGCGGCCCCAGCTCGGGATTTTCCTGCAAGTGTGTCAACAACTTGCGACGGAATGCCGGGTCTTTCAGCGATGCGCCCGATAAATTGACCGCGAACAGGCAATTCCGCTCGCGCCCGGCTGCCAGATACCGCTGGCACAGGCGCAGGGTTTCCTCGATCACCCAACTGTCGATGGAGGGCATGATGGAATAACGCTCGGCCGCCGGGATAAAGGCCATCGGCAAAATTTCGCTGCCGTCGTCGTCCACCATCCGCAGCAACAGTTCGACATGGCGGACCGGCTCCACGACGCCATCGGTGCGGCGAATTTCCTGCCACGACAGGCGCAGGCGATCTTCTTCCAGTGCCCGCTGAATGCGGGTCACCCACTGCATTTCGCCGCGATGACGCACCAGGTCGATGTCGCGGCTCTCGTAGACATGGATCTGGTTCCGGCCGCGGTCCTTCGCCACAAAGCACGCCGCATCTGCCGCCGACAGCAGGCTCGCTGCCGTGCTGCTGTCGCGATTGATCGCCACCATGCCCACGCTCATGCCAACCGCAAAAATGCGATCCTGCCATTTGAAGCGGAAGCGCTGCACCTCGGCGCGGAAGGTGTCCGCCACTTCCAGCGCATCGGGGATGCTGCAGTTTTCCAGCAGCAGAGCGAATTCGTCGCCGCCCAGGCGGGCCAGAGTGTCGCGTTCACGCAGATTGCTCTTCAGCAACAAGGCGAGTTGGCGCAACAGTTCGTCTCCCGCCGCATGCCCGCAGGAGTCGTTGATCACCTTGAACTGGTCGAGATCCATGTAGCACAGGGCATGTTCCCGGTCCTGCTGCAGTGCCGACCACAGCGTGCGTTCCAGCCGCTGTTCGAACTCGCGACGGTTGATCAGCCCGGTCAGCGCATCGTGGCTGGCCTGATACACCAGGCGCGCGGTGGCCTGGTCGATTTTTTCCTGCATCTGGTCCTGCATCGTCTGCAAATGGGCCGCCATGTGATTGACGCCATGCTGCAGCATGCCCAACTCGGCCTCGCCCGTCTGCGCGACCCGTTCGTCCAGGTGCCCCTCGCCAATGCGGCTCACCGTGTGGGTCAAGGCCAGAATCGGCCGCGTGATCTGGCGTCCGATGCGCCAGGCAAGATAGAGGCTGACGCTCAGCCCTGCCAGCAGGATGAGCAGGCTGCGCAGGATGGCATCGCGCTGGCTCTGGATGGTGGCGCTGCGCGAGACGTCCAGGCCGACCCAGCCCAGCAGTCGGGTGTGCGTGCCCGCCTGTGCGGCGCCTTCGTCGACCGGACTAAAGTCGTCCACCACCACTTCGGTCTGGGTGATCGGCGCGTAGTACACGAGATGGTCCTGGTATTCGATCTGATGGATTCGGTCGCCGGGCAAGTTGCCCTGGGCGGCTTCCGTCCACGCACCCAGGCCGACTTGCGCCACCCACTGGCTGTTATCGGCAAATACCGCCACCCCGCGGATATCGGGCTCGATGGCGGCTTTTTCGAGCAGCGTCTGCAACACTTCGATATTGCCCGAGGCGACCCCGTATTCGGCCGCCGGCGCCAGTTGGCGGGCAATGGCGATGGAACGGGTGCGCAGCGACTGATCCAGATCGTCGATTTTCCCGGTGATGAGCTGGAACAGCAGCAAAACCCCGATGATGGCCATCGGCACCATGGCCAGACCGATCACGCGACCCCGTATCCCCAATGAAGCCGCCATCAGCGCCCCCCCCTCAAACGCTTTTCCAGCTCGGCTTCTGGCGGCAAGGCAAAGCCGAGCGAACGCGCGACCTGCTCGTTGATTGAAATGCTGAAATACGCAGGGTACGCAGGCGGCGGCAGGCGCGGCGGCCCGCCATTGAGCATATCGCTCACCCATTCGGCGGTCTGCCGGCCGATTTGCGCAGGACTGGAATGCAGCGACAACAGCGCGCCCGCCCGCGTGAGCGAACGCGAGTATCCCAGAACCGGGACACGGTAGCGGTAGGAAGTCAGAAAAAGGCTTTGTGCGGTGTTGCGGTTGAATACCAGCGGATCCGGCACAGCCAGCAGCACATCGGCGCCCGACAACACGGTTTCCAGGGGGGGGATCAGCCGTTCCTCGCTGTCCAGCGAGCCATGCACGAGACTGAGCCGCTGCGCCCGCATGGCCTCGTCCAGTTCACCCACCAAACCAGCCTGTTCGGCGCCCAATAGCACACCCACACGCTGCACCTCGGGAAAGGCCAAACGAATCAGCTGTCCCTGCCGCTCGAACGGTTGATCGAGATAGATGGCGGAAGCGGCGCGGCGGCCACTGTCGGACAGCCGGGTGCGCCCGGTTTTCTCATACCAGGCGCGCGGCACCAGCACCGCCAGCACGGGGGTCCGTAGTGGCAGCGCCGCAAGCGATTCGGCGGCGCGCACCCCCACGGCAACAAGCAGCCGCGCCTCATTCAACGCGGACGCTGACAGACTCTCGGCGTACACCCTGTTGGCCACATGGGGGGTGTCGTCCAGGTAGGCGCCGATGACCTGATACACCTCCTGATACGGCGCCGAGTCATCGCTCAACACCACCGCCACCCGCGCGGCGACCGCAGGCCCCGACGCCATGATCAGACAGACGAGAACCAACCCCAGCCGCACGATGCGGAGCCGTTCAGACCCTCTGCGCGACAGCCAACCGGTCAAACGGCCCCCTGCTCCGCAGTCCACAGACAGGCGCCCTTGCTTTCCTTGGCAATCGTTTCGAGCAGGCTTGCATGCGCGTCCAGCTCCTCACCCGACGCAAGCAACAGCACAGGCCGGGGGCGCGTACGCGCAGCCGCCTGATTGGCCTCGGCGCTGCGCGTTTCCAACCCGATCGACAGGCTTTCCTGTCCCCGCGTCAGCGCCAGATACACGGCCGCCAGCAGTTCGCAGTCGAGCAATGCGCCGTGCAGCGTGCGCGCCGCATTATCGACGCCATAGCGCTTGCACAGGGCATCCAGGTTGTTGCGCTGGCCGGGATGCAGCGCTTTGGCCATCGCCAGGGTGTCGGTCACGCCGTCGCACCAGGTCGGCAGCGGCGCCATTTCCAGCAGGCGCAGTTCCATGTTGAGAAAGCCCACGTCGAACGGCGCATTGTGAATGATGAGTTCGGCCCCCTGGATGAAGTCGACGAATTCCTGCGCGATGTCGGCAAAGCGCGGCTTGTCCTGCAGAAACTCCGGGGTGATGCCATGCACCTGCATCGCGCCGGCGTCGATGTCGCGGTCCGGATTCACGTAACGGTGGAGGTGATTACCGGTGAGCCGTCGGTTGACCATTTCCACCGCCGCCACCTCGATGATGCGATGCCCCTGGTTGGGGTCGAGGCCGGTGGTTTCGGTATCGAGAATGATTTGCCGCATATTAGTGTTGTTGTGCCTGCAGCACGCCCTGGTTGGCCAGCGCGTCGGCGCGTTCGTTTTCGGGGTGCCCCGCGTGACCGCGCACCCATTTCCATTCGATGCGGTGCAGCTGGCTCAATGCATCCAACTGCAGCCACAAATCCTGGTTCTTCACCGGCTTGCCGTCGGCGGTGCGCCAGTTGCGACGCTTCCAGCCGGCCATCCATTCGCTGATGCCCTTCTGCACGTATTGCGAATCGGTGTGGACCTCGACCGTGGACGGGCGCTTCAGCGATTCCAGCGCCCGGATCACCGCGGTCATTTCCATCCGGTTGTTGGTGGTGTTGGCCTCGCCCCCGCAGATTTCCTTGCGATGCCCGTCCGTCACCAACAGGGCGCCCCAGCCCCCGGCGCCGGGATTGCCCTTGCAGGCGCCGTCGCTGTAGATATAAATAGTGTCAGCGTTCACGACGCACCCGATACTGTTTGAGGTTGATCACTTTGGCCGCGGGCGACAACAGACGTTGTGTCACCGGGGTTTTCCACTGCGGCAGGATGATATTCATGCCCTGCACGCGCTTCACCGCCTGCAGAAAGTACACGCCGCCGCCCATTGCCCACCAGCGGTCGCCGGCCGGTTCCATGAAGCGCAGCCGGCGCAGCCAGTTTTCGCGGTTGATCGGCGGACGATAACAGCACATGCTGCCTGCCGCCACCTCGAGCCCCAGCAAGACCATCCAGTCCTTCACCCGCGAGATATTCAAAAAACTGCCGTTCCACGGATAGCCGCGCTCGCCTCCCTGCAACCTACGCGCCAGCCCCCACAGGCTGCGCGGATTGAATCCGGCCAGAACCAGACGGCCTTCCGGGCGCAATACGCGCTCAGCCTCCCGCAGCACCTGGTGCGGGTTGGCGCTGAATTCGAGCACATGCGGCAACAGCAGCAGATCGAGCGACTGGCTCTCGAACGGCAGGAACATGGGGTCGGCATGCACCTGAGCCGGCGTTTCCACCGCGCAGGTCACGCGCAACGGAATGCGGCTGTTGCGCAGGAAGTCGATCTCGGGCAGCCCGACCTGTACCGCATTGAAGCCGAACACATCCGACACCGCATTGTCGAAATAGCGCTGCTCGCGAAACAGCAAATGCTGCCCCAGCGGCGTTTCAAACCATTCCGTATTCAGCTTGGATAACATAGCCACTCCTCCTGTCCGGCAGCTCTCTCATGTTGACGCTCACTTCTCTGCCCGCGTTCGAAGACAACTACATCTGGGTGTGGCACGACGGCCATTACGCGGTGGCGGTCGACCCCGGCGATCCCGCACCGCTGATCGCCTTTCTCGACGCCCATCAGCTTGCGCTGACCGCCGTGCTCATCACCCACCATCATCGTGACCATACTGGCGGCATCACTCAGCTGCGTCAACGCTACAACTGTGCCATCTACGCGCCGGACAACCCGCGCATCCCTGCCGTCACCCATGTCCTGCGCGGCGGCGATTCGGTGGACCTCGCCGAGCCGGGTTTGCACTTCGAGGTGTTGGCGACGCCGGGCCATACGCTCGACCACATCAGCTACCTCGGCCACGGCACTCTGTTCTGCGGCGATACCGTTTTCGGCTGCGGCTGCGGAAAATTGTTCGAAGGCAGTCCGGCGATGATGGCCACCAGTCTCGACGCCATTTTAGCGCTGCCCGATACTACCCGGGTCTGCTGCGCGCACGAATACACCTTGAGCAATATTGACTTTGCCAAAACCATTGACGGCGACAACCCCGCGCTGCTTGAACGCGAGCGTGCCGACCGCGCCCTGCGCGCGCGAAACCAGCCCACCCTGCCCTCGACCCTGGCGCTGGAAAAAGCCACCAATCCGTTCCTGCGCTTCCATGACCCCGACATGATGGCGTTTGCCGTCCAGTATCTGAATCGTCCGCATCCCGACCCGGCTGAAGTGTTCGGCGCGATTCGCGCCGCCAAGGATGCCTGGGATGGTTGACCATTCCCATCCGGACACTTAGGATGAAGCCTTGTTGAGTACGGGAGACCGACTTGCCCGGAATCAAATTCGCCAGCATCAAAGTGGCCCGTCCCTCATTAAACCTGCTCAGCCTTGCCTTGCTGGCGGTGTCCCTCAGCCATTCAGCGCTTGCCGAAGAATCCCACACCAGCATCCAGACGCTGGAATGGAGCAGCAATAGCGGCAGCGTCGAAAGCGAGACCGCGGCAGAAGCCAGCCCCGGCGATGTGTGGCAACGCATTCGCGGCGGCTTCCGGATCGACGACACCGCCGTGCAGAACCCGCTGGTTGCCGTTCACGAATCCTGGTTTGCCGCACGTCCGGACAACGTGCGCCGCCTGGCGGAACGCTCGCGCCCCTACCTCTATCACATCGTCGAGGAACTCGACCGGCGCGCAATGCCGATGGAAATCGCCTTGCTGCCGATGATCGAAAGTGCGTTCAACCCCGCCGCGCTCTCGCCTTCGGCAGCCTCTGGCATCTGGCAGTTCATCCCCTCCACCGGACGCCTCTATGGCCTTAAGCAGGACCCTTGGTACGACGGCCGGCGTGACTTCACCGCCGCCACGAGTGCCGCGCTCGACTACCTGGGCAAGCTTTATCTGGATTTCGGCGACTGGCAGCTGGCGCTGGCAGCATACAACTGCGGCGAGGGCTGCGTTGCGCGCGCCATCCAGAACAATGTCCAGCAGGGGCTGCCCACCGACTACGCCAGCCTCGCCTTGCCGAACGAAACCCGGCACTATGTCCCCAAGCTGCTGGCGCTCAAAAACCTGATCCAGGCGCCCGAGCATTACGGCATCGCCATCGAGCAACTGCCGAACCAGCCCTACTTCAATCAGGTCACCGTCCATGCGAACATGGACCTCCATTCCGCCGCGCGCTTGGCGAACATGAGCAGCGATGAATTCGCCGCGCTGAATGCCGCCTTCCCGCGCAAGCTGATCCGCTCCGATACGCCGGTCAATCTTCTGGTTCCCGTCGACAAGTCCGACAAATTCCAGCGCAATCTGGAAACCGGAAACTGGGACACTTGGCAACCCTATGCGGCGCAAAAAGGCGAGCGCGCCGCAGCCATTGCCAGCCGCTTCGACGTCAGCCTTGCCCGTCTTGAAGAGCACAATCAGCTACATTTGAAAAATGGCAAGCTGGTGCGCGCGCAGACCATCCTCGTCCCGGTCAAAAGCCGAAGCGCGGTTGCGGCACCAACCGGGATGCCTGCACCCCTACCGGCACGTCATGAAGTGCAGCGCGGAGACACGTTTTACAGTATTGCCCGCCGCTATGGCCTGAGCGTGGCCGAGCTTGCGCAGGCCAATCCCGACTTCGATGACGGCCTCAAGGCCGGCCAGGTCATCCGTCTGCCGCTGAACGACTCGATCGCCCGCAAGAACGACGCCCTCCAGCCCATCAGCCTCAAGGCCAGCCCCACCCAGCCTGAGCAGCCGCGTCGCTACACGATCAGACGGGGGGATACCCTGAGCACCATCGCCGAGCGTTTCGAGGTCAGCCTGGCCCATATCAAGGCGTGGAATCCAGCTTTCAGGAAAAACAGCACGATCCGCACCGGGCAGACGATCGTCGTCCGGAAGCCCTGACCCGAGGAAGCCGATTGATTAATCGGGTGCAGGCGGCTCACCCGACTTGTCCGACATCACCAGCGCCATGCCCACGGCGGCCAGCACCATCCACAGCACTGCAGCCCAGATGCCCAGTGCGTCCGACAGCGGACCCATGAAAAACAGCGTCAGCATGGCGACGGCGAGGATGCTGTTGCCGATCCAGAAATTGCGACTGTGTTTGCCGGTATTCACTCAACACTCCATTCAGAAAAGTCTTAAGGCTGCCCCGCCACCCAGTGGCAGCGCACCCAGTGCCCGTTGCCCAGATCGGTCTGGCCAGGATAGGTTTGCCGGCACACCTCGCTTGCGTGAGGACAACGCGGATGAAAGTGGCAGCCACGGGGCGGGTTGAGCGGCGAGGGCTGGTCGCCCGCGAGCCGGATGATGCCTTCGCCAGCATGCGGCTCGATGCGCGGCACCGCGCTCACCAGCGCCTGCGTGTAAGGGTGACGCGGCGCGCGCAGCACGTCGGCAGCGGAGCCGCGTTCGACGATGCGGCCGAGATACATCACCGCCACCTCGTGCGCCAGGTACTCGACCACCGCGAGGTTGTGGGTGATGAAGAGGTAGGCGAGGCCCAGATCCTGTTGCAAGTCCTTCAGCAGATTCAGGATCTGCGCCTGCACCGAGACGTCGAGCGCGCTGGTCGGCGCGTCGCAGATCACCCGCCGCGGCGACACGGCGAGCGCGCGCGCGATCGCGATGCGCTGGCGCTGGCCACCCGAAAACGCATGCGGATAGCGGCTGCCGGCATCGTCGGGTAGCCCCACCTGGCGCAGCAGCTGCGCCACCGCACCGCGGCGCTGGGGCGCGTTCCCCACCCCGAGCGCGTCCATGCCTTCGAGCAGGATGTCGGCCACCCGCATGCGCGGATTGAGCGAACTGTAGGGATCCTGAAACACCATCTGCGCCTGCCGTCGCAAGGTGGAGGCATTCCTTGCGGTGATGGTTTCACCGCCCAGCGCGATGCTTCCCGCCGTCGGTTCGATCAGGCGTAGCAGCGCCTTGCCCACCGTGGTCTTACCGCAGCCCGATTCGCCCACCAGCGCCAGCGTGCGCCCCGCCTGGATGTCGAGCGAGACGTCGTCGACCGCGCGCACGTGGCCCACCGTACGTTGGATGAAGCCGCGGCGGATCGGGAAATGCACCTTAAGGCCCGCTACCTGCAGCAGGGGCTGCGACGCCGGGATGGCTGTCTGCACAGTGACATCACGCACGCTGCTTGCCGGCAGCGCGCCGGCCAGATGGCAGCGCACGCGCTGGTCGTTGATCGCCTGCCAGTCAGGCGACTCGCTGCGGCAGCGCGCGACGGCATGCGGGCAGCGCGGCGCAAAGCGGCAGCCGACGAGCGAGCCGTCGAGCGGCGGCACCTGGCCGGGAATCGTGGTCAGCCGGCCGCCGTCGCCTGGACGCGGCAGCGCCTCGAACAGCATGCGGCTGTAGGGATGCTGCGGGCTGGCAAAGAACGCATCGCGCGCCCCCTCCTCCACCAGTTCGCCGGCATACATCACGCCCACGCGGTCGGCATTCTCGGCCACCACGCCGAGATCGTGCGTGATCAACAGCATGCCCATCTGCTGCTCGGTACGCAGGCGGCGCAGCACATCAAGCACCTGCGCCTGGATGGTCACGTCGAGCGCGGTGGTCGGTTCGTCGGCGATCAGGAGCCGGGGCTCGCCCGCCAGCGCCATCGCAATCATCACCCGCTGGCGCAGGCCGCCCGACAACTCGAACGGATAACTGTCCAGCCGGCGCGCCGCATCCGGCACGCCTACTGCATCGAGCAGCGCGCGCGCCGCGTCGCGCCCAGCCTGCCCAGTCAGTTTGCGGTGCAGCGCCAGCGCCTCGCCGATCTGCTCGCCCACCTTGATGACCGGGTTCAGCGCCAGCATCGGCTCCTGAAAAATCATCGCCATCTGTCCGCCGCGCACACGCCGCATGTCGCGTTCGGGCAGCGTCAGCACGTCGGTTTCGCCGAGTTGCACGCTACCCGACACGACCCGGCCGCCGTCCGGCAGCAGGCGCATCAGCGAAAGCGCGGTCATCGACTTGCCGCAGCCGGATTCGCCCAGCAGCGCGTAGATTTCGCCCGCGGAAACCCGGAACGACACACCGTCGACCACACGGGTGGCGCCGAAGCCGGTGACGAGATCGCGCACCTCGAGCAGGGGCTTCATCGCCGGCCTCCCAGTCGCGGATCGAAGGCGTCGCGCACGCCGTCGGCAAACAGGTTGGCGGCGAGCACCAGGGCGAACATGAAGGCAAACGCCGCGCCGAGCTGCCACCAGACGACCGGCTCGCGCGCGAGTTCGAGGCGCGCGCCGTTGATCATATTGCCCCAGCTGTACATCGAGGGATCGACGCCGACGCCGACATAGGACAGCACCGCCTCGGCCAGCACCAGGCCGGAGAAGTCGAGCACGATGGCGATCAGCACCAGATGAAACACGTTGGGAAAGATGTGGCGACTGATGATGCGCGCGTGCGATACGCCGAAGGCGCGTGCCGCCTCGACATAATCGAGGGTGCGAAGCTTGAGCGACTCGCCGCGCAACAGGCGCGCGAGCCCGGTCCAGCTGGTCACGCCCATGATCAGACAGAGTGCCAGCAGGCGAACGTCGGCGCGCGCAGCGGCGGTGTCGAAAACTTCAGGATGGGACTCGATATACACCTGCACGATCAGTACCGCTGCCGCAATCAGCAGCACGCCCGGAATCGAGTTCAGCACGGTGTAGACATACTGGATGACATCGTCCACCCAGCCGCGGAAATAGCCGGCGGCGATGCCGAAACCGATCGCCAATGGCAGCGTGACCAGGGTGGTGAGCGTGCCGATCACCAAGCCGGTGCGGATGCTTTTGAGCGTGATGTAAAGCACGTCCTGCCCGACCTTGTCGGTGCCGAACACGTGATAGCCCGACGCCAGTTGCACCAGCACACCAGCCAGCATCAGCATGATCGCCAGGATGAGGACGACCGTCCGTCCCGGCCAACCGAGCCGGCCTGTTCCCCAGGCGGTCAGCCACACGCCGAAATCCATTTGCGTACGACGTCCCTGCCATGCCGCCAGCAGGCCGAACAGCAGCAGGCTCACCGCCAAGCCTTGCGCCAGCCCCACCAGGGCGCGCCGCGCGATGTCGTGCCTGTGGTCGTCGGCCTGCGCGAGATGCGCACCGCCGTATTTCAGGCGCGGATAATCGCGTACGGTCTCGCCGTCACGCTCAATGAACTCCTTCGCATAGAGCTGCATCGCCAGTGGCGCCGAATAGGTTTTTTCCTGTCGCGTGCGCAGCCCGCTCACCAGCGCGTCGAACACCGACAGCACCTCGACCGAATACTGCGGCGCGTCCGCCGGACTGTCGGCCAGCCGCTCGCGATAATGCAGCGAATCGAGCAGGCCGATCACCACGAACGCGCCGAGCACCAGTGCCGCCCCCATCGCCATCGGGCGCTGCGCCACGACCCTCCATGGCGCCAGCAGGTGCTCGTGGCGGCGGATGAACCAGACCAGCGCCAGCACAGCGGCCAGCAGCGCGAAGATCAGCGCATCGGTCCACAGGATCACAGGCATGAAGCTCATTGCAGCCGCACCCGCGGATCGACCCACGAATAGGAAATGTCGGTGAGAATGAGGCCGACGATGTAGAGGAAGGAGCCGAGGAACACCATCGCGCGGACCACCGCGAAATCCTGCGCCTGGATCGCGTCGATGGTGTAGCTGCCCAGCCCCGGAATGCCAAAGAAGGATTCGGTGATCAGGCTGCCCATGAACAGCAGCGGCAACACCACCACCACCCCGGTGAGGATGGGGATCATGCCGTTCTTCAGCACATGGCGGAACAGCACGCGCACTTCGGACAGTCCCTTGGCGCGCGCGGTGCGCACGTAGTCCCGGCCGATTTCCTCGAGGAAGATGGTGCGGTACCAACGCGCGCCGCTGCCGATGCCGGCCACCACGCTGACCAGAACCGGCAGCAGGATGAAGCGGAAGCCGTCGATGCCGCCGGCAAAGCCCGAGATCGGCAGCAGGTTCCACAGCTTGGCGATGAAGTATTGCCCGGCAATGATGTAGAACAGGCCCGAGATCGACATCAGCACCACGCACAGCACCACGCCCCACAGGTCGAGGTAGGTGGCGCGGAAGAACACCATCAAGAGCGCAAAGGTGATGTTGACCATCAGTCCGATCACCAGCACCGGCAGCGCGATCGCCAGGCTCGGCCCCATGCGCGTGCGGATTTCGTTGCCGATGTCGCGGCCGTCGTCACCCTTGCCGAATTCGAACGCGAACATGGCAGCCGAATGCTGGAAGAAAATCGTGTCGGTGAATTGCGCGCTGCCCGTAGCCTCGGCATTCAGCAGCAGCGGCTTGTCGTAGCCGTGCTCGACCTTCCAGCGCTCGATCGCCTCTGGCGTGACGTGCTTGACGCCGAGCTGCAGCCGCGCCATGTCGTCCGGCGTGTTGACGACGAAGAACAACGCGAAGGTCAGGAGGTTGACCCCGATCAGGATCGGAATCGCATACAGCACGCGGCGCAGGATGTAGGCGAACATCAGGCGGTTTTCCTCTCATGCCGCCGCCATGCGATCACCGCCGGCGCGATGACGGCGACCAGCGCGGCGACCAGCAGCACGATTGGCCACAACACCGGCTTGTTCCATTCGTCGCGTCGAGTCTCGCGCAGGGCGGGATCGATGCGCCGGTACTTGAGCGTGTTGTTCGCCATCAGATTGGGTTTCACGTTGTGCACCCAGCCGTGGCGCAGGCCGAAAGACTTGGGGTAATAGGCGAAGATCCACGGCGCGTCGCGGCGCACGATCTCCAGCATGGCGTCGATCACCTGCTGGCGCGCGGGGCCGTTGTCCATATCCTTCATGCGTTCGAACAGGCGGTTGAACTCCGGGTTGTCGTAGTTGGCCGCGTTCTCGCCGCCTGTGCCGACCTTCTTGTGCGGGCCGTACAGCAGGAAGAAGAAGTTTTCCGGATCGGGGTAGTCGGCGTTCCAGCCCCATTCGAACAGTTGCGCGTTGCCCTTGCGGATCTTGTCCTGGAAACGGTTGTAGTCGGTGCCGCGCACCACCAGCTGCACGTTGAGCTTGTCGAGCTGCTTCTTCATCCAGTCGAGCCGCGACTTGGCGTCGGGGCCGCTCGCCATGGTGTCGAAATACAGCACCAGCGGCTCGCCCGTCCTCGCATTGCGGCCGTTCGGGTAGCCCGCCTCGGCCAGCAGTTTTTTCGCAGCCTCGATCGGGCGTCGCGCGATCGTGCCGTTGCGTGCTTCGTAGACATAGGGATTCAGCCCGTCCACGCCCTCGACATAGCCGAACAGCCCGGGGGGAATCGGCCCCTGCGCAGGAATGCCGCGGCCGTTGAGGAAAATCGAAATGAATTCGTCGTAGTCGAATGCGATCGACAGGGCCTGACGCAGCTTACGGCGATCCTCGCCGAGGCCGCCGACCACCGGATCGAGCATGTTGAAGCCGACATACCAAAGCGAGGCCGCCACCGCCGTGATCAGGTGGATGTCCTGCTCGCGCATGCTGTCGGTGAGTTGCGGATCGCCGCCTGCCGAGAACTGCACCGCCTGGTCGAAGCTGTCGGAACTGATCCCCGAACTGTCGTAGTAGCCCTGCAGGAACTTGCTCCAGTAGGGAATGGTTTCCTTTTCCAGGCTGAACACTGCTTCGTCCACCAGCGGCAGTGGCTTGCCGGCATCCGCCAGTAGCCCGCCCTCGCGGTCCTCGTCGCCGCCTTCCGTCGGGTAGGTCTCGCCATGGAAATGCGGATTCCTCTTCAGCACCATGCGGCGGTTGGGATCGTTCTCGGCCAGATAGTAGGGGCCGGTACCGACCGGCTGCCAGTCGAGCGTGAGGTTTCTGTCCGCCATGCCGGGCTGCGCATAGAAGACCTCGGCCTCCCAGGGTACCGGCGCAAAAAACGGCATGGCGAGCCAGTAGATGAACTGCGGGTATTTGCCCTTGATGCGGATGCGGTAGGTGTGGCGGTCTACCACCTCGGCGCCGGCGAGCGGGAAGTCGTCGAGCTTCAGCACCGCATCGGGGTTCTCACGGACCGCTTTTTCCAGTGCCGCGCCCAGCGCTTTCAGGCCGACGATGTGCTCGCTCATCAGGCCGAAGATCGGCGAGCTGAGCTTGGGATTGGCCAGCCGCTTGATCTGGTATACGTAGTCGGCCGCGACCAGCTCGCGGGTGCCCGTATGTTCAAAGTCGCCAACCTGGCTTTTATCCGCTGTCGCTGCGGCATCCAGCGCGTGATAGCGGTAACGCCCCGCCGCATCGCGTGCAAAGGCCGGATGCGGCTGATAGCGGATGCCGGGGCGGATGCGGATGTCGTACACGCTTTCGGCAATCGCCGCAGCGGGCGCATCGTCCGGCAGCACTTTGCCCACCGCGTCTAAATACCGCGGCGTGGGCACCGCTTCGGCGGTCAGTGGGATCAGGGTATAGGGGCGCTTGAGGAAGTGGTACTGCAGCGGCGGCTCGTAGATCTGGCCGGTGAACTCGACCTCGTTCTCGCTATAGGAGCGTGCCGGATCGAGATGCTTGGGGCGCTCGGAAAATGCGCTGTAGAGCACGCTGACATCGGACGGGCTGCCCGGATAGGGATTGTTCCAACTGTCGGAGCAGCCCGCCAGCAAACTCAAACCCAGCCCCAGCAGAAGGATGCCCGTGCGCCTCATGCCGCAAGTGTACCCAAGCCCGCTATCAACGTCAGCCGTTATAATCGCGGGCATCGTAACTCTTCGAGACCATCATGGGATTTCTTGCAGGAAAACGCTTGCTGATCACCGGCGTCATATCCAACCGATCCATCGCCTACGGCATCGCCGCGGCATGCAAGCGCGAGGGCGCCGAACTGGCCTTCACCTACCAGGGCGAACGCATCAAGGACCGCGTCACCGAATTTGCAAATGAATTCGGTTCCAGCCTGGTATTTCCGTGCGACGTCGGCAGCGACGAGCAGATCGACGCCCTCTTCGCCGAACTCGGCAAACACTGGGACGGCCTCGATGGCCTGGTGCATTCGATTGCATTCGCGCCGAAGGAAGCGCTGGCTGGCGATTTTCTCTCCGCGGTCACCCGGGAAAACTTCCGCATCGCACACGACATCAGCTCCTACAGCTTTGCAGCGCTGGCCAAGGCCGCGCTACCGATGATGGAAGGCCGCCAGGCGGCGCTGCTGACGCTCTCCTATCTGGGCGCGATCCGTTCCGTGCCGAACTACAACGTCATGGGCCTGGCCAAGGCCAGCCTCGAATCCGGCGTGTATTACATGGCGCAAAGCCTCGGTCCCAAGGGCATTCGCGTCAACGCGGTATCGGCCGGTCCGATCAAGACGCTGGCCGCCAGCGGCATCGCCAACTTCGGCGAGAAACTCGACCTCGTCGCCAAGAACGCGCCGCTGCGCCGCAATGTGACCATTGAGGAAGTCGGCAATGCGGCCGCCTTCCTGCTCTCCGATCTGGCCTCAGGCATCACGGGCGAGATCACCTACGTCGACGCCGGTTTCAACTCCACCGCCGGGGCGGATTGATCGGTCAGCCGGTCCCAATAAAAAACGCGCCCCAAGGCGCGTTTTTTATTGCAAATCGAGAGGCTTATCTGCCCTCGATCGCATTAGGCTGGATTTTCACTTTTCGGCCCGCCGTGATCAGCGCAATCATCGCCTTCATGTCGGCACGCTGCTGCGCCTGCATGACGCCGGATTCAATCGACGCCACCAGCATGGGATCCAGCGTGGGCGCTTCCAGCACACGGCTCACCCGCACGATGCGATAGCTGCCGTCAGGACGCGCAAAGCCGGCGTACGCGGGCAGCTTGTCGGTATTGACCCGGAACACCGCCTTGGCACCGGCGGCATCCAGCACCCCCGAAGGCTGACGTCCGACCACCTGGAAGGCCGACCAGTTCAAGTCTGCTTCGTCGCCCTTGGCCAGCGCCTGGATCGTGGCTTCGCCTTTTTGCGACAGCAGCTTCGCGCCCTGCTCGGCACGCAACCTGGCCTCGATCGCCGCCGACACTTCGGTCAACGGGCGCAGCCGCGCCGGCTTGTGCTCGACCACCCGTGCCGCCACCAGGGTGCCGGGCTGCACCTCGATGGCCTCGCTATTCTGCTTCGACTTGATCGACTCCGGGCTGAACAACGCGGCAGACAAGCCGGCGTGATTGAAGGGGGGCGGCGCATTTTTGGCCGTCATCCAGCCACTTTGCTGAACGGTCAGTTTGGCAGCCGAGGCTGCGGGCTGCAGGCTCGCCGCGTTTTCATACACCAGATTGCTGAAGTTGTCGGCCAGGTCGGCGAAAACCTTCTGCGCCTGCTGCTTGCGCAGCTCCTCCACCACCGCCGAACGCACCTCGGCCAGCGGTGCAGTCTGCGCAGCCAGAATGCCATCCAGCCGGATGATGTGATAGCCGAAATCACTCTCCACCGGGCCACGGATTTCATTGGGCTTCATGCTGAACACCGCATCCTCGAACGGCTTGACCATCATGCCGCGGCCAAAGCTGCCCAGACTGCCATCCTGTGCGGCTGAGCCGGTATCCTGCGACTCGGTACGTGCCAACTCGGCGAAACGTTCCGGGCTTTTCTGCAGCGTCTGATACAAGGCGGCCGCTTTCGCCTTGGCCTGGGCACGCGTGGTGGCGTCCCCATTTTTATCCACGGCAATCAGGATATGGCTCGCGCTGCGCTGCTCGGGCTGCCCGAACTGCGCGGCATTGGCTGCGTAATAATCCGCCACCGCCTGCTCGTCCACCACAATGCCCGCCGCCACAGTGGCAATATCCAGCACCAGGTACTCGGCGCGTATTTGCTCGGGCTCGGTGAACTCGGCCTTGTTGGCGGCGTAGTCACGCTCCACATCGGCTGGCGCCACCTTGATTTGCGAGGCCACCGAGGACGCCGGCAGATCCGCCCAGGCGATTTCACGCTGTTGCGCCACCAAGCGGGCAATCTGCGTCAGCGATGTGGTGGACGGGAAGGCCGCCAGCGAAACCGGACTGGTGATGGCCTCCAGCATGAAAGCCTGACGCAGTTCATTTTCAAACTGGGCGGGCGTGCGGCCGTTCTGGCGCAGCACAGCCTCATAGCGTTGCTGCGAAAAAGCGCCGTCCTGCTGGAAGGCCGGAATCTGCGCCAACACCGAGGCAATATACGCATCAGGAGCGAGGAATTTGAGTTTCTGGGCTTCCTGCAACAGCGCCTTGCGCTCGATCAGACTGTCGAGCACCTGCTTGCGGAAGTCGGCCGTTTCGGTGACCGAGGAATCGAACGCGGGGCCGAGGGTCTCGCGCATGCGGTCACTTTGTGCCTGGATTTCCCGCGTCAGTTCTTCGCGTGAAATGCCCACATCGCCGACTTCGGCAACCTTGCCGCCGCTCTTGTCGCCCGACATGTAGGAATCCACGCCGAACAGGGCGAAGGTGATTGCGATCAAGGCCAGTATGACTTTGGCCAGCCAGCCCTTTGCATGCTTGCGGATTGCTTCGAGCACGGTCTTCTACTCCAGTAAAAAAACGTCAGCGCGGATTTTCGCGCACTTTGCGCCTCGCGTCTCGCTCCGGCCATTAAAAATCGGCGTGATGAAAATTAATGCGATGAAAAGACGCTGAAGAAAATAAAAAAAGGCGAACTCGCGTTCGCCTTTTTGATGTTGGCGGAGTGGACGGGACTCGAACCCGCGACCCCCGGCGTGACAGGCCGGTATTCTAACCAACTGAACTACCACTCCCTTGCACTACAAAAAATCGTACTGCCTATAACCTGACCGCTTGGTATTTTTCTTACCCTGCTGGTGGGTGCTGAGGGGCTCGAACCCCCGACATTCGCCTTGTAAGGGCGACGCTCTACCAGCTGAGCTAAGCACCCGACAAAGACCAAAATTTTACAACACATTTCCCGATCTTGCCAAATGCAATTTGCTTTTTTATTAGTTGATGGCGTCTTTCAGACCTTTGCCGGCGCGGAACTTCGGCACCTTCGCAGCCTTGATCTTGATGGCAGCGCCGGTACGCGGATTGCGGCCCGTGCGTGCGGCGCGCTTGCCGACGTAGAAGCTGCCGAAACCCACCAGCGTCACCATGTCGCCTTTCTTCAGCGCTTTTTTGACGGCCTCGACCGTTGCGTCCAACGCGCGGCCGGCAGCAGCTTTGGAAATGTCGGCCGAGTCGGCGATGGCATCAATCAATTCGGATTTGTTCACGTGTTGTCCCCTTCACTCAAGTGGCACAGGAAAACCCTGTGGGCGCTTTTATAGCAACCCGCAAAACCTTGTGTCAAGCGGTTTTCCGGGCTATTGACAAAAAAATCCCGCGACTGGCGCGGGATTCCGGAGGGTGGTCAAAAAATACTTAGTGCTTGAGTGCAGCAGCGGCGGTTCCGTCCTCTTCTGGCACAGCGATTGCCGGCGTTTCCGCTTCAGGCTCATCCTTTAGAGGTTCGGGCGTATGTTCCAAAGCCAATTCAAGAACCTGATCGATCCACTTGACCGGATGAATGTCGAGCTTGTTCTTGATGTTGTCCGGGATCTCAGTCAGATCCTTGACGTTTTCCTGCGGAATCAGCACCGTCTTGATGCCGCCACGATGCGCGGCCAACAGCTTTTCCTTCAGTCCGCCGATCGGCAGCACCTCACCTCGCAGCGTGATCTCACCGGTCATCGCCACGTCTGCACGCACCGGAATCCCGGTGAGAATGGACACCATCGACGTGCAGATTGCGATACCGGCTGAGGGGCCGTCTTTCGGCGTTGCGCCTTCCGGCAGGTGAATATGGATGTCGCGCTTCTGGTAGAAATCCTCCTGGATGCCCAGCTTGCGCGCACGCGAACGCACCACGGAAAGCGCGGCCTGGATGGATTCCTGCATCACTTCGCCGAGCTTGCCGGTCGTGGTCATCTTGCCACGTCCAGGCAGCGCAACGGCCTCGATGGTGAGCAACTCGCCGCCCACTTCGGTCCATGCCAGCCCCGTCACCTGCCCCACCTGGTTGTTTTGTTCAGCGACGCCAAAACTGAAGCGCTTCACGCCGAGGTATTTCTCCAGATTGCGCGACGTGACTGTGATCTTGGTGCTCTGCTTCTTCAGCAACAGGGCCTTGACGGCCTTGCGACAGATCTTCGAAACCTCGCGCTCGAGGCTGCGCACACCGGCCTCGCGTGTGTAGTAGCGCACGATGTCACGCAGGGCCGATTCGGCAATGGCCAGCTCGCCTTCCTTGATGCCGTTGACCTTGAGCTGTTTGGGCACCAGATAACGTACTGCAATATTGACCTTCTCATCTTCCGTGTAGCCCGACAGGCGGATCACTTCCATCCGGTCCAGCAAAGGCGCGGGCAGATTGAGCGAGTTGGCGGTGGCAACGAACATCACATCCGACAGATCGTATTCGACCTCGATGTAATGATCCTGGAAGGTATGATTTTGCTCGGGGTCGAGCACTTCCAGCAGCGCCGACGACGGATCGCCGCGGAAATCCTGTCCCATCTTGTCGACTTCATCGAGCAGGAACAGCGGATTTTTCACCCCGACCTTGGTCAGGCTTTGCAGGATCTTGCCTGGCATCGAGCCGATATAGGTGCGACGGTGGCCGCGAATCTCGGATTCGTCGCGCACGCCGCCCAGCGCCATGCGCACGAACTTGCGGTTGGTCGCGCGTGCGATGGACTGGCCAAGCGAGGTCTTGCCAACGCCTGGTGGGCCCACCAGGCACAGGATCGGCGCCTTGACCTTGTCGACGCGCTGCTGCACTGCGAGGTACTCGAGAATGCGTTCCTTGACCTTGTCGAGGCCGTAGTGGTCCTCGTCAAGCACGCGCTCGGCCTTCACCAGATCCTTGCTGATCTTGGTTTTCTTCTTCCACGGCAGGCCGACCATCGCCTCGATGTAGCTGCGGATCACAGTGGCCTCGGCCGACATCGGCGACATCATGCGCAGCTTTTTCAGCTCGCCCATGGCCTTGGCTTCGGCCTCCTTGGACATGCTGGCCTGCTTGATGCGGCTTTCCAACTCCTCCAGTTCGGCACCTTCCTCGATGTCGCCCAGTTCCTTCTGGATCGCCTTGACCTGTTCGTTCAAGTAGTACTCGCGCTGGCTCTTTTCCATCTGCCGCTTGACGCGGCCGCGGATGCGCTTTTCCACCTGCAGAATGTCGAGTTCGCCTTCCAGCAGGCCGAGCAGATGCTCGAGGCGTTTGTTGACGCCGATCATCTCCAGCACTTCCTGCTTCTGTTCCAGCTTCAGCGGCAGGTGCGCAACGATGGTGTCGGCCAGGCGGCCGCCTTCGTCAATGCCCGACAGCGAAGTCAGAATTTCCGGCGGAATCTTCTTGTTCAGTTTGACGTACTGGTCGAACTGCGTCAGCAGGGCGCGACGCATCGCTTCCACTTCAACCAGTTCCTCGCCTTCGGCAGGCAGGATTTCGGCGCGTGCGGATAGATGGGTGCCAACATCGGTCACGTCCAGCACACGGGCACGCTGATTGCCCTCAACCAGAACCTTGACCGTGCCATCGGGCAGTTTCAGCATCTGCAGGACGGTGGCCACACTGCCGGTGTCGTAGAGGTCTTCCGGCGTGGGGTCGTCCTGTGCGGCGGTCTTTTGCGCGACCAGCAGGATGCTCTTGCCGGATTCCATCGAGGTTTCCAGCGCCTTGATCGATTTGGGGCGGCCGACAAACAACGGGATGACCATGTGGGGGAACACCACCACATCCCTAAGCGGCAACAGCGGCAGATCAACCTGTTCCTTGGATACGTTGTCGCTCATCATGATTTCCTGGTAAGGGTTGAGGAAAGGATGCGCGGCATTTCAACCACGCTCATCCACAGTTGGGGGGCATAGTTTGGAATTCAAGATGGCTGACAGGTTCCCCATCAGCCATTCCGGTTCAGGCGCCGGCAGCCAGAGGCTGTTCGCCCTGGTCGGAGTAGATCAGCAAGGGCTTGCCGTCGCCGCTGACCAGCCCGTTGTCCACCACCACCTTGACAACCCCCTTGAGCGAGGGCAGGTCGTACATGGTATCGAGCAAGGCATGCTCGATGATCGAACGCAGGCCGCGCGCGCCGGTGCGGCGCGCCAGCGCGCGCTTGGCGATGGCATTCAGCGCATCCTCGCGGAATTCGAGATCGACGCCTTCCATCTTGAAGAGTTTGATGAACTGTTTGGTCAGTGCGTTCTTCGGCTCGGTCAGGATCTGCACCAGCGCAGCCTCATCCAGTTCATCCAGGGTCGAGACAACGGGCAAACGTCCGACAAATTCGGGGATCAGACCATATTTGATAAGATCTTCGGGTTCGACCTGATGGAGCAACTCGACATCGCGCTTGGTCTCATCGACATTCTTGACCTGGGCGCCGAAGCCGATGCCGCCTTTTTCGGTACGACCGCGAATCACTTTCTCCAGCCCGCTGAACGCCCCCCCGCAAATGAACAGGATGTTGCTGGTGTCGACCTGAACGAATTCCTGGTTCGGGTGCTTGCGTCCACCCTGGGGCGGCACCGAAGCCGTGGTGCCCTCGATCAGCTTGAGCAGCGCCTGTTGCACCCCCTCGCCCGAGACGTCGCGGGTAATCGAGGGGTTGTCGGCCTTGCGCGAGATCTTGTCGATTTCGTCAATGTAAACAATCCCCTGCTTGGCCTTGTCGACATCGTAATCGCACTTCTGCAGCAGCTTCTGGATGATGTTCTCGACATCCTCGCCCACATAACCGGCTTCGGTCAACGTAGTGGCATCGGCAATCACGAACGGCACGTTCAGCAGGCGTGCAAGCGTTTGCGCCAACAGCGTCTTGCCCGAGCCGGTCGGCCCGATCAGCAGGATGTTGCTCTTGGCCAGTTCGACTTCGCCGGTGCCGGCATTGCTGCGCAAACGCTTGTAGTGGTTGTAGACCGCAACCGCCAGTGCCTTTTTGGCCTGGGCCTGGCCGATCACGTACTGATCGAGAATATCGCTGATTTCGTGCGGCGTCGGCAGATCGGAACCGGAACCCTTCTGGCTGTCGGCCTGCTGGATTTCCTCGCGGATGATGTCGTTGCACAGCTCGACGCATTCATCGCAGATGAATACCGACGGCCCGGCAATCAGCTTGCGCACCTCGTGCTGGCTTTTGCCGCAGAAGGAGCAGTAAAGAAGTTTGTCGCTCGAGCCTTTGTCTGCCATGCCAGTTCCTTGCTTAATTGCCTGATGCTTCGTTGCGGCTGGTCAGCACCTTGTCGACCAGACCATAGCTCACCGCGTCGTTCGCGCTCATGAAGTTGTCGCGATCGGTGTCGCGCTCGATCACGTCAATGCTTTGCCCGGTATGCTTGGCCAGCATGTCGTTGAGACGACTTTTCAAATATAGGATTTCCTTGGCGTGGATGGCTATATCCGACGCCTGGCCCTGAAAACCGCCCAGCGGCTGGTGAATCATGACGCGCGAATTCGGCAGACAGTAGCGCTTGCCCTTGGCGCCCGCAGTCAACAGAAATGCGCCCATGCTGGCCGCCTGGCCGATACAGAGTGTGGACACATCCGGCTTGATGAACTGCATGGTGTCGTAGATCGCCAGTCCAGCCGAGACCGACCCGCCGGGGGAGTTGATGTAGAAGTAGATGTCCTTGTCGGGATTTTCCGACTCCAGGAACAGCATTTGGGCGACCACCAGGTTGGCGGTCGCGTCGTTGACCGGCCCCACCAGAAAAATGACCCGCTCCTTGAGCAGGCGCGAGTAGATGTCGTAGGCGCGCTCGCCACGGCCGCTTTGCTCGACGACCATGGGCACCAGCCCCAGACCTTGCGGCTCGAAGGGCTGCGAATCAGAAATACCGCGTTCAAAATCAATGCGCATCAGGCACGTCCCATCAAATCTTCAAAGGAGGTTGTCACGTCTTCCACTTTGGCCTGACCTGCAACCCATGCTACCACATTCTCTTCCAGCGCCAGGGACTCGATCTCCTGCATCCGTTCGGGGCTCTGGTAGTACCACTGCACCACCTGTTCCGGCTCCTCGTAGCTCTGCGCCTGTTCCTGAATCAGACTACGAAGCTGATCGGGCTGGGCCACCAGTTTGTTCGCCTGCACGATCTCGGCCAGGATCAACCCGAGACGGACGCGGCGTTCGGCCTGTCCTGTAAACATATCGGCCGAAAGCTTCATGGTCTGAACCCCGCGCGACTGCATATCCGCTTCCGTCATTTTCATCAGACGCTCGGTTTCCATCGCCACCAGGCTCTGCGGCAGATCCAACGTGCTTTTCTGCAACAGCAGGTCCATTGCCTGCTCTTTCAGCTTCGTCTGCACGCGACGTTTGACTTCGCGCTCAAGATTGGACTTCACCTCGGCCTTGAGTTTTTCCACGTCCCCGTCTTCGACACCCAGCGCCTTCGCAAATTCCGTATCCACCGGCGGCAGCACCGGGGCCTGCACGTCCTTGACCTGCACCTCGAAATGCGCCCCCTTGCCGGCGAGCTCCTTGGCGGCATACTCAGCCGGGAAAGTCAGATCGAATCCCTTGCTGTCGCCTGCCTTGAGCCCGGTCAGGCTCTGCTCGAAATCCTTCAGCAGACGGCCTTCGCCGATCACCGCGGCGAAGTCTTCGCCCTTGCCGCCTTCGAATGCTACGCCATCGATCGTGCCCTGATAATCGAATTTGACCAAATCACCTTCCGCTGCGGCCCGATCGGTGGATTCGAACGTACGGCGCTGTTTCTGCAGCACTTCCAGCGTCTTCGCCACGTCGGCCTCGCCCAGAGCCACGACGGGGCGGCTGATCTTGCCCGTGCTGAGGTCATCGATCTTCACTTCAGGATAGACCTCGAAGCTGGCGCTGAAGGTCATTTCCGCAGCAGCCGCCTGTCCCGCTTTCGGTTCGAAGCGCGGATAGCCCGCAATCTTCAGCTGATGGGCCTGAATCGCTTCGCCAAAGCGGCTCTGCAAAGTTTCACCCAGCACTTCCTGGCGCACGCCAGGACCATGCTGACGCGCCACCGCCGAGAGCGGCGCCTTGCCAGGACGGAAACCATCCATCTTGACGTTGCGTGCCAGGCGCTTGAGGCGGCTCTGCACTTCGGATTCCAGCTGATCCATGGGTACGCTGATGTCCAGACGGCGGACCAGTCCTTCGAGAACTTCAAGATTTGCTTGCATCAAAATACTTCCTGGCTGATTTGAGGATGGGTGAAGCGCAAAAAACCGATGGTGCGAAAGGGGGGACTCGAACCCCCACGCCTTGCGGCGCTGGAACCTAAATCCAGTGCGTCTACCAATTCCGCCACTCTCGCGGCGTGGCCGCAAAACTATCGACCGATAAGTGTAATATAATCAATGCGATGCTGTCACCCAAGCCCACCCGGCATCCTGCCTAAGTCATTATTCCCATTCCGTTTTTTGTTGCCGGTGCCGGTCGATCATTACGAAAACTTCCCCGTTGCGTCCTGGTTGCTGCCCAAACGGCTGCGCCGGCCGGTCGAGGCTATTTACCGGTTTGCCCGCAGCGCGGACGACATTGCCGACGAAGGCGATGCGCCGGCGACAGAGCGGCTGGCCCAACTGGCGGTGTATCAGGAAGAACTCGACCGCATCGAACGCGGCGAGCCGTCCACCCATCCGGTTTTTGTACCGCTTGCTGCCGCGATCCGCGATCACGCCATCCCGCTCGCCCCGTTTCGCGATCTGCTGTCGGCGTTTGCGCAGGACGTGGAAAAAACCCGTTACGCCACCTTCGGCGAAGTCATGGATTACTGCCGCCGCTCGGCCAACCCGGTAGGGCGCCTGATGCTGCATTTGTACGGCGACCACGACCCCCGGCATCTGGCCTATTCAGACGCCATCTGCAGCAGCCTGCAACTGATCAACTTCCTGCAGGACATCGCGGTCGACTACAAAAAGGACCGCATCTACCTGCCGCAGGACGAACTGGCCGCGCATCACGTCAGCGAGACGCAGATTGCGCAAGGCGACTCGCGCGGCCTGTGGCACATGATGATGCACAAGCAGATCGAACGCGCACGCAAGCTGCTACAAGCCGGCGCGCCGCTCGGCCGGCAACTCAAGGGGCGCATCGGCCTTGAGCTGCGCGTCACCATCCTCGGCGGCGAAACCATACTGCGCAAACTACACGCCGATCCGGGCTGCGTCTTCCAAAACCGCCCGGTGCTGACCAAAAAGGACTGGATCGCGATGCTCGGACGGGCGGTTTTCTGAATATGGATGCCCATCAGTACTGCCAGGAACGCGCCGCCGCCAGCGGCTCCAGCTTCTATTACAGCTTTGTCTTCCTGCCGCAGGACACGCGGCGTGCGATCACCGCGTTCTACGCGCTGTGCCGCGAACTGGACGACGTGGTCGACGAATGCCACGAGCGCCAGGTGGCCGAAGCCAAGCTCGACTGGTGGCGCGCCGAGATCGCCCGTTTCGCGGCAGGCGAACCGGAGCACCCTGCCACCCGCGCGCTCCACGACACGCCGCAAGGGCGCGCCATCCCGCCCGCGCTGCTGCTCGAAATCGTCGACGGCATGGCGATGGACCTCGACCGCCTGCGCTACCCCGATTTCAAGTCGCTCAATCTGTATTGCTATCGCGTCGCGGGCGTTGTCGGCGAAGTGGCGGCAGCGATTTTCGGCGGGTCGCGCAGCGAGGACGACCGCGAAATCCGCCGCTACGCGCACGAACTGGGGCTCGCGTTTCAGCTCACCAACATCATCCGCGATGTCGGCGAGGACGCGCGTCGCGGCCGGATTTACCTGCCGCAAGATGAGCTGGCACGCTTCGGCGTACGCGAGGCCGACATTCTGAGCGGCGTGGACACGCCCGGATTTCAGGCGCTGATGCAATTCCAGTACGAGCGCGCCAGCGCGCATTACGACAGCGCATTGGCCGCCCTGCCCGCGCGCGCGCGCCGGGCGCAACGTCCGGGACGGGTGATGGCGGCGATTTACCGCACCCTGCTCGACGAAATCCGCCGCGACAAATTTCCCGTGCTGCGCGCACGCGTGGCGCTTACACCGCTACGCAAACTGTGGCTGGCCAGCAAGACCTGGCTGTCTCCATGAAAGCACGCTCGGACCAACCCAGGGTCGCCGTGGTCGGCGGCGGCTGGGCCGGCTGCGCCGCCGCGCTGACGCTGGCCGAAGCGGGGGTCGCCGTCACTCTGTACGAGGCCAGTCGCACGCTCGGCGGACGCGCACGTGCGGTCGAACTCGAAGGCCAGCCGCTCGACAACGGCCAGCACATTCTGCTCGGCGCCTATGAACAGACGCTCCAACTGATCGATCGCCTGTGCCCCGTCACCCCCCCTGATGGTTTGTGGCGCCTGCCGCTCACGCTCGACCAGCCACCGGATTTCAGCCTCGCCTGCCCGCGCCTGCCGGCCCCGCTGCACTTGCTGGCGGGACTACTCGGCGCCCAGGGGCTCAGCTGGAGCGAGAAGCTGGCTGCCGCACGGTGGGCGCATACCCTGCTGAACAGCAGGGATACATCGGATCATCTAAGCGTCAGCCAGTTCACCCACAGCCAGCCCGAAAAACTCAAGCGCCTGCTGTGGCATCCGCTCTGCGTGTCCGCCCTCAACACGCCGCCAGACCTGGCCTGTGCCCGGGTTTTTCGCAATGTGATCCGCGCCGCATTCGGTGGGCGCAATCATCACAGTGACCTGTTGTTGCCGCGCCGCGACCTGACGTCATTGTTTCCAGCACCTGCCGCTACGCGCCTGATCGAACTGGGTGGCGAAGTACGTCTGTCCAGCCGGGTGAACGCACTCGAAGCGGCATCGGCCGGCATCACGCTGGGCACGCGCGACGAGTCATCTCCCTACAGCCACGCCATCCTGGCCGTCGCACCGCAGCATCTGGCGACGCTGGCGGCACCGATCCCGGAACTCGAATCGGTCGTGCGTGATGTGTCAGCCTACCGCTACCAACCGATTGCGACCGGCTACGTGCAATACGACCCGGCCTTTCGATTAAGCAAACCGCTGTTCGCCCTGGCGAATGGTCCCGCGCAGTTTGTGTTCGACCGCGGCCAGAGCCACGCCCAGCCGGGTCTGCTCGCCTTTGTTGCCAGCGCCGCCGCGAATCTGTCCGAGGACTGGCTGGATCAGGCCGAAGCCCAGTTGCTACGCATCGCCCAGCCCGGGCCTGCACGCTGGCGCAAACGCATCGTCGAAAAACAGGCGACCTACGCCTGCGTGCCCAACATGCCCCGCCCCGCTGTACGCACTGCGCATCCGCACATTTTTCTGGCGGGCGATTACACCGCCGGGCCCTATCCCGCCACACTCGAAAGTGCAACGCAGAGCGGAGTACAATCGGCCGGCGCTTTACTCGAACAGCTATGAAAGACTATTCCCCCCGCCCTGACCTGCTTGCAGGCCGCGTCATTCTCGTCACCGGCGCCAGTTCCGGTCTCGGTCGTGCCGCCAGCCTGGCGTTTGCGCGCCACGGCGCCACCGTCGCCCTGCTGGCCCGTGACGAAACCAAGCTCGAAGCGGTGTATGACGAGATTCTGGCCGCCGGCGGCCCCGAACCCGCGATGTTTCCCTATGACCTCGCCACTGCAGACGACCGCAGCCTGGAAACCCTGGCCAATACCATCGCGCATCACCTGAAGCGTCTCGATGGCGTGCTGCACAGCGCGCACCAGTTTTACAGTCTGACACCGCTCCACCTGCAAACCCTGGAACAGTGGCAGACCATGATGCGGGTCAATCTGATTGCTCCGTTTGCCTTGACCCGCGCGTGTCTGCCCTTGCTGCAGCAGGCGCCGGATGCGTCCGTGATCTTCACCGGCGAAACCCACGGCCATCGACCCAGCGCCTATTGGGGCGGCTATGCCGTGGCCAAGTCGGGGCTGGAAACCCTGACCCGTGTCTGGGCCGATGAACTCAGTGCAGACGAAAATATGCGCATCAACACGCTGATTCCCGGCCCTGTCGCCACCACCCTGCGTTCGCGCACCCATCCCGGGCTTGCACCCGAAACCGTAGCCAGCGCCGACGACCTGATGCCGTGGTATCTGTACCTGATGGGAACCGACAGCCGCGCAATACGTGGCCAGATTGTGGAATGCCAGACTTGATGTTTGCCATGCCGTGGAAATCGGCGCCATGAAAATCGGCCGCTACGAAATCCTCGATGAGATCGGCCAGGGCGCGATGGGCACGGTTTATCGCGCACGCGATCCGCTGATCGAGCGCACCGTGGCCATCAAGACCGTGTCACTCACGCAGTTGCGCCAGGAAGGCACGGACGCGGAGGCACGTTTCCTGCGCGAGGCGCAGAGCGCCGGCCGGCTGTCACACCCCAACATCGTGACCATCTACGACGTGGGCGAAGCCGATGGACTCGCCTACATCGCCATGGAGCATCTTTCCGGCGCGACGCTGCGCGACGTCATGAACAAGGGGCCGATACCGCTCAGTCTGGCGCTCGACACCGCCTTGCAAATGGCCGAAGCGCTGGCGTTTGCACACGAGCATGGCGTCATCCACCGCGATATCAAACCCGCCAACGTTGTCGTCACGGGTCAGCGCGGGCGCGTCAAACTGACCGATTTCGGGATCGCCCATCTCGTCAACAGTGACCACACCCAAACCGGGCAGATGCTCGGGTCGCCGCGCTATATGTCGCCGGAACAGGCCATGGGGCGCGAGATTGATGGCCGCTCGGATATTTTCTCGCTTGGCGCCGTGTTGTACGAAATGCTCACGGGACACTATGCATTCGACGGCGACAGTCTGCCCACCATTGTGTATCGAGTGATCCACGAAACGCCGGTACCCGCCACGTCGCTGCGCCCCCAGTTGCCCGAAGGACTGGCCAGCCTGCTGGCACGCATGCTGGACAAGAATCCGGGAGCACGGCCCGATGCGCGCGCGCTGGTCAACGCCCTCCATGCGCTGCTCCCGCCCACTCCCTCCAAGCCTGTGCCGCCGCCTTCCAACCGCATCTCGCGGCTGCTGCCCATCCTGGCGTTTGGTACGCCCGTCGTCGTATTTTTGCTGATCGGGATCGGCATCATCGTCATCGAGCACTTTCTGCAAGCATCACAGTCGCCCGCCCCCCCCGCGACGCAGATATCCGCCTCGCAGCCGCCTGCTGACGCTGTCTCCGACAGCCCGCCTTCGGCTGAACTCACCGATCGCCCGGCGTCCCGCCCCACCGTTGAATCGGACGCCTATCTCGCCGGTCTCGACAAAAAACAGGTTGAGTTGCGGATCAAGCGCACCGAACTGCTGCTGGAATACACCAAGCAGCATCCCGACGTGGTGCAAGTCGACCGGCAACTCGAACAGCTGCGCATCGAACGCCGCCGGTATCTGCGGCAACGAGAGAAAAACTAGGCGCTACCAGTTGGTCTCGCGCTCGGCCGTTGCCGACACCTTGTGGATGCTGAGGTCGGCACCATTGAATTCCTCCTCCGCGTCGAGACGCAAGCCGACCACCTGCTTCAGCAAGCCGTAAACCATCAGGCTACCGAGGGCGGCCACCGCCACGCCGCCCAGGGTGCCGATCACCTGCGCCGCCAGGCTGACACCGCCGATCCCGCCCAACGCCTGGGTTCCGAAAATCCCCGCTGCGATCCCGCCCCACGCCCCGCACAGACCGTGCAACGGCCATACACCGAGCACGTCGTCGATCTTCCACTTGTTCTGCGTCACCATGAACATCCACACGAACAGCGCACCAGCAATCATGCCGGTGGCGAGCGCACCGAGCGGATGCATCAGGTCCGAGCCGGCGCACACCGCCACCAGGCCCGCCAGCGGACCGTTGTGGATGAAACCCGGGTCGTTGCGGCCGATCACCAGCGCCGCCAGCGTGCCGCCCACCATCGCCATCAGGGAATTCACCGCCACCAGACCCGACACCGCCTCGATCAGTTGCGCCGACATCACATTGAAGCCGAACCAGCCCACCGTCAGGATCCACGCGCCGAGCGCGAGAAACGGGATATTCGACGGCGGATGCGCCGAGATCATGCCGTCCTTCGTGTAGCGCCCGCGTCGCGCGCCCAGCAGCAGCACTGCAGGCAGGGCGATCCAGCCACCCACGGCGTGCACCACCACCGAGCCGGCGAAGTCATGGAAGCGAGCGCCAAAGGTGGCTTCCAGCCAGTCCTGAATGCCGTAGTTGCCGTTCCAGACGATACCCTCATAGAAGGGATAAACGAGTCCGACCAGCGCAAACGTGGCCGCCAGTTGCGGATTGAAGCGTGCGCGTTCGGCGATGCCGCCCGACACGATGGCGGGAATCGCCGCCGCAAACGTCAGCAGAAAAAAGAATTTGACCAGGTCGTAGCCATTTTTGGCCGACAGCACCTCGGCGCTGGAAAAGAAGCTGACGCCGTAGGCGACGCTGTAGCCGATGAAGAAATAGGCGATGGTGGAAACCGAAAAATCGGTGAGGATCTTGACCAGGGCATTGACCTGGTTCTTCTTGCGCACCGTGCCGAGCTCAAGAAAGGCAAACCCCGCATGCATGGCCAGCACCATGATGCCGCCCAGCAACACGAACAGCACATCACTGCCTGCTTTCAACGCTTCCATACACCCGACTCCCAGTAGATTGCCGGCTGACAGAAGCAAACAGTGTTCCCGCTACTTAACCCACTGATTCGTAATGAAATGACTTTCCGTTGGGCGGGCAGATAGCACTACATCAGTGCGTGAGGGCGCATTGCGCACCACCAGGGTGCGTTATTTGGTGTCAGGCGGGTCGGATTCAGCTTGGCCGGACTCGATACGGTCGAGCTCGGCCTCCATGTCGGCCTCCGACATCGGCGTGTAATCCGCCTCGGTTTCGGGTTGGGGCTTGGTGATCATCGCCGCGACGAGGATACCCAGTTCGTACAGAAGCCACATCGGGACGGCGAGCATGAACTGCGAAATCACGTCAGGCGGAGTAAAAATCGCGCCGATGACGAACGCCCCGACAATGACATAGGGCCGGATCTCGCGCAGCTTGGCCACCGACACCATGCCCATCTTGACCAGCAGCACCACCGCGACCGGGACTTCGAAGGTGATGCCGAAGGCCATGAACAGCGTCATCACGAAATCGAGATACTTGCCGATGTCGGTCATCACGGCCACGCCTTCGGGCGCCACGCCGACGATGAAACCGAACACCACCGGAAACACCAGGAAATAGGCAAACGCCATCCCGAGCAAAAACAGAATCACGCTGGCGATCACCAGCGGCACGCCGAGGCGCTTCTCGTGCTGGTAGAGGCCGGGCGCGACAAACGCCCACGCCTGATAGAACACCCACGGCATGGCCAGCAGAAAGGCGGCCATCATGGTGACCTTGATCGGCACGAAGAACGGCGTGGTGACCTCGGTGGCGATCATCTGGCCGCCTTGCGGCAGAGAGGCCAGCATAGGCTTGGCCAACAGTGCGTAGAGATCCTGCGCCCAGGGAAACAGGCAAATAAAGATAACCACCACCGCGATCACCGCCCGCAGCAGACGATCCCGCATTTCGATGAGATGCGAGATAAAGGTGTCTTCTGTGTTGCTCATGGGGTTTTGCCGGCGGTTTCGCCGCGCGCCGTTTCCACTACTGCAGACGGCGTGGGGGTAAGGGTATTCTGGTCAGGTTCATCGAGCGGCAGACTCTGCTGCGGCGTGGGCGACACCTCGGCCTGCTTCATCGCGGGCTCCGTGACGGGGCGCTCGCCCTCGGTCACTGCCATCGCCGCCACCACCTTGTTGACGTTGCTCGCCTCGTCACGCAGATAGTCGTCGACCACCGTTGCCTGCTGCTGGATGCCCGACGCCGCTGACTCGACCGACTCCTTGAAGCTTTGCCCGACCCGGCGCATTTCATCCAGCTGCATCTCGTGGCTGATGTCCGATTTTACGGACGAGACATAGCGCTGCATGCGGCCGTACAGATGCCCGGCCGTGCGCGCCACCTTGGGCAGGCGCTCGGGGCCGATGACGATCAGCGCCACCACGCCGATGACGAGGAGTTCAGTAAAGCCGATGTCGAACATGGGTCAGGTACGAGAGTCGAGGTTCAAGATTCAAGCCGCAAGGTTTTCCTTGTAACGTGCATCTTGTTTCTTGCACCTCAGTTCTGCTGTTTGTCCTTGACTTCGACGTCGATGGTGCGCCCCTGCTGATCGGTACTGTCACCGACCTTCGGCGGCTCTTCCTTCATGCCTTCCTTGAATCCCTTGACCGCACCGCCCAGGTCGCTGCCAATGTTGCGCAGCTTCTTGGTGCCGAAAATCAGCAGCACGACGACCAGAACGATCAGCCAGTGCCAAATGCTAAAGCTACCCATGATAAGTCTCCTCTAAATTAACCGCGGGCAACGGGGTCGCCGCCACCAAATACATGAACGTGAATGTGAAACACTTCCTGACCACCGCCACGCCCGGTGTTGATCAGCGTCTTGAAGCCGGCGTCGAGGCCCTGCTCCTTCGCCAGACGCGGCGCCAGCAGCAGCATCTTGCCCAGCAGCTTTTCATGCTCGGTCGTGCAGTCGACCAGTGTCGCGATGTGCGCCTTCGGAATGATCAGGAAATGCACCCGCGCGAACGGATGGATATCGTGAAACGCCAGCACCTCGTCGTCTTCATACACCTTGCTGCAGGGAATCTCGCCGGCAAGGATCTTGCAGAAAATGCAGTCACTCATGTCGATTCGCCTTTTCAGCCAGGCCGGACAGGCCTTCGCGACGCGCCAGCTCGTTCAGCACATCCGCCGGCTTCAGTCCCTTGTGCGCCAAGAGCACCAGGGTATGAAACCACAAATCGGCGACTTCGTAGATGATCTTTTCGGCCTGGTCGTCCTTGGCCGCCATCACGGTTTCGGTCGCTTCCTCGCCGATCTTCTTCAGGATGGCGTCGGTGCCCTTGGCATACAGTCTGGCCACGTAGGAACTGTCGGGCGACGCCTGCTTGCGCGCTTCCAGCGTGTCGGCGATGCGGTCGAGGATGTCGCTCATTTGTAGATCTCGTCGGGGCTCTTCAGCACCGGGGCGGTCGTCACCCAGTCACCGTTCTCGAGCTTCCGGAAAAAACAGGAGCGGCGTCCCGTATGACAGGCAATACCGCCCAACTGTTCAATTTTCAGCAACACCACATCATTGTCGCAATCGAGCCGGATTTCGCTGACGGTCTGCACGTGGCCGGACTCTTCGCCCTTGCGCCACAGCTTGTTGCGCGAACGCGACCAGTAGACGCCGCGCTGCGTGCGCACAGTCTCCTCCAGTGCCTCGCGGTTCATCCATGCCACCATCAGGATCTCGCCACTGGCCGCATCCTGGGCGATCGCCGGCACCAGACCCTGCGCGTCCCATTTGACGGCGTCGAGCCAGTCGCTCACAGCCGAACCTCGATGCCATGCTGCTTCATGTACTTCTTCGCCTCGTCGATACCGTATTCGCCGAAGTGAAAAATGCTCGCCGCCAGCACCGCATCGGCACGGCCTTCCTTCACGCCATCCACCAGATGCTGCAAATTGCCGACGCCGCCACTGGCTATGATGGGAATGTCGACCGCGTCTGAAATCCTGCGGGTCAGTTCCAGGTCGAAGCCGCTCTTGGTGCCGTCGCGGTCCATCGAGGTGAGCAGCAGTTCGCCTGCGCCGAGACTTTCCATTTTCTTCGCCCAGTCGATGGCGTCGAGGCCGGTCGTCTTGCGGCCACCGTGAGTGAAGACTTCCCAGTGGTCGCCCACCCGCTTGGCATCGATCGCCACGACGATGCACTGGCTGCCGTAGCGGTCGGACGCGTCCTTCACCAGCTGCGGGTTCATCACCGCCGAGGTATTGATGCTGACCTTGTCGGCGCCGGCATTGAGCAGACGCTGCACGTCACCAACTTCGCGCACGCCGCCCCCGACGGTGAGCGGAATGAACACCTCGGCGGCTACGGCCTCGATGATGTGCAGGATCAGGTCGCGGTCGTCGGACGACGCAGTGATGTCGAGAAAGGTCAACTCGTCCGCACCCGCTTCGTTGTAGCGCCGTGCGATTTCGACCGGATCGCCGGCGTCCTTCAGTTCGACGAAATTGACGCCCTTGACCACACGGCCATGGGTGACATCGAGACAGGGAATGATGCGCTTTGCGAGCATGGGTGGTTAAACGCCGAACACGCCGCCCGCCAGTTCGTCGGCGAGCTTCTGCGCCTCGACGAAATCGAGCGTGCCCTGGTAGATCGCACGGCCGGTGATCGCGCCGATGATGCCGTCCTTGGCAACGGCGGACAGTGCCTTGACGTCGTCGAGGTTGGTGACGCCGCCGCTGGCGATGACGGGGATCGACAGCGCCTGCGCCAAGCGCTGGGTGGCATCCACATTGACCCCGGTCAGCATGCCGTCGCGGCCGATGTCGGTGTAGATGATGGCCTCGACGCCGTAGCCTTCGAAACGCTTGGCCAGGTCGATGACGTCGTGGCCGGTGATCTTGGACCAGCCTTCGACCGCAATCTTGCCGTCCTTGGCGTCGAGCCCGACCATTACGTGGCCCGGGAAGGCGTCGCAGGCTTCGTGGAGGAAGCCGGGGTTCTTCACCGCGGCGGTGCCGATGATGACGTAGCGCACGCCGTCGTCGAGATAGCGTTCGATGGTGGCGAGGTCGCGGATGCCGCCGCCGAGCTGCACCGGCATCTCGTCGCCCACCGCATCGACGATGGAGCGAATCGCCGCGTCGTTGACCGGCTTGCCGGCAAAGGCACCATTGAGGTCGACCAGATGCAGGCGGCGTGCGCCCAGTTCCTTCCAGTGGCGGGCCATGGCGGCTGGGTCCTCGGAAAACACGGTGGCCTTCTCCATTTCGCCTTGCTCCAGGCGTACGCAATGGCCGTCTTTAAGGTCGATCGCAGGAATTATTAACATGGCTAATCAGCAGGGTCGTACAGAGTCAAGATTAGGCGCAGGCAGCGCCGGACATATCACAGGCGGTTTCGGAAGCACCCGGATTCCAGGTTACAAAATTGCCCAGCAGCGTCAAACCATCGTTCTGGCTCTTTTCCGGATGAAACTGGACCGCAAAGATGTTCCCCGTTGCCACCGCGCAGGTGAAAGGGAAGGGGTAATGCGAGAACCCGGCGATCACGTCGGGCGAAGTAGGCTGCACGAAATAGCTGTGGACGAAGTAGAAGCGCGCGCCTTCCTCAATGCCCACCCACAGCGGATGCGGGGCCGCCTGATGGACGTTGTTCCAGCCCATGTGCGGCACCTTCAGCTTGTTGCCAGCCGCGTCGACCATCGCTTCGTGCGGAAAATGCTGCACCGTACCGGGCAGGATGCCGAGGCAGGCGGTGTCGCCCTCCTCGCTGTGTTCGAACAGCACCTGCATGCCCATGCAGATGCCGAGGAAGGGCTTGCTGTGGGCGGCGTCGATGATCACTTGGCGCAGGCCGCGCGCGTCGATTTCGCGCATGCAGTCGGGCGCCGCGCCCTGCCCCGGAAACACCACGCGGCCGGCCTCGGCAATGATGGCGGGGTCGGAGGTGACCACCACGCTCGCCGCCGGCGCAACGTGCTCAATGGCCTTGGACACCGAACGCAGATTGCCCATGCCGTAGTCGATGACGGCGATGTCCGCCTTCATAACGCAGCTCCCTTGAGCTGCGATGGGCTCACAGCGCAGCCGCTTTTAACTTGAGGTGTGCTCACAGTGCACCTTTGGTGGACGGCAGCACGTCGCCCATGCGCGCATCGGCTTCCACCGCCATGCGCAACGCACGGCCGAAGGCCTTGAAAATGGTCTCGGCCTGATGGTGCGCATTGATGCCGCGCAGGTTGTCGATGTGCAGCGTCACCCCGGCGTGATTGATAAAGCCGCGGAAGAATTCGAGGAACAGGTCGACGTCGAACTCGCCGATGCGCGCACGCGTGTAGTCGACGTGGTATTCCAGTCCCGGGCGTCCCGACAGGTCGATCACCACGCGCGACAAGGCCTCGTCGAGCGGCACGTAGGCGTGGCCGTAGCGGCGGATGCCCTTCTTGTCGCCGAGCGCCTGCGCGAAGGCCTGGCCCAGCGTGATGCCGGTATCTTCCACCGTGTGGTGGGCATCGATGTGCAGATCGCCCTTTGCCTGGATGTCGAGGTCGATCAGACCGTGGCGCGCGATCTGGTCAAGCATGTGGTCGAGGAAGGGCACGCCGGTGGCAAGCTTGGCAATGCCGGTGCCGTCAAGGTTGAGACTGACCGTGATCTGGGTCTCGAGGGTGTTGCGGGTGACTTGGGCGGTGCGCATGGCGTCGGAAAATAAGGCTGTAAAAGGATTCTAGCAGGCCGCAATGTCTTTCAACGCGGCGATCAGCGCATCGCATTGCGCATCGGTGCCGACCGTGATGCGCAAAAACGGCGCAATGCGGGCCGGATTTTTGAAATGGCGCACGATGATGCTGCGTTCGCGCAGTCTCGCGGCCAGTCCTGCGCCATCATGCGCTGGATGGCGGGCGAAGATGAAATTGGCGCTGGAGGGCAGCACCTCGAAGCCGAGTTTTTCCATTTCAGCCACCAGCCGGGTGCGGGTCGCCCCCACCCTCGCGCAAATGGATTCGAAATAGCCACGGTCTTCCATCGACGCCAGCGCGCCGGCCTGGGCAAAGCGGTCGAGCGGATAGGAATTGAAGCTGTCCTTCACCCGGCTTAGCGCCTCGATCAGGTGAGATTGTCCAATCGCATAGCCGACGCGCAAGCCTGCCAGCGCATGTGACTTCGACAGGGTACGGATGACCAGCAGCTGCGGGTAGCGTGCCACCAGCCCCACCGCCGACTCGCCACCGAAGTCGACATAGGCCTCGTCGATCACCACCACCGAGTCCGGGTTGCCGGCGAGCAGGCGCTCGATCTCGCTCAATGCCAGGAGGCGCCCTGTCGGCGCATTGGGGTTGGGGAAAATCACGCCGCCATTGGGCGTCAGATAATCGTCGACCCGGATCTCGAATGAATCCGTCAGCGGAATCGTTCGATAGGCAATCTCGTATAGCCCGCAATACACCGGATAGAAGCTGTAGGTGATGTCGGGAAACAGGATGGGCTGATCGTGCTTCAAAAGCGCCATGAAGGCATGCGCCAGCACTTCGTCGGAGCCGTTGCCGACGAACACCTGATCAGGCGTCACGCCGTGATACGCGGCAATGCCTGCACGCAGCCGGTCGGAGTTGGGATCGGGATACAGGCGCAGCGTGTCTGCGGCTTCCGCGCGCACGGCGTCGAGCACCTTCGGGCTGGGCCCGTAGGGGTTTTCGTTGGTGTTGAGCTTGACCAGGTTGGCCAGCTTCGGCTGCTCGCCCGGCACGTAGGGCGTCAGGCCGTGCACCACGGCGCTCCAGAATCGACTCATTGAGGGGCGCGGCTCATTTATGGACCAGGCGGTATTCGGCTGAACGCGCGTGCGCCTGCAGGCCTTCGCCGTAGGCCAGCGTGGCGGCGATCCGCCCCAGCGTCTGCGCGCCGGCCTGCGACACGTGGATCAGGCTGCTGCGCTTCTGGAAGTCGTACACGCCCAGCGGCGACGAGAAGCGCGCGGTGCGCGAAGTCGGCAGCACGTGGTTCGGTCCGGCGCAGTAATCGCCCAGCGCCTCGCAGGTGTTCTTGCCCATGAAGATCGCGCCGGCGTGGCGCAGCTTGGGCAGCAGCGCGTCGGGGTGGGCCACCGAGAGCTCCAGGTGTTCCGGCGCGATGGTGTTGGAGATCGCCGCTGCATCGTCGAGGTCGCGCGTCTTGATCAGCGCGCCGCGATTGGTCAGCGAGGTGCGGATCACGTCGCTGCGCGGCATTTCTTCGATCAGTTTGTCGATCGCCGCCGCGACGGCATCGAGATAGGCCGCATCGGGCGACAGCAGGATCGACTGCGCCATTTCGTCGTGCTCGGCCTGCGAAAACAGGTCCATCGCCACCCATTCCGCAGGCGTATTGCCGTCGGCGATCACCAGGATTTCGGAGGGACCGGCGATCATGTCGATACCGACGGTGCCGAACACGCGGCGCTTGGCCGCCGCCACGTAGGCGTTGCCGGGGCCGACGATCTTGTCGACCTGCGGCACGGTCTGGGTGCCGTAGGCCAGTGCGGCCACGGCCTGCGCGCCGCCGATGGTGAACACGCGGTCCACCCCGGCAATCGCGGCAGCGGCCAGCACCAGCTGATTGTGTTCGCCGCCCGGGGTCGGCACCACCATGATGAGCTCGCCCACCCCGGCCACCTTGGCCGGGATCGCGTTCATCAGCACCGACGAGGGGTACGCCGCCTTGCCGCCCGGCACATAGAGGCCAACGCGGTCGAGCGGCGTGATCTTCTGTCCCAGCACGGTGCCGTCGTCTTCGGTGTAGGTCCACGACTCCTGAACCTGCTTCGCGTGATAGCGGCGCACGCGATCCGCCGCGGCTTCCAGTGCCTGACGGGTGTCCGCCGGCAGATGGTCGAGCGCGGTCTGCAGTTGCGCCGCATTGAGTTCCAGGCTGGCCAGCGACGACGCCGAAAGGCGGTCGAACCGCTCGGTGTACTCGAGCACAGCCACGTCGCCCCGCGTTTTCACGTCGAGCAGAATGGCGGCAACCGTCTGCTCGATGGCGGCATCGGCAGCGTCGTCGAACTGCAACAGGCGGGTGAGGCGCGCCTGAAAATCAGGCTGCTCGCTATCGAGGCGGGTGAGCGTAACCACAGGATTCCGTTTCCAAAAGACTGGCTGAGATTGTACCGTTTTTTGTCGCTTCGCCGCGCCCTGCAGAGGCCTTCCAGATGACAGTCATACCCATTCCGGATATTAGACAAAGTCCAGATTGCCGTTTATCATGACGCGCATGCACTACACGCGCGACAACATGGCCGGCCTTCTGCGCAGCCACGAGATCAATCCGACCCATCAGCGGATCGAGATTGCGCACGCGCTGTTTTCGCGCCAGGAGCACCTGTCGGCCGACCAGGTGATGGCGATCGTCAATACCCGCCACTCCGAAACCTCCAAGGCCACGGTCTACAACACGCTCAAGCTCTTTCTGGAGAAGGGCCTGGTGCGTGAGGTCATCGTCGACCCCAGCAAGGTGTTCTTCGACCCCAACACCAGCCCGCATCACCACCTCTACGAAGTCGACAGCGGCAAACTGTCCGACATCGACGCTGAGCACGTGCAGATTTCCGGCCTGCCGCCGCTGCCGGCCGGCATGGTGACCGAAGGCATCGATCTGATCGTGCGCGTCCGCCGCAAGGCGTAACACCCTCGGCCCGTCGATGAAACGGGTTCACATCGCCCCCACCCTGCTCGACGCCCAACTGGCCGCCGATGCGCTATCCAGTCTCGGCATCGTCTCGCACATTTTCAACGCCAACGCCGCTGGCGCGCTGGGAGAAGTGCCTTTCATGCAGGCTCAGCCCGAGATATGGGTCGACGACGATGCGCAGGAAGCGCAGGCGCGCGAGGTATTGGCCGGATTGCGCAACGCACCGCTGCGTGACGAAAAACCCTGCCCACATTGCGGCGAGACGAACCCCGGGAATTTCATGAGTTGCTGGCAGTGCGGCGGCGCACTGCCCGACTGAGTCAGGACGACAGCAGGTCTTTTTTGAGCGCGTCGAGGTGCTGCTGATACTGGCGCGCAAAAATCCGCTCCAGTTCGTCGATGGCTTCGACTGCCGCCACACCGTGTATCAGGTGACGGGTCATCTGCGCGGACGCCTCGTGGAAAATCTGGTTGCGCTCCAGCATCGGATAAGTCTGCATCAAACGCTGAATCGCCTTGACCACGTTTTCCTGCTCGGGGCGCGGGATCGGCAGCGGTTCGCTGGGCGGGGCCGCTGCGGTGTCGGCGCCTTCCTTGCCGGCAAGAAACTCGGCGTAGTCGAGCAGCGCCTGCTGCCGGGTTTCCGACAAGCTCCTGAAAATGGATACCAGGCGCTTGCTGTCGCGCATCAGCGGCCGCGTCCCTTGATCGGGCGCTTCAGCGGAATGATGTCGACATTGCACTGCTGAAATTTGTTTTCGACAAAGCTGATGAAGGCATCGAGCAGCTTGCTGCGGAATTTTTCCGGCGCGTAGACCATGGACAGTTCGCGCGTGAGCCGGGGGTGCAGCGGCACGGCAACCAGCGTGCCCAACTGGATTTCCTTGGTGACTGTGGAAGCCGACATGATGGCGACGCCCAGGTTGGCCTCGACCGCTCCCTTGATCGCCTCGCGGCTGCCGAGCTCCATTTCGATATGCAGGTCGTCGGGATTGACGCCATTGCTCTTGAAGAAGTCGTCGACCACCTCCCGCGTGCCGGAACCATGCTCACGCGACACATAAGGCTGTACAGCGATATCTTGCGCGTTCACGCTCGAACGCGAAGCCAGCGAGTGGGTCGGTGCGCAAATCATCACCAGTTCGTCTTCGCAGCACGCGAGCGTGGTCAGGTTGGGATTGTGCGAAGGCGCCTCGATCAGGCCGACGTCGAGCGAATGATCGGCCACTTTCGCCGCCACGGTTTCCGAATTGGCGACGGTCAGCCGTGCCTGCACCTGCGGGAAGCGCTCCTTGAATTCCCCGAGGATGCGTGGCAACTGGTATTCGGCGATGGTGGTGGAAGCGCCGATCATCAAGGGGCCGGTGACCTGTCCGGTCAGTTCGCCGACGCGCGCTTCCATCTCGCCGGTCAGCGCCAGGATGCGCTCGGCATAACCCAGCACCAGATCGCCTGCGGGCGTCATCGAAATCTTGCCGTGGCTGCGCTCGAACAAACGGGTATTGAAATGCTCTTCCAACTGCTTGACCTGAAAGGTCACCGCAGGCTGGGTCATATACAGGATATCCGCGGCTTTGGTGAAGCTGAGCTGCCTGGCGACGGTGTAGAATACTTGAAGTCTGCGGTCGGCCATAAATCCCCGTCCCTGGGTCAAAAAAGAATTTTATTCAACCACAAACCCGCCCGTGTTGAAACCATCCCCTCCCCAACTCGTTGTATTCGCTGTCCTTTCCTCAGCGACGGGGCGCCTGCCCAACATGCCCCCCCGCCATCCCTGATCCGGACAGCCCGTGAACCGCGCGTTTTACATCATCCTGTTTGCGCAGTTCCTGTCTGCATTGGCCGACAACGCCCTGCTGTTTGCAGCCATCGGCCTGCTATTGTTCTTCTCGGCGCCGGAATGGTTTTCACCGCTGCTACAGACGGTTTTCGTCGTGGCCTACATCGTGCTGGCGCCTCTGGTCGGGCCGTTTGCCGACGCCCTGCCAAAAGGCCGCGTCATGCTGATCGCCAACACGGTCAAATTCGTGGGCTGTCTGATCATGCTGGCCGGTCTGCACCCGCTGCTGGCCTACGCCATCGTCGGCGTCGGCGCGGCCATGTACTCTCCGGCCAAATACGGCATCCTCACCGAACTGTTGCCACCCGAAAAGCTCGTTGTCGCCAACAGCTGGATGGAAGGCACCACGGTGGCCGCCATCGTGCTCGGCGCCATCATTGGCGGCGCCCTCATCAACCCGCAACTGGCCGAAGGCATCCTGGTCAGCCTCGGCCTGGACAGCCGGCTCATCGCCCCGAAATTTGCCATCGTCGCCATCACCAGCCTGTATCTCGGCGCGGCCGTCATCAACCTGTTCATTCCACGCCTGCCCATTGACCATAAGCTGCCCAGCAAGTCGCCACTGTTCATCCTGCACGACTTCTGGCACAGCTTCAAACTCCTGTGGCGCGACCCGCTCGGCCAGGTGTCGCTCGCCGTCACCACTCTGTTCTGGGGTGTCGGCGCGACTTTGCGGCTGCTCATCATTGCCTGGGCCGCACTCAACCTGAAATACGGACTCGACCAGGCGACCCAGCTCACTGCCGCCACTGCGCTCGGCATCGCCATCGGCTCGATTCTGGCCGGCAAGTTCGTCCGCCTGCAAAGCGCGATCAGCGTGCTGCCTGCCGGCATCATCCTGGGCTTCGTGCCGATTGCGCTGATCTGGGTGGAAAGCCTGTTCCCCGCGCTGCTGCTGTTGATGCTGGCGGGGATGCTGGCGGGCTATTTCGTGGTGCCGATGAACGCCTTGCTGCAGCATCGCGGCCACCTGCTGATGGGCGCCGGACACTCCATCGCCCAGCAGAATTTCAACGAGAACATCAGCATTCTGGTGCTGACCGGCGCCTATGCTTTAATGGTGCGGGCCGACTGGCACATCCACACCATCATCTGGGTATTCGGCCTGTTCATCAGCAGCGTGATGACCGCGATCTGGCTACGGCACCGCCATGATGTCGTGCATTAACTCCCCGCATTCTGCGACTTCACCACGCTCATCGCGCCGGCAATCAGCGAGCTGATATCCGCCATGTTGGACGGCACGATCAGGGTGTTGCCGGTCTTGGCGATGCCGGCGAAGGCCTCGACGTATTTTTCCGCCACTTTCAGATTCACCGCCTGCATGCCGCCGGGCAGTTCGACGGCGCGGGCCACGCGGGCAATGGCTTCGGCGTTGGCTGCGGCAATGGCCTTGATCGCTTCGGCCTCGCCCTGAGCAACGTTGATCGCCGCCTGCATCTCGCCTTCTGACTCCTGGATCGCCGCATTTCGCTCGCCGGTCGCGATGTTGATCTGCTCCTGCATCCGTCCTTCCGATGAGGCGATCAGCGCGCGTTTCTCCCGCTCGGCGGTGATCTGCCGCTGCATGGCGTGAAGAATTTCCTTCGGCGGGGTGAGGTCCTTGATTTCGTAGCGCAGCACCTTGACCCCCCAGTTGGTCGAGGCCTCGTTCAGCGCCAGCACCACGCCACGGTTGATATCGTCGCGCTCTTCGAAGGTGCGGTCCATCTCCATGCGACCGATCAGCGAGCGCAGCGTGGTCTGCGCCAGTTGCGACACTGCCGAGATGTAGTCGCTCGAGCCGTAGGACGCCATCTTCGGATCGGTGACCTGGAAGTACAGGATGCCGTCGACCGCGAGCTGCGTATTGTCGCGCGTGATGCAGACCTGGCTCGGCACGTCGAGCGGGATCTCCTTCAGCGAATGCTTGTAGGCGACGGTGTCGATGAAAGGGATGACCAGATTGAGGCCGGGTGCGAGTACCGCGTGGAACTTGCCGAGGCGTTCGACCACCCAGGCGTTTTGCTGCGGCACCACGCGCACGCCCTTGGCGACGACGATGGCGATGACGATGAGGATGACCAGTGCAACGATATCCAATTGTTTTCTCCCTTTTGCTTTTGATTTATTGAGTTCGATCTATGTCCGGCGCTGTCCGGGTTTTAGTTGCCCAGAACCAGCATATTGCCCCTGACGGCCCGGATCACCAGGGGGCGCGTGCTGTCGACGCTGCCTGATTCGGCTTCGGCATCCCACAGCGCACCCCGGTATTTGACCTGGCCGCGGCCATCCTGCCAGGATTCGATCTGCACGGTCTGGCCGATGTCCATGTCCTGCACGGTGGATTCCGGGTGGCCGGTGCTGCGCTTCCAGTGGCGCAGTGCCAGCGTGCCCAGCGCGGCAATTCCGCCCGCCGTCAGCAGTTGCAGAAAAAAGCCCGCGCCGAGCCAGGCGGCCACGCCTGCCACCGCCGCTGCCAGGCCATACACCAGCAAATAGAACGTCCCGCTGGTGAGCTCCACACCTACCAGCACTGCCGCCAGGATCCACCACACTACATAAGCCTGCATTTCATCTCCTCAGGATCACGGGCCGGTTCGCCAACTCGTCTGGATTATGCCCGGCAGGCGGGAAATGTGCCGCCAGCAGCGCGCTGATCCGCTCGATGCCTTCCAGTGCGCCGCGCTCGAATTTTCCCTGCCGAAATGCCGCTTCCATCGTCAGCGCCACCTGCTCCCATTCAGCCGGATCGACGCGCGCGGCGATGCCGCGGTCAGCGACGATTTCGATGTCGTGATCGGCCAGCAGCAGGTACACCAGCACGCCGCTGTTGTGCTCGGTGTCCCACACGCGCAGATTAGAGAACATCTCGATTGCGCGTTCACGGCCACTCATGCCGCGCCACACCAGGGTGCCGGGCAGGCTGTTCTCGATGGCAAAGCGGATTTCGCCACCATGAGCAGTCTCGGACACACGGATCGCGGCCTCGATGGCATCGAGCGCGGTCTGCGGAAACGCACGCCGCCACGCCCACGGTGGCATGAGAAGGTGTCTCGCCCAGCGCGTGAAATTCACCATGAGCCCGATGCGCCTCCGCCGCCGAATCCGCCCCCACCGCCGCCCCACGAGCCGCCGCCACCCCCGAAGCCACCGCCTCCACCGCTGGACCAGCCGCCGCCGTGGCGGAATCCCGTGGCCACGCCGGCAAACACGAACACGGCAATGAACAGCAGCACCGGGGTCAAGCCCATCAGCATCGCCCCCACCACCCCGCTGCCGAGCGCGGCGATCCCGCCTGCAGCCGGACGGCTCATCAGCATGGAGAGCAGCCAGCCCGCGACGATGCCGCCGACGATGAGCATGATGAAGGAGCTGTCGTCTCCGTTCTTCTCCGGCGCACGGGGCGGCGGCAACGGCTCGCCCTCGATCAGCCGCATCAGCTGCTGCACGCCCGCGTCGATGCCGCCGTAGAAATCGCCCGCCCTGAAGTATGGCGTGATGGTCTCGGCGATCACCCGCTTGGCGATGGCATCGGGAATCGCACCTTCCAGTCCGTAGCCGACTTCCAGACGCAAGGTGCGATCGTCTTTAGCCACGATCAGGATCACGCCGTCATCGACTTTGGCGCGGCCGATTTTCCATTGCTCGGCGACACGAATGCCGAATTGCGCGATGTCCTCAGGCTGGGTGGTGGGGAGGATGAGGACCGCGATCTGGCTGCCCTTCTGCGCTTCGAACGCAGCCAGTTTGCCATCCAGCGCGGCGATCTGGTCGGGACTCAGCGTGGCGGTCAGGTCGGTGACACGGCGCGACAGCTCTGGCACGGCCACCTGGGCCCAGGCGGACAATGCACACAGCAGCAGAAAGAAACCGAGGGCAGCTCGCCCCCGGCAGGTCAGGATGGACAAGCCGGATCAGTAGCCGTGCGACAGGCTGCTGGATGTGTCGCTACCGCTGGCCGGAGCAGCCGGCGCAGGCGTGGGGACTGGCGCCGGCGCCGGCGTGCCGAAGTCGACTTTCGGCGGTACGGCGATGGCCGCCTCGTTCTCCACCGTAAAGCTCGGCTTGGTCTTGTAGCCGAACAGCATCGCGGTGAGATTGGACGGGAAGGAACGCACCGTGACGTTGTAGGTCTTCACCGCGGCGATATAGCGGTTGCGCGCGACGGTGATGCGGTTCTCGGTGCCTTCGAGCTGCGCCTGCAAATCACGGAACAGACCGTCTGCCTTCAGTTGCGGGTAGTTTTCGGCGACCAGCAACAAACGGGAAATCGCACCGGTAAGTTCGCCCTGCGCGGCGATGAATTTCTGGAACGCCACCTCGTCGTTGATCAGCTCGGGCGTCGCCTGGATCGCGCCGACGCGGGCGCGCGCCTCGGTCACCGAGATGAACACTTCTTGCTCATGCGCCGCGTAGCCCTTCACCACGTTGACCAGGTTCGGCACCAGATCGGCGCGGCGCTGGTACTGGTTCAGCACCTCGGCCCAGGTGGCCTTGATGTCCTCGTCGGTCGTTTGCAGGGTGTTGTAGCCGCAGCCGGACAGCGCCAGCGCCATGAACGTCACCATCAGCCATTTCAACATGTCGCGCTCCTCGTTCAAGTGATTCGCCTGGCCCCGGAAGGTCGGCACCCGGTCGATCCGAAAACAACCTTACCTTAAAAGTGTAACCAACTCAGCCACGGCGCGGCCATCTTCCACCCGCAGCCGGGCCACGCTGACCGGCAGCTTGAACCGGCGCGGGCCCGCGCTGCCCGGGTTGACGAACAGCACGCCCTCTCGGATTTCCACGCACGGCTGGTGCGAATGCCCCGACACGACGACGTTGATCCCGGCCGCCGCAGGATCGATGGCCAGTTCGCCGAGGATGTGCAGGACATGGATGCGCACGCTGTCGAATTCAATGTCCGCCGTATACGGGATCGGCGCCGCCCAGCTCGCGCGGTCGTTGTTGCCGCGCACCACCGTCAGCGGCGCGATGTGCGCGAGCGCGTCGAGCACGCCCCGCGGTTCCCCTGTGCGCGAGCCGATGTCGCCGGCGTGGACGATGTGCGCACAGCCCTCCAGTGCCGCGACGGCTTCGGGACGCAACAGGCCGTGAGTGTCGGCGATCAGCCCGATCAGCGCGCGCGGCATGGCGCCTGGCCGTTCCCGTCGGTCAGGGCGCGACGCCCCAGGTGGCAAACAGCGGATCGGATTCGGTGAGCGTGTCGGCGTAGCGGTCGTCCTTCGGGCGCTTGAGACCGCGCTCGACGTAGGTCTCCACCTTCTTGAAACCCGCCTGCTTGATCAGCGTGCCCACCCAGGCCATGCGCTCCATCGGGTGCAGCTGCGTCCACAGCTTGATCACCTTGGGCGGGAAATAGCGGTGCGACAGCGTCACCACGAACATGCCGCCCGGCTTCAGCACCCGCCTCGCCTCGGCGACGATCTGGTGCGGCCGCGTCAGGTATTCGAACGACACCGTGCACACCACCGCATCGAAGCTGGCGTCGGGGAACGGCAGTGTCGGATCGGCGTTGATGTCCTTCACGATGCGCTCGGCAAGCTGCGGGTTGTCGGCGAGCTCCTCGGCGTTGAGCCCGAGTCCCACCGCGGGCTGCACCGTGTCCGGCAGGTGCGAGCGCCAGCCCGCCATCAGGTCGAGTACCCGCGCGTTCTCCGGCAGCACCGTGCGGTACAGCGCCTGGATGCGGCGCGCGCACACGGCGTCGACGTGGGTGACCTTGCGGGCGACCGTGTAGAACTCCGTGTCGGGGAATTCGTCCTCGCGGCTGAACGCGTCCGGCCCCTCGAAGTCGGTTGGCGTCTGCATCTGGGTGTCCATGCCACTCCATTCGAGCAGCTGCTCCACCTTGCCGATGGGCTCGGTCGAGACATCGCTCTTGCCGCTGTCGATGCTGAAGATGCGGCCCTGCAGCGGGTGACTGAAGTTGGCGAGGAAGCTTTTACCATTGAGCTTCGTCACGCGGAACATCGGTCCGGGAGCGTCCTCTGCATGCAAGAGCTGAGAGGGATAGAAGCGCCCGAATTTCAGCGGCGCAATGTCGCTGCGGAACACCTCGTTCGGCACCTCGTGCTCGATCTTCGGGCCGACGTCGACCTGGGCATCGACCGGCGGCGTGTCGCCCGGCATCCAGATCACCACCTGATGGCGACCGAGGTCGGAAAAATAATTGACGCCTCGCCTGTCTCGATCTTCTTGAGTTCCACGCGAAGGCGCCGCCACAGCAGCGCCAGCTCGTCGTGCTCCTGGGTCAGGGCCTCGACCAGATCGCAGGCACCGGG